>JALYZY010000165.1 GCA_030948665.1 Actinomycetota bacterium | reverse complement strand
GAACCGGACAGCGCCTGCGCGGGACCTGCGACTGTGACTGGCCACCCGTCGGCGAGCAAGCCACGCGTCAGGCTCTCCACATACCTCGGAACGCCGCCCGTCGCGGGCTGGAAGACCTGAAGGACATGCAACGGCCGGATCGGCGAGCGCTGAGCGTCCGAACCGGTCGGGGCCACCGCTACGCTCGGCTCGCCCAGTGGGGAAGCTTGCCTGCGGCCGGGAATCGGCACCACCGAGCCCATTCTTGATGCGCCTCTCGTTCCCGGCCCTACCCGGGACACAACGCCTGACGGTGGGCGGTCGGCTGGTTCCAGCACTGAGACATAGTCGCTCGTAGACGCCTCCCCAACGCTGGCCGATGCCTGGCATGGACCAACAAGCGGCGGCGGAACTGTACCAACGCCTAGCGGTGAGCACCAGCGTTTCGGACACACCTCACCGCAATCGCTGTCGCTGGGGTTCGGGACGGACCCTTCGATCCTCGGGCACACGGATCAGTCCCGCTGGGCGGAGTCAGACAGCAGTCGTAGACTGGTTTGCGTGCCGGTCGGTCCAGCCAGCTCGGGAGGCGTCGCGTTGGTACACGACTTCCTGCTCGACCTTCGGGGCGGGGAACGCGTCTTCTCAGAGCTCTGTCGCATGTGGCCGACGGCGGACATCTACACGGCCATCTACGACGAGGAGGGGACCGAGGGACGCTTCGCGGGACGGCGGATCGAGACGTCTTTTCTTCAGCGGTTGCGGCCGTCGGCCACCAACTTCAGGGCGCTGCTGCCGCTCTACCCGGCCGCGATCGAGTCGCTTGACCTCTCGGGATACGACCTGGTGGTCTCGAGCTCCTCGGCGTGGGCTCACGGCGTGATGTGTGGTCCGTCGACTGTGCACGTGAGCTATTGCCATAACCCGTTCCGCTACGCCTGGAACGATCGCGAGCAGACGCTTGCCAGGCGGCGCGATCCGATCACGCGCGCCTTGCTGGGCGCCGCGTTTGCGCGCTGGCGGCGCTGGGATTGGGTGGCCGCTCAGCAGACGGATCGCTATGTCGCCAACTCCCGGACGACCCAGGATCGGATTCGCGCGTACTTCGGCCGCGAGTCGGAGATCGTCTACCCGCCGGTCGAAACGCGGCGGTTCTCTCCCGGGCGCGTCGATGACCACTACGCGGTGGTCTCCGAGCTGATGCCCCACAAGCAGATCGACGTCGCGATCGCCGCCTTCAACCGGCTGCGCCTGCCGCTGATGGTGGTGGGCGATGGGCCGCTCGCAGGCCGCTTACGAGCTCTGGCAGGGCCCACCATCCAGTTCACCGGGCGGTTGCCCGACGCGGCCGTCGCGGAGATCATCCGCACTGCCAGGGCGCTGATCGTGACGGCGGTCGAAGAGTTCGGCATCGTCTCGGTCGAGGCGCAGGCCGCCGGCCGGCCGGTGATAGCCCGCCGGGCAGGGGGAGCGCTCGAGACCGTGATCGACGGTGTCACCGGATGCTTCTGGGCCGGGGGCCCGGCCGAGCTCGCCAAGGCGGTCCTCCAGTTCGATGATGAGGCGATCGACCCGCGCGAGTGCGTGCGCAACGCGTCCCGGTTCGACACCGCCAACTTCGAGGCAGCGCTGCGCTGCGAGGTGCGCACGGCACGGGCGAGTCGCGCCGGGCCACAGGAAGTCCCCCGTCGCCCGCTGCCCTCAACGCGCCTGGTACGCATCGCCGGGCTCGGGACGCCCCGGTCCTGAACCGGCGCTGCTCTCACGCGCTCGCGCTGGCGAAGCCAGACCGGGCTTCAGGGGCCAGGCTCAATCCGTGTGCACGTACTTGTATTTGAGTACGTGCAAACGGATGGCTTGCCACGCCTAGCCGCTTTCGTTAGCGGCAGCGGCACTTGTCCGCCGAGAGCTGGGGCGCGCCGGAAGCCGGACCGGGGCGGTGTGGAGCGCTCGCATTCGGATCTCGCGCCACGACATGCCCTCTCTTAGCAGCGCGGGCATGCCCATCATGATCGCCGTGCTGACCTCGACCGCCTGGAGGATCACGCCATACGCAATCCCGGTCGGGTAGCCGACGTGCCAGCCGGTGTGCAACACAGCCGCGCACGCGGCCTGGAAGATCCCGAGGTTCGCCGGCGTGGCCGGCAGGACCGCGGTGATGTTGACCGCGAACAGCACCGCCGCCGCCGCGGCAAAGCCTGCTTGGTGCTCGAGCCCGAGGGCGAGCAGCAGCAAGTAGCAGGAAATCCACTGGAGCGCCCAGGCTCCAAGCTGGAACACCGCGGCTTGGGCTCCTAGTCGCGGCATGCGGAAGACCGTGAGGCCGGCACGCACGCGTGTCAAGCTCCGGCGGACGTGCTCGACCAGCGTCTGCACCCGGCGCCACCGGCCGGCGGCGCGAGGGTGAAGCAGAACGGGCATCAGAAGCAAGGTGACCAGTACGGCGAGCGGGACGATCGCCGCGATCAGCAGTGCGTCCTGGTGGCCGCTGAACAGGTCAACGGAAGAGAACATCACCGCCCCGAGCACGGCAAGCGCTACGAAGTTCAGCAGCGTCTGGGAGACGACAGTGCCCAGCACGACCGGAAGATGTTCGCGCGGCCGGCCAGTACGCCTTGCGATCACGAGCGCGCGCGAGGGCTCTCCGAGACGGGCGGGCAAGGTCGAGGACATGAGCACGCCGATGAACGTGCCCCGCATCGCGTCTGCGAGGGTGACCCGCGCCTTTGGGAGCGCCGCGCGAAGGATCGAGTGCCACGAGAACGCGCGCAGGACCATCGCCCCGCACATGAGCGCCAGCCCTGCCAGCACGAGCGACGGACTCGAGCTCACCAGAGCGGCGGCGATGTGGGCCAGACCGATCCGCTGTAGCGCGAGGACAGCCAGAACCACCCCGCCGAGCGCCACGGCGCCGACCCCGGCCCGCCTGGCGAGCGCCAGCGCGCGACTGCCGCCCGTTTCGAGCTGCGGCTCGAGACTCTCCAGACGGCGTGCTGGCGTGTGCGGCTTGAGATCGGCGGCGCGGAGCCCGATGCGCACAGCCGACCGTTGCAGCGCCGTGTCCGGCGCGGGGACGGCGACGGAATCCTCGTAGGCCTCCATCACCTCCGCGGCGACCTGCGGCCAAGCGAACCGCTGGACCTCCCTGGCCGCCGAGCGCGCCATCGCGGCCCGGAGGGCGGGCTCGTCCCACATGTCACGCAGCGCCTCCGCCAGGCCCTGGGCATCGCCGGGAGCCACGAGCATGCCGTCAACACCATTTCGGACCACGTCGCGGTAGCCCGCGATGTCTGAGGCCACAACCGGTGTTCCGGCGGCGAATGCTTCCGTGAGGACCATTCCGAAGCTCTCGCCGCGCAGGGAAGGAGCGCACAGGACGTCGGCTTGCTCGAGCTCGTGCTGCTTGACCTCGTCGCTGACCTTGCCAAGCATGCGCACTTCGCTTGGGTCGAGCATCATTGGCAGGAGCTCCTCGGCCGTCGGACCGATCACGGTCAGCTCGGTGGGAATGTGCTCGCGGAGCGCCTCGAACGCTCGCAGCAGCACCGGCAGCCCCTTGCGTTCGACGGCCTGGCCTACGAACGCGATCCGAAGGCGATCCCCGGACGGACGCTCCGCGGCAAGGCGAGCACGGACGGGATCGACGTTGACGCCATTTGGGATCACCCGGTAGTGGCCTCCCAGGAACCGGCGGCCCGTCCACGCCGCCGCCTCCGACACGGCAACTCGAACGTGAAGACGGTTCAGGACTCGACGGGCTCCCATCAGCACTGCGACCCCGTTTGAGAAGCGGTTCTCGTTATAGGTGTGAAACGTGCCGACCAGCGGTAGGTGCGTGTGATCGGCGGCGACCCACCCCGTGAGCGGAGCAATCGGCTCGTGGATGTGGACGACGTCATAGCGGCCGGTCCGCAGCTCCTTGTGCATCGCCGCGACGCCGTACGGTGTGATCGAAAGGTTCGACACTGCTCCGTTGGCCTTGAACCCAACCGTTCGGCCGAGAGATACGAGGTACTCGGGCGCGTCGAGCTGCTGCGGTCGCGCGCCGCGATGCAGCACCGACGCGACCCGGTCAGGCGGGTCGTACGGCGCCAGCACTCGAACATCGTGGCCCTGCGCGAGGAACTGCTCAGCAAGCGCCTCGATGTGCCTGGTCACTCCCCCGGGATACGTCCACGAATATGGGGAAACCAGCGCTATTCGCACCCATGCATCCTAGCGTCCGGCAGGTATCTGGCCGGCCTCGCGGTGGCCCCTCGGAGTCCAGCGCGTTCGGTGCTTTCAGAGAGGATGGGGACTCCTGACCCGCCCGAGCGGTCCGGTTTCAGCCCGTGGGCGCCGCGTATCATCAGCTGGGATGCCCACTAGGCACTTCGTCAAGTACACGTTCCTGAAGGTCGACGCCGCCTGGCGCCGGCTCGACGACGAGCGCCGTGCAGCGGACAAGCGCGAGTTCATCGCCGCGTGTGAGGATTTCGCCGACGGGCATCTGCTCAGGGCGTTTTCGCTCGTCGGGACCCGCGGTGACGCCGACCTGATGCTGCTGAGCCAGGCGCAGAACCTAGAGCGCATCCACGAATTCCACGTGGTACTCGCGCAGAGCGGGCTGATGAAGTGGTGCTCGATCCCATATTCGTTCCTGGCCATGACCAAGCCCTCGGAGTACTCGAACGAGTCCCGCCTGGAGGTTCGCCCTGCCCATGGCAAGTACCTGTTCGTCTACCCGTTCGTCAAGACGCGGGGCTGGTACGCCCTGCCCGCTGACCAGCGCTGGCGGATCATGCAGGAGCACATCAAGGTCGGCCGTGAATTCCCGTCAGTCGACCTGAACACGAGCTATTCGTTCGGGCTCGACGACCAGGAGTTCGTGGTCGCGTTCGAGACGGAGGACCCCGCAGACTTCCTCGACCTCGTGCAGCGACTCAGGACCACCGAGTCGAGCTCCTTCACATTGCGTGACACGCCGACCTTCACGTGCATCTCCTGCTCGGTGGAGCGCGCGCTTGGCGCCCTCGACGGCGCCGCCCTGACGGTGACCGAACCAGTATGAGCACCGATCCGGTAACGCTGACTCAGGATCTCGACGAGGTCCGGGACATCACCGTGATCGGCGCCGGGCCGGTCGGGATGTGCACTTCCTTCTGGGCCGGAATGCGCGAGGCCACGAGCCGGGTCATCGACTCGCTGCCCGAGCTGGGCGGCCAGCTGACCACCCTCTATCCGGAGAAATGGATCTTCGACGTGCCCGGTCATCCGCGCGTGTTGGCCAGGGATCTGGTGGAGATGCTGAGGGTGCAATCGCTCGAGCAGTTCGACGTCCCTGTCCACCTGAACACGACGGCGCAGACGATTGCCTGGGAAGGCGAAGGCGAGGACCGGGTCGTCGTGCTGCACACCGACCGCGGTGAGCTGCGCTCGCGAACCGTCGTGATCGCCGGCGGCCACGGCGCGTTCGAGCCCAAGAGGCTTCCCGGGTTCGACATGACCCCATGGGAGGGCCGCGGCGCGCACTACATCGTCGGCGAGAAGTCCGTGTTCGAGGGCAAGCGCGTGTTGATCGTGGGTGGAGGGGACTCGGCGTGTGACTGGGTCATCAACCTTCTCGACACGGCGAGCCAGGTCAGCCTGGTGCACCGGCGGGAAGGTTTCCGCGCGCATGAGCTGACCGTGGGTCAGGTGCTCGAGGCAGCCGAGCGCGGCGACGTGGCGCTGCACGTGCCGTTCCAGATCAAGGAGATCCACGGCGATGGGGGGATCGAGCGCGTGCGCCTGTTCAACTCCGAGGACGAGGCGCACGAGGTCGAGGTCGAGGTCGACGCGATCTTGCTCCAGCTCGGCTTCAAGACAGCGCTTGGGCCGCTGAAGGACTGGGGCCTCGAGGTCAGTAAGGGGGCGATCGTGGTCGACCAGGTGATGAGGACCTCGCTCGAGCGTGTCTGGGCGTGCGGTGACATCACGACGTTCGAGGGCAAGCTCAAGCTGATCGCGACCGGCTTTGCCGAGTCGGCGATCGCGGTCGCGCAGGCGGTGCACGAGATCCGTCCCGAGGTCAAGCTCCAGCCGAAGTACTCGACCAACACCGGCGTCCCCGGGGCCGTTGCCGGTCAACCCTGACGGAGCGGGGTTCGATGCCACCGCCGTGGCGGCGCTCCGGGCGGCCGACCCGGTGCTGCGCGGGGTGATCGACGAGGTTGGGGGCGACGGGTTATTCGATCGCCTTGCCGGACGCCCCAGTGAGCACTACGGCGCGCTAGTGCGCTCGATCGTCGGGCAGCAGCTCTCGACCAAGGCCGCACGCGCGATCTTCACGCGTCTGACCGACCGCTACGGCGGGAGGACACCAACCCCCGATGAGGTCCTCGCCGATGATCCCGAGGAGCTTCGTGCCGCGGCCGGGCTCAGCCGGGCGAAGGTCCAATTCCTACGCTCCCTGGCCGAGCGCTCGCTCGACGGATCACTTCAGCTCGAGCGGCTCGACGAGCTGCCCGACGAACAGGTGATCACCGAGCTGGTGGCAGTGCGCGGGATCGGTGAGTGGAGCGCCCACATGTTCCTGATGTTCCAGCTGGGACGCCCCGACGTGCTCGCGGTCGGCGACCTCGGCATCCGCCGGGCGGTGATGCTTCAGTATGGGTTGGAGGCGATGCCATCGCCCGCCGAGGTGCAGCGGATCGGTGAGCCATGGCGCCCGTACCGAACGCTCGCCTGCCTGTACCTGTGGCGATCGCTCGACGCTACACCCGTGTAACGCCTAGCGTCCGATCGCCTCCGCGAGCAGACCGACCTGAGCTGGATCGCTCGAGCTGGGAAAGAGGACCAGCTCATCGCAGCCTGCGCTCTCAAACGCTGACACGTACGCGCTGACCGTCTCGGAGTCGGTGGCCGCGCTGCCGGCGATCATCGCGCTTTGCTCCGCGCCGAGGAAGCCGTAATAGTCGCGCAGGTATCGATCGGCGGTTACCTTGGCGTCGGCACCGAGCGAGAAATAAGCCAGCGCCATCTTCCGAGGCTCCCCATCGCGGCCCTCCTTCTCCCATGCGCTCAGCAGCTGCTCAACTGCGTCTTTGAACTGATCGGGGGTACCGCCACCCATGATCCAGCCATCGCCGTAGCGAGCGGCACGCTCGAACGAGGCCTGGACGCTGCCACCCACGATCAGACTGGGCCCGCCGTCCTGGGGCCGCGGGCCGATCTTGGCGTCGTCGCCACTCTGGCCGTCGAAGATGCGCCTGATCTGAGGGAGCGCCCGGTCTCGCCAAGCTCCACGCCCCGACATCGAGACGCCGCTCACCTGATAGTCGTCCTCGCGGCCACCCAGACCGATTCCGAGCACCGCCCGTCCGCCCCCGGCCAGCGCGTCCAGCGTTAGGACCTGCTTGGCGATGAGCGCCGCATTTACCCGGAGCGGCCCGAGCATCACTGTGGTAGCCAGACGGATGCGCTCGGTGACTGCTGCGGCGGCCGACAGGGCGATCAGCGGCTCATAGTTGGGATACACGATCCGGTCGATCGTTCCGAGGCTCGAGAAGCCAGCCTCCTCCGCCGCACGCGCCCACTCGAGCAGCTGTTGGCGAGTGGTCCCGGGCACGGTATTCGGCAGTCCGATGCCAGTATCCATCGCGCTCCCTTGCGGCTCGTAGCCTGCTGGCGTGACGGCCTGCAATCTAGCGGAGCTGCCTGCCTGGGCAACTCAGCTTCTGGTGGGCGCGAGAGTCGCTCACCTGGGCCTGGACTACCGCGGACTGCCCCGTGTGCTGCCGGTCATCTACGCCCTCACAGAAGGCCGGATCTCGAGCGCTGTCGATGAGAGCGCTGATACGAAAGTCCCGGTCCTAGGCGAATCGCCGGCCGCCGGACCAGTGATCGCGATCGAGCCGCAGCGATGCCTGTGCTGGCATGCGAGCGCGGGATGACACCCGCTGGAGCCTCATCCGGAGAAAGTGCTGAGGCCATGGATGAGCAGGTAAACGCCGATCGCTCCCAGCCCGATCGCCATCAGGGTGCGACCCTTGCGGTGCAGCCAATCTCTGGTTCGCGTCACAGCGCCCTGAGTCCAATCGGGAGCGACCACGTAGCCGAGCAGCGGGAGCTCGAGCAGGATCTGCTGCATGACGCAGAAATAGATGACGAGCAGGACGCTGGGCACGGTCCCCGGATTCAGCTTCACGATGTGACTAAGTGCGTTCAGATAGGTGACGCCCGGAAAGCTGAGCGCCGCACCGACCACGAACGTGAGTCGTGCGGAGCCCTTCCCGAGCATCCGCTGCTGCCAGCTCTCGGTCTTTCCGGCCCTCGACTTCGCCTCGCGGCGTTGCGCGTGCCATCTCCGCAGAGATGCGTCGTGACCCGTCGCCACCACCATCGCGATCGTGACCGCGACGACACCCGCTACGACGTCCTCGCCCGGACTGAGCGTGTGCTTCGACGTGCCTACAGCACTCGACCCGTGCAATGAGAACACGAAGGCAAGGCCGAAGACGATGCTCGTGGTGTACGCACCGAGGAGATAGCCCAGCATCAGCCGCCTCGGATGCGGCAGCAGCAACATCACGGTTACAGCTGCGAGCAGCGAGGGGTTGACCATCGCCGCTAGGGCAGAGAGCAGGACGGTGGCCAGGTCGCGGCTCACCGGCGCAACGCCGGACCCATCTCGCGGGAGCGTTCAAGCATCGTCGGCCGCGCCCGCCGCCCGAGCGGTGCGGGGCCAACCAGTCTACTTAGACCGCTGAGACCTCTTCCTCTTCGGCCACCCGGAACGACGATCCGCAGCCACAGGCCGCAACGACGTTCGGGTTTTCGACCTTGAAGCCCGCGCCCTGGAGGCTGTCGACGAAGTCGATCACCGATCCCCGGACGTACGGAAGGCTCGCGTGGTCCACAAGCAGACGAATTCCCTTGTCCTCGAAGATGGTGTCCCCGTCGCGCTGCTCATCGAACGCAAGCGCATATTGGAAACCCGAGCATCCCCCGCCGCGTACCCCGACGCGAAGTCCAGCCGTGTCTGCGACGGAAGCCTGCGTTGGCAGGAACTCGCGCACCTTCTCGGCACCATTGTCTGTAAGCGTGATCATGCTTCATTCAGTATAGCCATAGCGTGTCGCTACGCTTGAGGCATGAGCGCAGAGTCCGTGTCTGCCACCCCAGAGGAGCTGCAGGCCCGGATCGAGGCGGCCATTCCTGGCGCACGAGCGCGTGTCACCGGTGATGGTCATCACTTCAGCGCAATTGTGTCCGCACCAGCGTTCCGCGACCTATCCCGGATCGCTTCGCACCGCCTCGTATATGACGTGTTCGGCGCGGAGGTAGGCGGACGGATCCACGCACTCTCAATCCAGACGAACACGGAGCCTGCCGAATGAGCGATGAGACCACCAATCCGATGCACGATGCGATCCAGAGCGCAATTTCCGAGAACGCGGTGATCCTGTTTATGAAGGGCACCCCACAGCAGCCGGCCTGCGGCTTCTCCGCACGCACGGTGGCGATCCTCGAGTCGCTCGGTCAGCCGTTCGCCGCCGTCGACATCCTCCCCGACCCTCGGATCAGGCAGGAGCTGTCGAGCCTCTCCAACTGGCCCACGATCCCCCAGCTGTTCGTCGGCGGCGAGCTCGTCGGCGGCTGCGACATCGTGACCGAGATGTATCAGTCAGGTGAGCTGCAGGAGGTACTCGGCGTCGACGCGGAGCCCTCGCAAGCGCCGCCGGAGGCGGCTGCGCCACAAGCGCCGCCGGTCTCGATCGAGAACCGGCTGTAAGAGCTGATTCCCAACCCGTGGGCGACGCGGGAGTCGCCCGCGCGGCGCCAATCCTCGCGGTTCGCTTTGACGGCGAGGCGCTTCGCGCTATCGATCAGACGCTGCTGCCGTGGGAGTACGTCGAACTTACGCTGATTGACGCGGCAGAGGTGGCCGCGGCGATCGCCCGACTCGCGATCCGCGGCGCGCCACTGATCGGAGTCGCCGCAGCTTACGGCGTGGCCCTCGAGTTGGAGCGCGAATCCACGCTCCAAGGGCTCGACCGGGCGTGCCGGGTGCTCGGCGATTCCCGTCCGACAGCGGTCAACCTGCGGTACGCGATCGAGCGGGTCAGGGACGCCGCGCTTGCCGTCCCAGAGGAGCGGATGGCCGAGGCGGCACTCGCCGAGGCGCGCGCGATCGAGACCGCCGAGCAGGCGGCGAGCGCGGCGATGGCGGCGAACGGTGCCGAGCTCCTGGCTGGCACCGCCGCGGTGCTGACCCATTGCAACACTGGCGCCCTGGCCGCGCCCGGACGCGGGACCGCTCTGGCGGTGATCGCCGAGCTTGCTGACAGGGGAACACTCACCAATGTGCTCGCCACCGAGACGCGCCCGCTGCTTCAGGGTGCGCGGCTGACTGCGTATGAGCTCGCTGCCCTGAAGATCCCCCATCAGCTGGTGGTCGACTCCGCAGCGCCGGCGCTGATCGCGGCCGGCGAGGTGCAGGCGGTGCTCGTCGGCTGCGACCGCGTCGCCGCCAACGGGGACGTCGCGAACAAGGTCGGCACGTACTCTCTTGCGCTGGCCGCACACGCCGCCGGAATCCCGTTCGTTGTCGTCGGGCCGACCTCGACGATCGACCTCGCCTGCGCCGACGGGACACAGATAGTGATCGAGCAGCGCTCAGCGGACGAGGTTCGCCACGCTGCAGGCCACCCAACGGCGGCCGCCGGGACCGAATGCCGGAACCCGGCGTTCGACGTGACCCCCGCCCATCTGATCGATGCACTCGTGACCGAGCGCGGCGTAGCGCGCCCACCGAGCGCGGCCACGATCGCTCCCCTGCGTCGCTAGGTCCACTAGGGTCCTCGCGATGGCCGTCGTGATCGTCTCCGACACGTGTCACTACCTCCCGGCCGAGCTCGTACGGGAGCAGGACATCCATCTGGTCAGCCTCTACATCCACTGGCCCGATGAGACGATCCGTGAGAGCGACATCACCGATTACGACGCCTATTACGAGCGCCTGCGAACGGCCGCCAACCTGCCGACCACCTCCCAGCCCTCGATTGGCGACTTCCTCGAGGTCTACGAGCCGCTTCTAGCCGACGGCCACGACGTGGTCTCGATCCACCTGGCCGGAGGCATGTCGGGAACGGTCAGATCGGCCGAGCAGGCGCGCGAGCGGCTCGGTTCGCTGGCGTCTCGGGTCCACGTGATCGACTCAGCGACGGCGTGCGGCGGTCAGGGCCTTGTCGTGCTGGGCGCGGCTGCCGCTGCACGCGATGGGGGCGACGCGGACGCCGTCGCCCAGCGGGCGCGCCGGGCGCGCTCCCAACTAAAGATGTGGTTTGCGATCGACACCCTCGAGTACCTCAGGCGTGGTGGGCGAATCGCCGGTGCTCAGGCCTGGCTGGGCTCTGCGCTGAAGATCAAGCCGATCCTCACCGTCGAATCGCAGATCACCCCGGTCGAGCGCGTTCGGACGAGCCGCCGCGCGTTCGAGCGCATCGCGGATCTGCTGAGCTCCAGGGCCGCCGACGGCGCCGACGCCTGGATGGTCCAGCACATCCAGGCCCCGCAGGAAGCCGAGAGGCTTGCGGCGCGAGGCCGGGAGATCTTTGGCTGCGACCCGCTGGTGATCTCCGAGATCGGCCCGGTGATCGGGACGCATGTCGGGCCGGGCCTGCTTGGCGCCGGCGGAATCCCCAGCTCGTTCGTGTAAACGGGCCGGCGCCCGCTTGACGCCTAGCGGTCCCGGCGAGCGTCGCGCCGGTGGCGGCCGAAGGTCAGCGCGCCGATTGCGGCGATCCCACCGCCGATGACGAAGCCGGCGACGCCGGCCCCGATCAGGATCTGCGGTTGGTGCCGGCGGATCTGACCGCGCCAGTCCGCGAGATGTACGACCTCCCGCCGCAGCTTCTCGAGCGATGTTCCGAGCTCCTGACGGTTCGTCTCGATCGACGCCCGGATCTCTTCGGGGCTGCGAGCTGCCATCACCGGGCTCCGGCCGATTTCTCGCTCACGGTTCGCTTGATCTTCTTCGCCTCGTCGATAGCCATCGTTGGAGTGGGCGCGCCGACCTTCAGCTTTCGCCAGGCGAACAGGAATGCCCCCACGGTCAATACCAGCAGCCCACCGAAGACGATCAGGAAGCCTGGCCACAGATGACCGAGGAGATCGTTGAGCCACCAGGCAAGGGTCAGCAGGGCAAAGATAATCGCGAACACCCCGAACACCGCGCCTGCTGCGACCGCAGCCGCTCCGCGCGCCATGCTCGATGCCTTGCGGCTCATCTCCGCCTTGGCCAGCTCGAGCTCCTCTCGGACCAGCACGCTGACCCGCTCGGAGACCTCGCTTACGGCAGCCGCGAAGTTGTCCTCGTTGCTATTAGGAGCGGCCAAGGCGCTTCAGGATAAGTGCGAGCAGGAAGCCGCCGGCGAATGCCGCTCCGACGCCAACCTCCGGGCGATCGTTGACGAGGGCCGCGGCGGCTGCGCCCCCGGGGGGACCCGAGGGGGCCGGCGGCGGAACCGGTGGGGGCGTCGGAGCCATCGGCGGCGGCACCGGCTCGGGCGTCGGAGCTATCGGCGGCGGCACCGGCTCGGACGCCGGAGAAGCCGCCGCGGGGGCGGATACGACCGTCGGCTGCGATTCGCTCGACGTCGGCGTCGCGGCCGGGGGCGTAGGTGTGGCTTCGGGCTGCGTTTCTGTCGCGGGCGGCGGGGCAGGGTGGGTCGGCTCGGACGGCCCTCCGGGTGAGGACGCGTGGGCACCGGCAGACACGGGCTGCCCAGCGGGGGTCTCGGAAGGATCGGTCACTCTGGGGGGTCTTCGTCGAACACGCGGTGCCAGATCATGCTGGCCACGCGAGTGGACGCGAGGCTTGCAAGCGCGCCCGTGCCGGCGAGGAGTCCCGACCACAGCAGGCGCTTCACCAGGGGGCTCTCCGTCATCGGCCGAGCATTCAATCAGACAACGGCATCGACTGCAGACCCGTCTGCCCCACGACCCCTTCGCGAAACCAGATCACCGCTCGAGGCCCCGGCAGATCGTCTCGACGATCAGCACCTTCGCCCGCTCGAGATCGGCGTCGCTGACCGGCGCGCGGTCGAAGATCCACCGGGTCAGGACCTGCTCGATAGAACCGTAGAAAGCCAGCGCTGCGAACTCAGGAGTGACCTCGCTGCGGAACGCGCCGTTGGACTGCGCGCGGGCCACGATCGACGCGATCTGCGCGTAGGCCTCGCGAATCTTCGCCAGATGTGTCCTGCCGAAGGTGTTGGCCGCGCGTGTCACCTCCACGATGATCACCTTCATCAGCTCGGGGTCGTGACGGTATGAGTCAACGATGAACGAGGCGATCGCGCGCAGCTTCTCGCGGGGCGCCCGCTCGTTGGCGTCCGCCTGCGTGATCGCGTCGAGCATCACGTCCCAGCGCTCGAGGAACAGCGTGTCGAGAATCTCCTCCTTAGAGGAGAAGTAGTGGTAGACCAGGCCGTACGCGACCCCCGCGTCGTCGGCGATGTCCGCCACTCGGCAGGTGTGGAAGCCCTGCCGAGCGAACACCCGGACCGCGGCGTCGAGGATCAACCGGCGCTTGTCGGTCGGAGCCGCAGCAGCCTGCGCGCTCACGGCGAGCTGTGCACCGGGACGGGGTCAACGGCGCTACGGTCCCGCGTTCGGGGCGACTGCTCCGCGACGCGGTAGGTCTCGGGCCGACGGTGCCTGAGCGAGGGCAGTCTGCGCCTCACGTCCCGCAGAATCGAGAAGTCGAGGTCAGCCACTGCGATGCCCACGCTGTCGGGCACCTGCGCCAATACCAAGCCCCACGGGTCGATGATCAGGGACCGGCCTCCCGCCCGATGCCCGGGGGGATGTGCACCGATCTGGTTGGCGGCGATGACGAAGCTCTGGTTCTCGATCGCGCGGGCCCGCAGCAGAACCTCCCAGTGATCACGGGTGGTTGCGAGCGTGAACGCGGCGGGGACCGTCATCACCTGTGCGCCGGCCGCCGACAGGGCCTGGTAGAGCTCGGGGAACCGAAGGTCGTAGCAAATCGTCATCCCGACGGTGGGGCCTCCTGCTAGCTCGGAGACAACAGCCACGTCCCCCGGGTCCTCCCGCGCGGACTCTGCGTACACATCACCGTCAACCTCGACGTCGAACATGTGAATCTTCCGGTAGATCGCGCGGAGCTCGCCATCGGGGCCGACGTGCACGCTTGTGTTCGAGCTCTTCGCCTGGCCTGGAACACGCTCCACGATCGAGCCCGCGATCAGGTCGATCCCGAGCTCGCTTGCGGCCGAGCGTGCCCAGGTGATGCACTGGCCGTCGAGTGGCTGCGCCTGCGCCGCCATCTGCTCCGGCGTGGCGAGGACGCTCCACTTCTCAGGCAGTACCACGACCTCCGCGCCTTGGCCTGCCGCCTGGCGCACGAGCCTGTCGGCGGCCTCCAGGTTTCGATCGACATCGTCGGTAGAGTTGAGCTGGACGACGCCCGCCCGCATGTGCCTCTCCTCGTCGCTGGCGTTTCCGATTGACCGGTCAGTCAGAATACCGCGCCGCGCTGGTGCCACTCACCACGTCAACTGCGCTCCGGCCGAATCGCCGGATCCGGCGTCGATCGCATCAGCGCCCTGCCACCGCGGCTGCGAGAGCCGACGTCACATTCCAGTCGCCGTCATCGACAGGCCTTTGCCCGGCCGAGCCGGACGATTCAGCGTGGCTAATGCGTCACTCATCGCGTCGGAGAGGATGAGTGTCACACCGTCCTCCCCGGGTGTGGGTATCGCGGCAACCACGTCCGTGCCAGCAACGAGTGACGCGCTATCCACACAATCAAAGGTGCTCAAGTGCCCGACGAGCCCGCAGCAGCGAACACGACTGCTGATCCGCCCGGGATGGAGCGCCCGAAATCAGGCCCGGAGCGGGTGGCTCGCGTCGAGTGACAGTATGGGACCCACCCCGCTTGGCCGTCGTCGGCGCGACGCGATTGCTCTGCCGGAAAGGTCCTGCTGATCGCCACGAGCCCAGTCCTTGTGCCCTACCGCGGGGCGTTTGGCGCCAGGCGCCCGCCAGCGCTTGGGTCAGTGGCGCTCCCGCCCGCGCCGATGCCATCGCACCGCGGCCTGCGACCCCTGCAGGCGTGGCGCTACGTGGGCGTCTACGGCGCCGAGGTGATGGCGTGTGTCGCATCCGTCCGGATCGGACCGGTTCGCCAGTCTTTCTGGGCACTCTGGGACCGAGCCGAAGGACGCCTATATGAGCGCACTGCGCGCGGGAGCTGCGGCGTGCAGCTGAGCCGCGGAAGTGTGCGTATTCGCGACCCTAGCCTGGCACTCGATCTCGTGCTCGAGGAGACGGACGGCATCGAGACGGTGTGCCCCAGCGCGGGTAACTACGCCTGGACCCGCAAGCAGGGCGGCATCCCGGCCAGTGGGTCGTTCGAGCTAAGCGCGAGCAGGCGCCGGTTCGTGGCGCGTGCGGTGGTCGACGACACCGCCGCGTACTACCCGCGCCACACGAGCTGGCGCTGGTCGGCCGGAGTTGGGCGGGCGATCGACGACCGGCCTGTCGCTTGGAACCTTGTCACCGGCATCAACGATCCTCCGCGTTACAGCGAGCGCACGGTCTGGATCGACGGTGAGCCGATGGAGGTGGGGCCGTGCATGTTTACAGACGATCTTTCGGCCGTCGACGGTCTGCGCTTCGAGGCAGAGGCCACGCGCGAGCGCAGCGAGAACCTCCTGCTGGCACGCAGCACGTATCAGCAGCCCTTCGGGACCTTCTCGGGCGTGCTGCCGGATGGCCTCGCACTTGCCGAGGGATACGGCGTCATGGAGCACCACGACGTTTGGTGGTGATTTACCGAGCACTGCTGAGCGGTGAGGCTGTGCTGAACTATTCGTCGGGCCCGGACGGAGGTGTGAGATCCGGCGCCGGCCACCCGTCCCGAGGACACCAAGCCGTCTTAGTTACTCGCTCAGGCCTCGCTGCCGGCGGAGGGCCGCAAGCAGAAGCTTGGCGTGCATCGCCCCGACCAGATCCCTCAGCGGCTGTGCGCCCGAGGCGACGATCTGCGCCGCTCGCTCGACGTCGACCGTTCCGGCAAGCCGCTCGAGCAGCACTCGAACCTCCTTGTCCACCAGGGGCTCGAGCGCATTCTTGTAGCGCAGCGTGTCGTAGACCGTGAAGCCGATCGCCTGCTCGTACCCGCCGGCGCGAAACCGGGAGATCGCCTCGATGATCGCCACATCGTCAGCGTCATACCCACGGGCGCTGGGCGTCAGCACCTCAAGCTCCTCAAGCCGCTTCAGTACGTTCGCGGGCATCGCGTATGTCTTCCGGACGGCAGCTCGCGACACCCGGCCGGACTCCCGGGCTGCAATCGCCCGCTCGAGGATGCGGTCCTCGAGCTCGATCAGCCGAGCCGCCCGCTCTGGGTCGGACGCGAGCAGGTCGCGGATCACGCGCAACGGCATGAAGCGCTCCTCCTGGAGCCGCTTGATCA
>JALYZY010000027.1 GCA_030948665.1 Actinomycetota bacterium | reverse complement strand
TCGAGTTCGGTGAAGCCCGCGGCCGCAGAGCTGGCGCGGGCTTCGTCATTGCGGTCCCCGCCTTTCCGGCCCCGAGACCACACCAGGGTGCCGCCCGGCTCACAGAATTGGGGAGTCGTCGCGATGGTCTGCCTGACGTCGGTGGTGCTGATGTTGCCGAAGATGCCGACCATCAGCACCAGCTCGGCCGGTACGGCCCCGATATACGCGTCGCTGTTGCCGTTGTCGATGGTTCGCACGTCGACGCGTGCGACAGGGGACGTCAGGCGGCTGGAGGTTTCGCCGCCCGGATCGCGGTTTGCGCTAGTGCGCGAGCGGCCCTGACGGGGTCGCTGGTGCCGGGCCGCAGGAACGCTGAGAGAGCGCCGTCGTAGGCGAGTCGGACTTGGGCGGCGAGGGCGTCGGGGTCGGAAGTCTCGGTCTGCGCGGCGAGGGCTCTGAGCCTGCCCTCTAGCTGTTCGGTGTCTGTGGCCAGGATGTCGTAGACGGGGGCGGCATGGGGCATCTCGGTCGCGGCGGCGAGGAACGCGCATCCGCGCGCGGGATCATCGTGGTTTCGGTATTGCTCGAGCGCGTCGAAGATCGCGAGCAGTCGGTCCTCGGGGGTCGCCGCGGCGGCGATGTGCTGTTCCCACACGTGCTGCCAGCGGTCCAGCCGGCGGTTCAGGTAGGCGGCGATCAGCCCGTCCTTGCCCCCGAACTGCGCATACAGCGTGGCGGTGGAGACCTGCGCCTCGGCGAGCACCGCGTCGACCCCCGTGCGGCCGATTCCGTGGCGATAGAACAGGGCGTCGGCGGCATCGAGTAGCCGCTCGCGCACTGGCCTGCTGTCCGCTCGCGTCGACATTCCTGTACTATAACGATCGTTCTGGTAGAACGATCGTTCTGGAGCCGGGAGTGCGCGTGCGGGACAAGACCAGCATGATTTGGTTTACCGGGGCAGGCACCGCGCTGATCGCCTGTAGCTACGGTCTGGTGCGCTTCGGCTACGGCTTGTTCGTGCCGGTCTTTCAACGGCAGTTCGGGCTCTCGGGGTCGGTGGCCGGGTCGATCGCGGCGGGGAGCTTCACCGCTTACTGCGTTGCAGCCGCGATCGCGCATCCGCTGGTCACTCGCGGTCACGCCCGGGGATGTGCCGGACTGGCGGGTGTCCTCGCCGTCGTCGGCTCGGTCGGCGTCAGCAGCGCCTCCTCGCCCGGCCTGCTGGCGGTGTGGGTGCTGATCGCCGGAAGCGGTGCCGGCCTGGCCTCACCGGCTCTAGTGGATCTCATCGACCGCGGCGTTCCCGCCCCGAACGCTTCGCGAGCCCAGACGGCGGTCAACGCGGGAACGGGGCTCGGCGTGCTTATCGCCGGTCCGTTGGCACTGCTACTCGGCGGGCAGTGGCGCGTGGCGTGGCTGATCGCGGCGGCGCTCACGGCACTGGCCACCTTGGCGGTCTGGCGCCTGGCCCCCACCGCTCGCCCTCGCCAGCCGTCCGTAGCGACACCCTCTAGGTACGCGGACGCGCCGGCGCGGTCTGTGCGCCGCCTGGCCCCGGCCGTCGCGGCCGCCGTCCTGGCAGGAGCCGGCAGTGCCGCGGTGTGGACCTTCGGCCGCGAGCTGGTCAGCGGATCCGGGGGACTGGGGTCCGCGGCGTCGACCGGTTTCTGGACCCTCCTCGGGGCCGCGGGCGTCGCGGGCGCCCTGGCCGGAGACGCCGTCGAGCGGTGGAGCGTCGCCCGGACCTGGATCCCGCTGGCCGTCCTGCTCGCCGCAAGCACCGCCCTGCTCGGCGCTCTTCCCGGAACGGTGGTGGTCGCACTCGGCTGCGCCGCCGTGTTCGGCGGCGCCTACGTCGCGCTCAGCGGCGTGCTTATCGTCTGGAGTCGACAGCTGCACCCCACCAACCCCGCCGGGGCGACCGCGATTCTGTTCATCGCCCTCGCCGCCGGCCAAGCCCTCGGCTCCGTCGGTCTCGGCTCGATCGCCGACGCCGCCGGCTCACCCACGGCCTTCGCCGCCGCCGCCACCGCAGCGCTCCTCAGCTGCATCGGCCTCCTCTCCCGCCCGGACACCAGCAAGCACGTGCACGTTTCACGCGCCAGCCAGTGCTCGGTCCCATAGCGGCATCCCCTAACCGTAATTTGTACACACGATGACCAACCCAAAAGGAGCACATCTGATGACGTGGATCGGCGAATGGCACAGCCAGTACGGCTCAACGCTGACCATCACCGACGCTGCCGACCAGCGGATCCAAGGATCCTTCCGAACTGCGCTGGGTGACGCCGGGTTCCGGTAGGTTGTCCGGGTCGACGGCCGGCGGAGCGTCGCCGCCCCGCGTCTGGCGAGTTCCAAGGCAACCGGCCGGCGGGGTTCGAGCCCTGCTCCGTCGTTGCCAGGAGCCGGCGCAAGCAGGCAGCCTGAAGCGGTCGCGCTCTCCTTGGAGCCGGATCGTCGGCTACGCGGACACTACGATCACGTAGAACGTCTGCACGTGCCTTCTCCGTGCGGCCCGGCCAGCGACCGAGCTGCTTCCGACTGAGCTTCCTTTCTCGCTGTTGAGTCCCGCCCAGACGTCGCCGGTGACCGTTCGGACGTCTCAGGTTTCCGGCCCGGTGTCGGCTCGGAGCCGCTCGAGCCCGTCGAGGATGACCTCGAGACCGAACTCGAACTCGGTGTCGTAGTCGTAGCCCGCCTTCGCGAGCTCCGTGGCGGCTTCGACGAGGTAGGGATAGTCGTCCATTTCCGGGACGTTCTGGCGCTGCCGCTGCATGACCTGAGCGGTTTCCTCAGGAGCGTCGAACGGGAGGCCCCTCTCCTGGAGCGCGAAGCCGTAGATGTAGGCGTCCATCAGAGAGTAGGAGTGCACGGCGGCGCGGAACGCGAAGCCCGACTCGCGAAGGCATCCGAGCACCGTGTCGTGGTTCTGCACGGCGGCAAGCCCGGGATTCATTCTGCCCTCCATCAGGCCGACTGCCCAGCGGTGACGGTTGAGCGCTGCACGGACCGAGACCGCCCGCTGTCGCATCGCGGTCCTCCAGTCCACCGAGCCCGGGGTCGCGACCTCGATTTCGCTGAAGACGATGTCGACGAGACCGTCGACGATGTCCTCCTTGTTCGCCACGTGGTTGTAGAGCGACATCGCTTCGACGCCGAGCTGCTTGGCGACGTTGCGCATGGAGATCGCGCCGAAGCCGCGGGCATCGGCGAGCTCGAGAGCGGCTTGCAGTACTCGCTCTCTGCTCAACGGTCGATGTTTCTTGGCGGGCATGCTTGACAAACTTACGGCGTAAGGGTTACCTTACATCGTAAGCATACAACGTAAGTCAGGAGAAGCCCGATGGATGCCTCGATTCAAGCCGCAGACCAGTTCAACTTCGTGAGGAGAGATTCAACGATGAACTCAGAAAGAAAGCTCGCGCTCATCGCCGGCGTGCTGTTCGTGATCACCTTCATCACCTCGATCCCGGCGTTGCTCTTGTACGGCCCCGTCCTCCACGACACCAGCTACATCATCGGCACCGGCGCGGACACCAGCGTGTTCCTGGGAGCGTCCCTGGAGCTGCTCCTCATCATCGCGAACGTCGGCACGGCCCTGGCCCTGTTCCCGATCCTCAAGCGGCAGAGCGAAGGCCTCGCGCTCGGCTACGTCACCGCGCGCGTCATCGAATCCGGATTCATCGCCCTCGGCATCATCAGCCTCCTCTCGGTCGTGACGATGCGCCAGCACGCCGCCGGCGCCAATGCACACTCGCTCGTCGCGATCGGGCAATCGCTTGTCGCCGTGCATGACTGGACATTCCTGCTCGGCCCCGGCTTCGTCGTCGGCGTCGGGAACGGGCTGATCCTGGGCTACCTCATGTACCGGACCGGCTTGGTGCCGCGCCGCATGGCCATGCTCGGGCTGGTCGGCGGTCCGCTGGTGTGCGCATCGGGGATCGCCGTGATGTTCGGCGTCTTCGCGGCAGGCTCCGCCGGGCAGTTCATTGCGACGATCCCGGAAATCACTTGGGAGGCGTCGCTCGGCATCTACCTGATCGCCAAGGGCTTCAAGACATCCTCGCCCATCCTCGACCGAACCCGCCATACCCCAGTCGTCGCGGGCTCCCCGAGCCCCGCAATGGCGGCGGCGTAGGCACCGACAACGCAGTAGCGCTGCGTTGACGATCACCGGCAGCGCGCACAGCGGCTCACGTCGCGTGCGCGCTGCCCCTTTAGGTAGGCGGGGTGGCACACGTTCCGAGCACACTTGACCAGACCCGCCACTCGTGTCCGCTGCCGCGGTCACCCGGTGGGTCACAGTCCCCCTTTGAGTGCCGCCGAGAGTCGCCGCTATGACTGCCACCTTCCCTGTCTTGCGCGGATAGCCACGGCCAGCTGGCGCAGTGGGCCAGCAGCCCACCGGTTCTCCTTTGTCGCCGACGCAGCCAGGAGCTTCCCCCTTCTCCGCGACCTCGGCCGACCAGAAGCGGGAGCGCCCGTCTCGCGGCGGCGATCCTCCGCCTCAGGCCTGCTGGTTCGTGGATCCGGAAGCCTACGAATTGCCTACTCGTCCTTCACGTCCGGCACTCCGAAGGCCGCTGATGTTTCGCTCGTGAAGCGCCACTGCGGTCGTCGGTCGCCAGTCGGTTGAGTACTGGCGTGTGGCTCGATCGAGCCTGGAGACGATCCGTTGCCGCCCCCCGGGGGGAGCAGCATGCTCCGCGGCGGCGGCGGCTAAGCGCGCTCTAGCTCGGCAGCTTTTGGACGAAGGCGCTGAGCTTGCGCGCAGCGTCATCTCTGAGGACGGGTCCGTGACCGAAGCCAACAATGGTCGGTGCCAAGTCAGAGACCTTGCGCTCAGACACCCTGTTTCTTGCCGGGTCGGGTGTCAACAGAGCGGGAGGCTGGCGTAGGCCCGGAATCGGTGCGGGAACCCTGAGGTTGAAGAAGACGTCACCGCAGATCAGAGTACGATCTGCTTCTCGCCAGAACGCGACGTGGCCTGGGGAATGACCCGGCGTGTCGAGGACCACGAACCCAGCAGTCAGCGCGTCACCCTCCGCGAGACTGCGGGCGACGGCGACGCCGTCAAACCCCGCTGCCGCGTTGACAAGACCACCAAGGCGCAACCGCTTGACCGTGGGCGACAGGACCAGGCGGCCGGTCTCAGTCGCAGCGCGGTCCGCTGCGCCGCACCAGACCGGGACCCCGAACTGTTCGGCTAAGCGCTTCGCCGCGCCGGCATGATCGCCGTGAGCGTGGGTCAGCGCGATCGCCGAGATGCTCCGCCCCGCGAGCATTCGCGCGAGCTTCCCGCCAGACTGCTTGAGCCCGGTATCCACCAGCACGTCGCCGATCAGATAGGCGTTTATCCCGTCGCGCGGCACGAGCGGCAGCTGCCAGACGCCGTCAGCGATTTCGTTCATGCTGCCACCTTATACGCGTTGCGCTCTGCCCCGGAGCGGCGCCGTGCGCCGGGAGCCAGGAACAGTTCCGCGTGGTCGCCGAGGCAGCCGCGGCGAGCTCGCTTCTGGTTCGCGTTACGGCGGACGGGAAGCGGCAGCGGCCGCGCGAACTCTTGCAGGGCTAGTTACTCCGGCGGGCGAGCACCAGGTGAGCAGTCGCGTCGATCTCGACGCGATCCGGCAGGACCGCGCGAACCTCGTGGAGCGCTTCGTTACGTCTCGCGGCGTCGAGGCTCAGATAGCCGGACACAGGAGCCTCCCGGCCGGCGTTGCGGGGAAGCTTCGCCTTGGCCGCCATGACGCTGCGCCGATTGGAAGCAGGTGTTATGCGTCGGCACGCGAGGCTGCTGCTGCCGGTCCAGAGCGGGACGTTCAGTGCGTCGGCGGGGTTCTCTGAGACGCTTGCTGTTTTGTGAGGGCAAGAGTCAGCGGTGCGCTGCCCTGCGCGCTGACGACATTCGAGCTCCTCCGATAACGGCATCCGACCCGGCGAGCGGGGAACCAATCCAGAGCCCTTCGTCGCTCGATATGGAGTTTCCCCGGTTCGGTGGACACTGTGATCCGCCCGGAGTCGATCGAGTCGGCTTTTCTCGCTCGCGTCCTCGGCTGCGAAGGAGGATTCGAACGCCGCGCAACTATCCACCGGAGGTGTCGTCGGCATAGCCTCGGAGCGAGGAGTACCGCTGGGGATCGTAGGCCTGCCAGTCCGAACCCCCCGATGTGATCGAACAGCACGATCGGGTAGTGGTCGGCGAACTGCGGCCACACGAATCGCCACATGTTCTGATCACAACCGAAGCCGGGCGAGGCCGTAGGCGCCTCCTGCGACACCGAGCAGGCGCCGGAACCAGTTGGCTCCGGTCGCGATCTCCTCGGCTGACCACACGAGCAGGGCGAGCCGCGAGAGCACCATCGCGTTGCGCGAGAGTGGGCCATCAGTCGCCCGCGCGACCGTTCCGGCGAGCATCGACGCGATCAGCGGCGGGTTGGGGAGCTGGAGGATCGGGAAGCGACGCGGCATCGTCTCAGGTCACGCTTCTTCGGACGCTCGACCTCAGGGCGTCGTGCGCGGCGTCGCCGTCGCGGGTGGGTCTCGCAGTCAGGGTCGCGGCAGCGCCGCGGAGCCTGTGACCGGGATCGTCGTGGGCGAGGGCCAGCTCGGTGAAGGTGCGCATGCGCTGCTTGGTGCTGTGGAGGAACGCCCGGCGCTCGCGCTCGCGCAGCAGGCGGAAGCCGAGCCGAACGATCGGGTTGGGAATCCGAGCGACCCGCGAGACGGAGTGGACGCGGAACTCCACACGGCCATCGTCCAGCCATTTCCACACCTCCCAATCCATCTGGCCCATCTCCACGTGTCCCTCTAGCGTCCGGTAGTTCCAGCCCCAGATTCGCGCGGTCCTGCCGCCGAGCTCCCGCGTGTGGTTGTAGACCTCGCCGACCCGTACCCCCACGAAGACGTGCGCGACACCGAACGCCTGGAGCTTGAGCAGCATGTTCCGCCGCTCGAGCGGGATTGCGGGGTCATAGTACGCGCGCACGATCGACGGGTCGGCGAACTCGTAACCGCGCATTAGCCGCCTCGCGACCTGCCAGCTACCCTCGTCGATCGGCATCCCCGGCGGCTCGCCCGGAAGCGCTTGGCACTCGTCATTGATCGTCCAACCACGGTGAGGCGAGGCATCCGCCAGCGAGGCGAGATCGAAGTTCAGCCGCTTGCGCGAGAGCTCTCCAAGCCTGCGCTGGATTCGGGCGGACCCCACGAGGGGCGGGTAGCTCACGACCGTGCGGCCTGCCTCTCGACGCGCTCGGTCTCGAGCCTGATTCCGCCCGTCATGCGTCCGCCGGCGAGCTGCACCACGCCCTCCAGGAACGAGATCCACATGTGCGCCTGCACCTCTTTGGCCATTCGCAGACGGTCGTAGAGCAGGTTCACGAGCGGGCTGGCGCTCCGGGCCCAAGACTCGATCTCGAACACCACGCTGGTCTGCCCGTCCGCGCTCGCCCGGAACTCGATCTGCCCCGCCTCCAGGTGCCCGGCCAGGGTGGCCAGGCGAAACGAGCGCGGCCGCACCTCTACCACCCGGACCGGTCCGTCCCACGGACCGGGCATGCGCACGACGTACTCGTCTCCGACGACCATCCGCCCCGGCTCGCCGAGGACGCGCTGAAAGCGAGCGAACTTTGTCGGCGAGACCCGATTCGGGTCGGCCTGAACCTTCTCCATCAGCTCTTCCGCGCCCAGCCTGCTGTCGCGGATCCGGGTCCTGAAGCGGCGATGAAAGAGCGGCCCGGCGCCATCCTCGTGACCTTGCACCTTCTCCGCGCTGACCCCCGGCGGATAAGTCAACAGCGTTGGTAGCGGAGCCTCGAGCGACATCGACGCTTCCTGCCGACGCATCGGCGTGGTCCGCCACATGTAGTCCCACGAGGTAAGGGCGATCCCGAGCGGCCAGCTCGCGGCGGTCAGCCAGCGGCGGGTGGGCTTTGGACGCCTGGCCATGATCAATGCATACCCGGAAACGATGTCGCCCATTGTTCAGCCATCGAGGAGCAAGGGTACTGTCCGCCCATCGGCCCCCACCCTGTCCACCTAAGGTGATGCTGACCAACCGCCTCCACGACGCCGGGCTGCGAGCCTGGCAAATGCAATGCCTGTCTCTCGGGTCCGTGGGGCTGTGCATCGCCCTGTGGATCCGCGCGAAGACCGTCGATCAGGACGAGCGCGGCAATGCCGAACGCCGCGCGCTGTTCGTCGGCCTCTGGCCGCCCACGATCTGGCTGATCGGAGACTCCCTCGAGCGCCAGGAATAGGCCCCGCTCGCCAACAAGCGGGCGCGGCGGCTCCGGTTCCCGGCCAGACTCACCTGCGCAACTCGACGGACCGACAGAAACCTGCGCAACGGCTCCGTTGAGATCACCGCAGGACGTGCCGCCCAGAGGCGCTCCAGATGTCTGCCGTAAACCCAAATTGCGCCGGCCCATGACGAGCCCCTGGAAAGACCGTCCATCGCTCTGGCGCTGTCAGACGCGACAGAGGTGACAAACCGAGCGCCTCTCCGCTCAGACGCTGACGTCCCCTCCAGACCACGGCCGGACGGCCGGCCGTTTGCACGCACCGTTTGATCCAGCGCCGCGCGCGGCGCGAAAGCAACCCTAGACAAGAGCAGGACGCCGCGGGTCACGTGGCTGCGCGCCTGCATCTCGCCAATCTCGAGCATCCGAGCCAACGGCTCGCCTGCGCCGCCGTCGACCGGGTCCGGTGCCGCGGCCGCCGGTCATCGCGCAAAGCGGCCACGCGGTAGCCATGACTGCTTGAGGCGTGAAGCAGCAGCACGTGATGACCGGCACGCCGAGCGATAGCCCTGCATCCGTGACCGCACGGGCATAGCGGCTCCGGTCACGCGAGTCTTGCATTGCGCGGAACTAGAGAACAGGACGGCCCGAGTGCTTGCAGACTCGGGGCAAGCACTCGCATCGTAGAGCCGCGCGGGGCTCGAGCTCACTTCCCTCCAGAACGATCTGAGAACTCTCGTCAGGCCGCACGGTGCGCTTCTGCGCCGTCGCCTCTGCAGCCACGATCGAGCCGCTTCTGCTTCAGGAGGCCCCTAACCTAAAGCGGCAGCTTCGCCCCGGTCGGCCGCGCCCGCCACTCTGCCTCCTGGTTCGTGGATGCGGGAGTCTCGAACGTTGCACGCAGGTCATCCGGGACGGATTAGCCCGAGCGCGCGGCCCGAGTCGCTCCCGGTCGCGGTGGAGGCAGCCGGCAAACGTCCGGGGCCGGGACGGCGATCGCTCTAGCGCGGGCGTCGCGGAGCCGCGCGGGCAGGAGGGGTTGCAGAGGACTGCCTCTTTGCAACACTGGCCGCCGACATTCGATCAAAGGAGCGCCATGGCCGGATCTAAAGACGTCATCACGCGCCACATCGAGGCGTTCAACGCCCACGACCAGGACGCCGAGCCGTGGGCAGACGATGCGCAGATGGTGGCGCCCGGAGCTTCGGTCAGTGGTCGCGACGAGGTACTCGGCTTCCTCAGCGTCTTTCAAGCAGCGTTTCCCAACGGGCGGCTCGAGGTCAAGCGGCTCCTTGCGGAGGGACCGGCAGCAGCGGCCGAAGGTAGCTTTGCAGGCACGCATGACGGTGTTCTGCACACCCCCAACGGTGATGTTGAGCCGACCGGCAAGGCCGTGGAGTTTCGTTGGGCAGCCGTGTATGAGGTACATGGCGAGGAGCTGAAATCCGAGCACCTGTTCTTTGACCAGATGGAGCTCCTGGGCCAGCTCGGTCTGATGCCCGAGTAGCACGACCGGACGCGCCGAGACGACGCGGCTCCTTCGTCGC
>JALYZY010000025.1 GCA_030948665.1 Actinomycetota bacterium | reverse complement strand
AACACGTGATAGCTGTACATCTGACCGAAGTTGGTCACGTTAAAGAACGCACCCACGCCCGCCGCGTTAAGACCATCCTTGGCCTGCGTGGAGATCCACTGAGCGTCGAAGTTCTGCTGCGACACATAACCAGTCAGGGCGCACGGCACCGCGACCACAAACGCGACCGCACCCGTCATCCACACCCGCGCGCGCCCACCCCGCCACGCCGCCATCCAGTACTTGCCCCACAGATGAATGACCATGAAAAAGAAGAACAGCTCGACCGACCACAAGTGGATGCTGTTAAAGAAGTGGCCGATCCCGGTGAAATGCCACCAGCCCGGCCCCTTGAGCGACAAGACCGAGCCAGAGGCGATGATCACCACAAGCGACGCGAGCGAAAGAACGCCGAACACATAGATCCACGAGGACATGTACGACGGCTGACCGTCGGGCAGGAGCTTGTCGGGAGGTAACGCAGCCACGGCTCGCTCGCGAGCCGCGGCGGTCCAGGACCGCTTCGTCGTCGTACTCATCGTGCCGCAGCCCGTCGGCGGTGGCCCGGAAACGGTGCCAGGATCGCGACCGCGAACACAACCAGCATCAGCACGATCACGATGACGTTCGACACCGACATCGAGAAGAAGTGCCAGTGCACGGTATTCGACGGGTGGTTCAGATTGAAGATCGCGGCGATCATGGCGCGCCCGCGGTGGGATGGTGGCTGGCTGTCGTGACGTCTCGGCTGACCTCGCGCGGATGGCCAGACGCCGGCGGAACATCAATCGACCGACCGCGACCTGCGATCGACCCGATGAGAAGGAACATCTGGGGCACGTGGACCTCCGGCGTTAGAACAACCTCAGAAGTCAGATTGCGCTGCCCACCCAATAAGGGCCGACCTCACGATGTATGCCCTCCAACCAGTCATGCTACTCCGCAGGTCAAGTCTGCGCTTTGAGCATGAAGAGCTCGATTTCGATGTCCGGCCCGACATGGTGGTTAGAGATGAACGCAAGCACGCTGCGGCCTGACAGGCGTTCGATGGCGGCGATAAATTTGTGTTGCATGGCTGTTTGAAAGGCGCTACGGGTTTCCTGCACCACGGTCGTGCGTTGTAGTTCGATCATCGTCTTCTCGACGTCGGTGTAGACGCCGCCAAGTACGCACGCCAGCAGATCTCCGTCGAGCATCAGGGTCTTGGCGGTTGCGGGCACGCGGTGGTAGTAGCGCTCGTGCAGGGCGACCATTGCGTTGGTCACGGCCGCGAGCAGCTCATCGCCGGAAAGTGGAGCAGTGGTGGCCGACATGGCCCCCTTCTCTCTCGTCCTCCGGAGTGGGCTCGCGCGCGAGGCGAAGGGCGATGACCCGACGAGCGATCTACCTCACACCCTAGCGCTACGATTCGGTGGAATTCGCGTCATGAGCAAATTCGCTTCAGCCGTGAGCCCAGAACAGGGCAAGAACAAATCCAGCGCGCACGGCGATGTGCTCACGGCGATCTCTGACGGGATGGTCGCGCTGCTCAAGGAGTTCTACGGGCGCGGGCCAACGCGGGCGAAGTGTCCTACTACGAGGACGATTTGGTGGTCTGCGTCTTGCGCGGTGGCTTCTCGCGGGTGGAGCAGACGCTGCTCGAAGGCGGCCGCGGCACGGCGGTGATCCACCAGCGGATGGAGTTCCAGGATCTCATGCGTGAGCGCTTCGAGCAGGTAATCGAGGATGCGACGGGACGACGGGTGATCGGCTTCATGAGCGGTAACCAGCAGCACCCCGACATCATGTGTGAGGTGTTCATCCTCGCGCCGACGGACCTCGTCGACGACCACGAGATCCCGGACAGCGTCGATCGCCGCCCGCTGATCTGACCAGCTCTTGATGCGCCAAATCTGGCGCATCATGCGCCAGATTTGGTGTATAGTTGGTAGAGGTGCCGCGTCAGCGCAGCAGCGACCTGTTCCCGACCGACCAGCCGATCCCAGCCAGTCAGATGATCGGCCGGGAGGCGGACGTGCGCGAGATCGCTACGGCGCTCGCTTCAGGGGCCAACCTTGTCGTTGCCGGACCTCGCCGGACTGGGAAGACGAGCGTGTGTGACGCGGCTGTCGGCCGGCTTGTCGGGCGCGGCTTCTACACCGTCAGTGTCGACCTTTTCCGGATCGCCACCGCCGCCGAGCTCGCGGAAGCGCTGGTCGCCGCGACGCTCTCCAACCGCTCGGCGCTCCGCCGGGTGGTCCATCAGACGCGGCGCGCGGGACGACTGGTTGCCGACGCGCTTCATACCTCGGCGGTCGTGAAGTCGAAGACCCAGCTCGGCGAGGAGCTCGAGATCGCCTTCACCCCGGGGCTCGCCGCTCGAGATCCCGATCGCTACCTCGACTACGCGCTCGCGCTACCGGGTCGCATCGCCGAGACGGACCGCAAGCAGGTGGTCATGTTCTTGGACGAGTTCCAGGAAGTTGCCGGGCAGTCCGCCCCATACGGCGACACCGATCGGCTGACCAAGCGGATGCGGGCCATATTCCAGCGCACGACCGGTGTCAGCTACCTGTTCGCCGGCAGCCTCGAGCATCTGATGCGCGATCTGTTCACTCCCTCGCACCGGGCGCTCTACCAGTTCGGGGGCTTTCATGACCTGCGCCCGATCGACGACAACGCATGGGCAGAGGGATTGGGTGAGCTCTTCGCCGCCGATGACTGTGAGGTGGAGGAGGGTGCACTCGCGCAGATCGTCGCCTACGGCGAGGGCCATCCGCGCGCGACGATGCTGATCGCCCAGAAGACCCACCTGACCACAATCGAGCTCGGGACGCACACCGTCGACCTAGCGGTAGTTGAGCAGGGACTGCTCGCCGCGATGTCCGCTGACCGGATCGCCCACGAGCAGATCGTCGAGCGCATCCGCAGGCTGAACAAGCTCGGTCTCGTCGTCGCCGAGCGCGTCGCCCGCGGACAGCCCGTGTATCCAGGACTCTCGCGGGGCGCGGTTCGCCGCGCGCTCGAGTCGCTCCGGGACGCCGGGATCATCGACACCCACGGCCGAGCTGAGTGGTCCTTCTCGAATCCGCTCCTCCGCAGGTTCCTGGTGGCGATTGGCCCGTTCGCGTGAGAAGCGCCAGAATTGGCGCATTATGCGCCAGTGTCGGCGCATGGATGGGGTGAGCCACGCCTGAAGGGGTCGCCGGCGACACGGAGCACAGGTTCCAGTCTGTAGCGGGTAGGTTCCCCTCGATGTCAGATCGCCTCCAGCGCTACCGCGAGAAGCGCGACCCGGCCAAGACCAGCGAGCCCGGCGTCAGTCGCTCCAACCAGCGGCGCAAGCGGCGCACGAACGCCCCAAGCTTCGTGATCCAGAAGCACGCCGCCTCCAGCCTTCATTACGACTTTCGCCTGGAGGTGGATGGCACGCTGCGCTCGTGGGCGGTGCCGAAGGGCTTGTCAACCGACCCGCGGGTGAAGCGTCTGGCGGTGGAGGTGGAGGACCACCCGCTCGAGTACGGCGACTTCGAAGGGGTGATCGGCGAGGGCAGCTATGGCGCCGGCGCAGTGATCGTGTGGGACGCCGGCACCTACCGGGACCTCGATGAGGAGCAAACGATGGCCCAGGCGCTCGAAGCCGGGCATGCCAAGGTGTGGCTCGAAGGACAAAAGCTGCAGGGCGGTTGGACCCTCCAGCGCACCCGTGGCGGTGAGAAGCCGCAATGGCTCGTGATTAAGCGACGCGACGAGGAAGCCGACGCGCGGCGACGGCCCGAGAAAACACAGCCCGAGTCGGTCAAGACGGGGCGGACGGTCGAGGAGGTCGCTGAACGGGGCTAGCGCTTCGGCAGCGACCGCGCGCGAGAACTCATCCCAGCCCACGGGTCGCCCTCCGATAGGCGAGTCCCGACGTTCTTGATCGTCCAGCGGTCCGGCCGCAGCTTGCTGTCCGACAGCTCCTCCCAGTGCAACGGCACCGCAACTGGCGCCTTCGGGCGGGCCCGCACCGCGTAGGGCGCGACTGCATGCTGGGCGTAGGCAATCCGGTTGACGTCGACGTAGATCTTGTTGCCACGGTCGGCCTTGCGCCATTCAAGCGTCAAATGGCGCCCGTCATCGGCGACCATCGCCTCGGCCAGCGAGCGCGCGAAGCGGTGAGCGTCCGTGAAGCTCGCGCCGCGGCGCAGCGGACACACGACGTGAATCCCCCGCGAGCCGGTCGCCATCGCGTACGTGGCCAGGCCCAGGTCGCGCAGGCGCTCGCCGGCGGACCGCGCCGCCGCACGCACCTCGGAGAAGCGCCCGCCGGAAGGATCGAAGTCGAGGATCAGCCGGTCCGGCTCGCGCGGGGCGTCAGCCCGGGAGAGCCAGGTGTGCACGGTGACGACGTTCTGCCCGGCGAGGTACACGAGGGTCGCGGCGTCCTGGGCCAGGACGTGGGTGACGGTCCCGCTCTTCTTCGGCACCGTCACTCGGTCAATCCACTCCGGGAAATAGCTCGGCACCGCCTTCATGAAGAAGCCGTCCGAGTCGACCCCCTGGGGAAACGCCTGGAGCGCAAGTGGGCGGTCGCGCACATGCTCCACCATCAGCGGCGCGACGCGCTCGTAGTGGCGCGCGAGGTCGAGCTTCGTCAGCCTCACCTTAGGGAACACCGCTCTGTCCGGATGGGTGATCCGGACCGCGCGGCGGCCGACACGGATCTCCTCGGTCACTCGCGGAGCACCTCCCGGGCCGACTTGTCCTCGCGCAACCCGAGGAACCGGGGATGACGAAGGCGCCCGTCGCGAGTCCATTCGGTGAATCCGACCTGGGCCACGAGCTCCGGCTCGACCCAGGTCACCCCCCGCTCGCGGATCGACTCAGCGTCTGCGAACGGCGGGTCCTCACGGCGCAGCTGGCGCAATCGCGCGCCCAGAGAGTGGAGCGTGTCGGTATCGAAACCCGTCCCGACCTTGCCGGCGTACTCGAGCCGGCCGTCGCGGTAGTAACCGACCAGCAGAGCGCCGAACTCGACCCGAGAGCCACGCGGCGGCGTGAACCCACCGATCACGAGCTCCTGCCCATGCTCGCATTTCAGCTTCAGCCAATCGCGCGAGCGGCTGCTGACGTACTCACTGTCGGCTCGCTTGGCGATCAGTCCCTCCCAGCCCTTGCGGCAGGCCTCGGCGAACATCGCCTCGCCATCGCGGTTGCGATGCGGGGTCCAGCGGATCGGCCCGTGGAACTCGAGCGCGTCGCGAAGCAGGCGCTTGCGCGACCTCAGTCGGAGCTGGCGCACGTCGTGTCCCTCGAGCCACAGCAGATCGAATGCGTAGAAGAACACCGGGACGTGGCGCCGGCCGCGCTGCGCGAGCGCCGCGAAGCTCGTCTGGGACCCCTCGAAAGCCACCACCTCGCCATCGACCGCGAACTCATCACACGCTTCGCCCGCCAGGGCTTCGGCGACCTCCGGGTAGCGCGCGTCAAGCGACAGGTCATTACGCGAGAGCAGTCGAACCTCGCCGCCGGCGCGTATCGCCAGACAGCGGATCCCATCGAGCTTTCGCTCGAAGATCCAGTTGGAATCGGAAAAGCGTTCGTCGGTCAGGAGGGCCTTCATCAGGCTGGCGCTCCGCGGTGGTGGAGCGGCGGGGGCAAGCTCACGCTCCTGAGCTGACAGCTCGTCAATCGGGCTCACCGCGCGCCTCCACGGCGGTTCGCATCGGTTACCAATGAACCGCGTAACCCGCTCACTGTTTGACAATCACTTCGGTGCTGGCTTGCATCGCGGTTAGCCTACGCGCCGGTGACTCACCCAAGCGGTTCCGAGCGGGTGCGGCTGGCGAGCGCGAACGAGCCTCAGCTCGGCAAGTTCAGGGTGCTCGCAATCGACGGCGGGGGTATCCGAGGCGTGATTCCAGCGGTCTTGCTGGCGGATCTCGAGGCCCTTCTGAACCGCACGCTGGCATCGGTCCGAGGCGATCCCGCCCAAGCCTCCACCGCCGCATTGTGGGACGGCATATCCGAGCCGCGGATCGCGGACTGCTTTCACCTCATCGCCGGAGCGTCCACGGGAGGTCTGCTTGCGGCGGGCCTGACGAACGCGGGGAGCGATCACCGTCCGAAGCTGTCGGCCGCCGATGCCGTCAACGTCTACCGATCGCATGGCCAGGAGATCTTTCACCGTTCGCTGCTGCGGAGTCTGCTCAACCCTCTGAACCTGCTGCGCCCCAAGTACCCACTGGCTCAGCTTCGCAAAGTCCTCGAGATCCAGACAGTCCTCGGTGCCGGGCGTCTCGAGGATGCGCGAACCGGCGTCCTGATCGCCTCATATGACCTGTCGGTACCCGGCCCGCGCCTGTTCACCCGTTGGGGTGCACCGGGCGCCGGAACCACCCCGGCGGCGCCCGAGGAGACGATGGTGCAAGCCGGGCTCGCCACCGCGGCCGCGCCGACCTACTTCGACCCCGAGAAACTTGGCCCATCGCGACTTGTCGACGGCGGGATCTACGCCGGCAACCCGGCGCTGGCCGCGATCAGCATGGCTCTGCGGCGCACGGAGGAGCCCTGGCCGGTCGACCCCAGCGAGATCCTGTTGATCTCACTCGGGACGGGCGCCTGGGAGCAGCCGCTCGACCCTGGGTGGGGAGGGATCATCGGCTGGCTGCGGCCGCGCAAGGGCGGAGAGCCTTTGCTCGAGGCGCTTCTCGGCGGCCAGGGAGATTTCGCCACCGAGGCCGCGCACATGATCCTGAACGGTTGGTCGGAGACCTCGCTGCCCGGCACGGACGCCGCCGCACCGGCGGGCCCGTGGTGGGATCCGAACCTCCCGCCGGCGAGCGTCGGCGGCGGACCGCGGTTCTGGCGCTATCAGGCGGCGCTTCCGGACCCCTGGGCGCTCGACGACGTCAGCAAGCTGTCCCAACTGACGGATATCGCGACGGCTATGACGGAGCGATACCGCAGCGAGCTCGAGCGGCTCGCGGTGCTGCTGGTGCGAGCTGGACCGGTGCCCGGTTAAGTGCTCCCCACTAAGCGGTGGCCTGGTCCTTCGCGGCCGTCGCGAGGACAGCCTTGATGATCCCGTCGTATCCCGTGCAGCGGCACAGGTTGCCCGCGAGCGCGATTCGAACCTCTTCCTCCGTCGGCTCCTGCGTGTGACGAAGCAGGGATGCCGCCGAGATCAGCATTCCGGGCGTGCAGAAGCCGCACTGCACTCCCCCGTGCTCGAGGAACGCGCTCTGAAGCTCGCTCAGCTCGCCGGGGGCCGCCAGCCCTTCGACGGTGGTGATCTCGCGACCCTCCGCCTGAAGCGCGAGGTAGGAGCAGGAGTTCACCGGCTCGCCGTCGAGCATCATCATGCAGGCCCCGCACTCCGAGTCGTCGCAGCCCTCCTTCGCGCCCGTCAGACCGACCTGTTCGCGGACCGTCCGCAGCAGGCTGGCGTGCGGATCGATCTCCACCGGGCAGGCGATCCCGTTGACTTTCAGCGTCGCGGCAACCTTCACCTGAGACCTCCATGGACCGCGGGACTTGCGGGAATCGGGACGTCCTTACCCGCGGCGCGTGCGACGGCGACCTCGATCGCGCGTCGTCCGATCACCGCGGCCATCGCGCGGCGGTAGTCAGCGGACCCACGCAGGTCAGAGATCGGCTCGGACGCGTCGGCGATCGCCTTCCCGGCGGCCTGCGCCGCCTCGGAGCCGCCGTCCGTACCGACGAGGGCTTCCTCCGCGCCAGGCACGCGCCGGATCGTGGGCGCCAGCGCCGTGATCGCCACGCGCGCGTGGGTGACTCGACCGTCCTGGAGCACCAATGCGGCTGTCGCGGCAACCACGGCAATCTCCATCTGGCGGCGGTACTCGAGCCGCAGATAGCAGCTCCCTGCGCCCTCCGCGGGGAGCGGCACCTCGACCGACTCGAGCAGCTCGTCGGGGGCCGCGGTGGTCCGTCCAGGACCGGCCAGTAACTGATCGACGGCGAGCTTCCTCGTGCCGGAGTTCGAGCGCAGCGTGATCGACGCATCGAAGCACAGCAGCGGGCCCCCGGACTCCATCGCCGGCGAGGCGTTCATCAGGTTCCCGCCGATCGTCCCCTGTGCGCGAGTCGCGTGTGAGCCAACGATCGCGCAGGCGTCCGCCAGGGCGGTCAGGCGGCGGCGGACAGTCGGATGTTCGACCAGCTCGGCATGCGTCACGAGCGCGCCCAAGCGCAGGGCCCCCTCTGCTTCGAGAGTGTCACGGAGCTCCGCGATCCGATGGATCGCGACGATTCGCTCGGGCAGCGGCGCCTTTCCCTGGCGGGCTCCGACTACGAGGTCTGTGCCGCCCGCCACCGGGCGCGCGCCCTCCGCCAGCTCGCGCGCGGCCTCCTCCACGGATGAGACGACAAGCAGCGAAGGGCTCACCGTGCCGCCTCCCAGACGCGCTCGGGAGTCATCGGCAGCCGGTACACACGCCTTCCTGTCGCGTTTGCGATCGCGTTTGCGACTGCGCCCGAGGTCGGGACGCACGGCGGCTCGCCGATTCCCTTCGCGCCGTTCGGGCCTCCGTTGACCGCAGGGTTCTGGATCCAGGCGATGTCGATCCGTGGCGCGTCAGCAGAGGTCACGAGCTTGTAGTCGAGCAGGTGTGGGTTGCGCTGCCGCCCGTCCTCGTCGAGCTGCATGCGCTCAGAGAGCGCCTGGCCGATTCCCATCACGACCCCGCCGAGAACCTGCCCATCGGCGCCGACCGGGTTGATGATCGTGCCGGAGTCGTGTGCTGCGGCGACGCGAAGCACGCGGACGACGCCCGTCTCCGGGTCGACCCTGACGTGCACCGCGTGGGTAAACAGCTGCGGCTCGAGGAACGACTCGAACCCCATCCGGCCGATGCAACCGCTGTCGGGCGTGCACTCCGGGTTCTGCGGGACCGGTCCCGACCCCTTGCCGAGAATCGCGACGCCGCTCCCGGCCAGCTCGGCGATCGGCACCGCCTTCTGTGGCGCGCCCTTGACGCGAACGGCGCCGTCGTGGAGCTCCAGGTCAAGGGGGTCGATCTCGAGCTGGTCGGCTGCGAGCTCGAGCAGCTTGTCGCGGACCTCTCCGGCGGCCTCCGCGACGGCACGCCCGTTGTTGAACGTGGTCTGCGAACCCGAGGAGCCCATGTCCCATGGGCCGGCCTCGGTGTCCTGGTAGAGGATCGAGAAGTCCTCCGGCTGCATCCCGAGGACCTCGGCGGCGATCAGCGCAAGGCCCATCACAGCGCCGCTGCCATTCTCCTGCGCGCCGGTCACGATCGTGCCCGTCCCGTCCGCGTTCAGTTTCAGGTACGCGCCGGATTCGCTGCCGAACGACGGCCACCAGCCGCAGCCGATCCCGATCCCCTCGTTCTCGGGCAACCCCCTCCCATAGCCGATCATCTCGACCGCGCGCTCGAGCGTGTCCCGCATCCCGAGCGGTCCAAACACCTGCCGGGTGGGGCTCTCCTCGCCCTCCCTGATCAGCGTGCGGCGGCGGAGCTCCACCGGGTCGAGGTGGAGTGCTTCCGCGAGCTCATCCATGTGCTGCTCGACCGCCCAGCAGGTCTGCGGGGCGGTGGGGGCGCGGATCGAGCCGGACGGCTGATTGTTCGTATAGACGAGCTTTGAGTCGATGTCCACGTTCTCGATCACGTACGGGCCAACTGCGTGCATCGCCGCGAGCTGGGCGAAGAAGCCGCCTTCGCCGCAGTAGGCACCGCCGTCGAGCACCAGCCGTCCGCGACGGGCAACCAGGGTTCCGTCCAGCCGCGCGCCCGTCTCGATCTCGAGCACGATGCTCTCTCGCCGGTGATCGGGGGCGATGAACTCCTCCTCGCGGGAGAAGACGAGCTTGACCGGGCGGCCCGCGGTGCGGGCCAGGGCGGCGACGTGCGCCTCGTAGTGAAAGTCGCACTTTGAGCCGAAGCCCCCGCCGAGCAGCGGGACGATGATCCGCACACTGGACTCGGGAATCCCGAGCGTGTGAGCGACGCCGCTGCGCGCGGCGAACGGCGTCTGCGTCGAGGACCAGACCGTGACGCGGTCTCCCTGCCACTGCGCGACGACCGCCCGCGGCTCGATCGGCACTCCGTGAGACCCGTCGGCCAGGTAGCGGCCCTTGACTACGACGTCGGCGCTGGCCATCGCCTCGGCAGCATCACCTTTGATGACCGTGGAGTGCCCGAGGACGTTGCCCTCGCGACCTAGCTCCTCGTCGCCTTCGTAGGAGGCCCAATCCGTGTGGATCAGCGGAGCGTCATCGGCGAGCGCCAGCTCGGGGTCGGTGAGCGGCGGCAGCGGCTCATACTCGACGTCGATCAGGCCGACCGCCTGCTCGGCGATCTCGGGCGTCATCGCTGCGACGCCAGCGATGATGTCGCCCTCGAACCGCACCTCCTCCTGGGCGAAAAGGCGCCGGTCCTTGACGAGCTGTCCGTAGAGCACATCGGGTACGTCCGCATGCGTCAGGACGGCGAACACTCCGGGGAGCTCCCTGGCTCGCGAGGCGTCGATCCGGAGGATCCGCGCGCGTGTGTGATCTGCATAGCGGAAGCGCGCGTGAAGCTGCCCCGCCAGCACCAGATCCGCGGTGTACCTGCCTGCTCCGGTGACCTTCTCTTTGCCGTCCTGCCGAATGAACGTGTGCTGCTCGGTCGCGGTCGCCACGCCTTCTCCTCTCAAGTCTCGCCGGGAACCCGCGGCGGGCTCAACAGTAGCCAGTTGCGGCCTTTGGTGGCAGCTGGCGAGCGGGTCGGTTCGGCGTTGTCCAGCGACTCGGGCAGGGCGATGAAGGACGGGTCCTAGGGATCCCGTGTTTCTGATCCGTGCGCGCCCAGAGGAACTCGCCCGGGCGTGCGTTGACCTGGAGCGAGCGCCTTCTCGGCAGCGTTACTCGCTCCGCTCGTACTTGAATGAAATGCCGAGGCGGATGCGGTAGCTCAGGACGCTGCCGTCCTGGATCGTCAGGTCCTGGCGTACGACCTCGGCGACGCGCAGCTCGCGCACGCTCTTCGCCGCAGTCTCGACGGCCACGCGGGCCGCGGCCTCCCAGGACTCGCTGCTCACGCCGACAACCTCGGTGACTCGGTAGACGCTATCTGCCATGCGAACCTCCTACGGGGGAACGAGGGATCAGTGCCGCGAGTCTCGCATTTCGCGGGCCGCGCGAGGATTTGTCTACATCCGGCGACCGATCGCAATCGCGACGACTGCCGATGCGGCGATCGCAAGCGGTCCAATGGCCGTCGGCCCAAGGCGATCGCAGCCGGGCCAGGGCTGGAAACTCCCACCCCAGGGTGCTTGCATCGGGCGAGTCTGGACCGGATGCTTGCTCGCATGAGAAAGATCGTCATCACGTGCATCGCGGTCGCTTGCGTGGGGGTGCCCGTAGCCGCGATTGCGGCCGCCGGTGCGTACACCACCCAGATCAGGTACGAGCGCACGTCAATTGCCGCTACCCCTCGGTGCCGGAGCTCGCAACTGCAGCTCTCGGTAATTGGGGAGCAGGGTGCACTGGGCACTACCTACTGGGATCTCGGGCTGCGCGACATCGGGGGCGTCCTGTGTCACTTGCGCGGCTATCCGGGTGTCGGATTGATTAACTCGCGCAGTCGCCTGATCAGCGTCCCGGTTCAGCACGTACCCGGCGCCCCGGAGCAGGTCGTCACGCTCCGGCCAGGACAGGAGGCGTACTTTACCTTCGGCTATGTCGGCGAAGTCGGTGGGTGCACTCATCACTTCTCCGCCTACGGCGTGCAGGTCATCCCACCAAACGAGCGCCAGCGGCTACTGCTGCGCCGGGCGCGCTTCGATGTGTGCACTCCCTCCCGCGCCGTTTCGGACCTGCAGGTCTACCCGGTCCGCAGGCGCGAGCGCCTAAACGGGTGACGCCGTCGCGGGCGATCCTGGAGCCTGGCTGAGAAAGCGCTGAAGTTTGTCGCTTTCTCAGCCAGGCTCGGCGTCGACGGCCGGCCGCGCGGTCTTCGGTGCGTGGCTTCGCAGACCTGCGCCGTGGGTGGCCCAGACGACTAGTTGGCGTCCTCAGCCCAGGCTGGGGTTCCGCACCTTTCTTCCTCAGCCCGTCCTCGAGCATGGCGATCGCTTTCGCAAGGGAAGTGGAGCGGGGCTGGCCGTCTTTCTCAGCCCGCGTGAACAGGACATCGACTCGCGGTCATGCCATGAGTGACTCGAGGCCCGCTACACCCTGGCCGACTTGAGCTGCGCTCGCCGAAAACTGGCGCGCCCGCTAGGGCGCACCGCGCAACGCCCACCAGTAGCCCCCGGCGTAGCGAAAACACTCTGAGACCGTCGCAGTGACGCGTCGCTCCGTCAAGCGCGGGCGCTCCCTGGCTCAGCGGGCGGCCGCGGAGGGTTAGAAACCTCACCCGCAGGGTGGTGGCGCAGAGCCATGCGCGGCCCCATGCTTCGTCCATGAGAAAACACCTGACACATATCGTCATCACAAGCATTGTCGCGCTCATCGCGGTTCCGGTGTGCGGGGTCGCAGTCGCAGTTGCCGCAAGCGGCACCTCCAGCACGAGCGCCAAGCCGTCTTCGGCTGGCACACCGCGCTGCTCGACCTCGCAGCTCCACCTGTCGCTGATCGATCACCAGGGTGCGCTGGGCACCACCTACTGGGACATGGCGCTGCGTAACCTCGGTCGGAGCGCCTGCCACATGCGCGGCTACCCCGGCGTTGGACTGCTCGACCCGGACGCTCGCCTGATCAACGTCCTCGTCGTGCGCAACCCGGTCACGCCCGTCCGCACGATCACGCTGGCGCCCGGGCAGCAGGCCTACTTCACGTTCGGATATCCGAGCAATATCGGCGCCTGCGCGCGGCACTTCAATGCCTTCGGCGTGCAGATCATCCCGCCGAACGAGTACCAGCGGATCGTCCTGCCGGCCAGCCAGTTCGAAGTCTGCACCCCCTCGCATGCGGTTGGGAACCCGCGGGTCCTTCCGCTGCGTACCGGCCTCCGCGTGTAAACAGTCACTAATTAACCCCCTACCGGGCCATCGTCGCGTGTGTGCGGCGGTGGCCCTTTCACTCTCAAGGGTCGCTGGTCGAAGCCGGAGCTCCAAGGCCAGCGCGCAGTGCCCGCTCCGCGAGCTCGAGTCGCTTGCGGTTCTGGGGCAGATCGGCCACCGCGAACCGATCGAACAGTGTGCGCAGCTGGCTCTTGACCCCTTCGATGCTGAGATGCACAGCGTCGGCTATCTCCTTGTTGGAGGCGGGCGCGGTCATTCCACCGGCCCGCACCAGCGGCTGGCAGAGCGCCGCCAAGATCCGCCGTTGGGTCGGCGTCAGCTCGTCGGGCACAGGCGTCTCGCGTGCCGCAACTGTCATTCCCTGCGTGCCCTCGATCGAGCCCGAGAACAGCAACACGGTCCCGCCGAGCCGCAGGCTGTCCCCGCCGGCTAGGCGGCGCCTTCCGTGCACAACACGGCCGTTGACGAAGGTGCCGTTGCGGGAGAGGCCGTCGTCAGCAACCGCCCACTCCCCCGCGACCCGCTCGAGCTCCGCGTGCGCGCGCGACACCTCGGGATCCCACCACAGCGCGATGTCGTTGGCGCGATCGCGACCCAGCGTCAGCCGGCTGCGATCGGCCTCGAGGGCGAAGATCCGCTGGCAGTCCTCCTCGTCGCGGTAGAGGAGGAATGGAACTCCGGCGCGCTCGGCGACCAAGCGCTCGGAGAGCTCGCGCGCAGTTCGTGGTCGAGGCGATAACCGATCGCTTTGTTCTGCCAAGAGGCTGAAGTTACCTGGGAAGCAACGATGCCGCCACGGCCTGCGTGACCGACTTGATGTCTGCGATCGACTGGGCTTCGCCGAGCACCGCGTACCCGCTGCCGTTCAGATCCTGGAAGACATCGACACGGGCGCCGCGCGGCTGTCCGGCCAACATGAACTCCCAGACCTCAGCGGGGCGTCCCCGGAGCGTCGTCGATGAGAGCGACACCGGGCGGTATCCGGCACTTTGTGACGTCGCACCTTCAACGGTGAGAGCCTTGGCGCGTGGCGAGAGCGATTCGCCGGGCGTCCGGTCGATGACGATCCTGCGCCGGCCGTCGGGACTGTCGAACTCGGTGCGGAAATACGGCCCGATCGGCCGTTCCCCCTCGACGAGGCTCCAGCCAACGGGGTACTGGGCGCGGAAGGCAGCGCCGCGATATTGAGAGAAGACGGGTGCCGGCGGAGGATGAGCAGCGGGGGTCTGGAGAGGTTGGCTAGAGCTCAACAGCGCGAGCCCAACGACGACCGCGCAGGCGGCCAGGACCAGCACGATCAGCGCCTTGACGGCGACTGTGACACCCGCCCGCGCGGATTTCACCGGCGCACGGCGCGAGTCGGCTACTCGCGTCACCGGAGCCGGAGCCGGTCGCAAATCGACCCGCGTCGGCGGCTCATGGATCTGCGCTCGCGAACGCGCCAGCGGTGCGACCTGCCCGCTTAGCGCGGCGCGCGCTGCACGCGCCAGCTCGCCTGCGCTCTGGTAGCGATCGCCGGGCCGCTTCGCCATCCCGCGCTCGAGCACCCGCGTCATGGCGCGGGCGACTGCCGCGGTCATGCCTGCTGGCGGAGAGTGCTCGTCGATAACCGGCGCGAGCGCGTGCACGTGTGCCCACGCGGTGCTCGTCGCGCTGTCACGCGGATACGGCAGCTCCCCGGTCAGGAGCGTGTATAGGACGCATGTGAGCGCGTAGACATCGGCGCGACAGTCAACCGCCTGGCCCTCGAGCTGTTCGGGAGCTATGTAGTCGAGCGTTCCGAGCCACTGACCGGTGACGGTCACCGCCGTGCCGCCGGCCACGCTCCGAACCAGCCCGAAGTCCGAGAGGTAGGCGTGATCTGCACGATCGCGTTCCTCGAGCAGAATATTGGCCGGCTTCACATCGCGGTGGACCAGTCCGGCCCGGTGAGCAGCGTCGAGAGCGTCAGCGACTTGCTCGATCAACGCAACGGTGCGCTCGGGTTTGAGCGCCCCCTCTTGCTTGATGACCGTCCGCAGGTCGGGGCCATGGACCAAGCGCATGACGATGTGCAGCAGCCCGTTCTCTTCACCGGCCGCGTAGATTGGAATCGTGTGCGGGTGTTCGAGTGCCGCGGCGGCCTGCGCCTCCCGGCGAAAGCGCGCGACCTGTGACTCGTCACCGTCGATCAGCGGCACGACCTTGACGGCCACCTCCCGTCCGAGCGCCAGCTGCCAGGCGCGATACACGGTGCCCATGCCGCCGCGCCCGAGCACATCTTCGAGCTTGCAGCCACCGACGATCAACTCCGAGGTGGGCTTCAACAAAATCGCACCCGCGTCGGGTGCTCGAGCGCAATGTGAGTCATGACTCGGCCGTCTCCGTTGAGATGCTATCCAGGCATTGGACGCCTCTTAGAGGGTGATCGTCACGGAAACTCTTCGCTTGAGCACCGAGGACCGTCGGTCAGTCGCGTCCGCGCAGCAGCGAGAGCCTGAAGGGCCGAAGCTCGACCCGCGCGGAGCCACCCGCGACCCCCGGATCAGCATCCACGATTCGCTGAGCAGCGGACTCGTCGGGCGCTTCGAATACGACCAGGCCAGTGTTCACGGCCCCGAGCGTGGGCCTAGCCACGACGAGCGTGCCGTCGGCGAGCAGACCCACAATGTGTTCAAAGTGATCTGACCACACAGCGCGCTCTTCGTCGGTGATCATCGCGCCGGCGCGGCCGGATGTCACGGAGGCAGGCAGAGCCGTAGGGCTCGGGACACTTGGGGTCGCCGTTGGTGGCTCGATGTGCCGTCCGGGGCGCCCGCGAGGATTTCATCGATGCCCCACCGCGTCCTCGGGTCCGCTTTTCACGAGCTCCGCGACGTCTTTCGGGGCGCGACCCCCACCCACCTTCGGCTCCGCGATCACCTCACCACGATCGTGGTGGCTACGGTCGGTGTCGACCTGCTGTGCGCGGTCACCGCGTTCTTCCTCGAGCGCCACACCCAGCAGACGGATGTCAAGACCCTGGGGAGCGCGGCTTTCTGGACGACGACTCAGCTGCTAACCGTCTCCTCCAGCGTGAAGAATCCGATCTCAGCCGGAGGACGGGTCCTCGACATCTTCATGGAGGTCTACGCGATCACCGTAATCGCCACGCTCGCAGGCGCGGTCGGGACCTTCCTTCAGAAGCGCGGGGAAGAGATCGAGCGGAAGAGTGGCGGTAAGGCTTCAGCCTGAGCGACTGGTGACGCGGATCGTCGCCAGCGTGGGGTCGGCTGGGTCGGGCAGCACCATTCCGGCCTTCAGGCCGCTCATCAGGTAGTCCACCACCTCGCTGTTGATCCGCTCACCGGGCACGATCACCGGAATGCCCGGCGGGTAGGGAGTGATCTGCTCCGCGGCGACGCGTCCGACCGCCTCTTTGGCCGGCACGTCATCGGTGGGCCCGAAGAAGGCGTCACGCGGGAGGTCCACGGACGTGAGCTCGAGCTTCGACGGCTCGGGGATCCGGACGGGGTGAGGGGCAGGCATCGACGGGGCGGCGCTCACCAGCCGCTCGAGCGCTTCTCGCAGCCGATTGGTGGTGTCGCCGTCGTCGGCGAGGGAGATGGTGGCCATGATCCGCCGGTGGTCGCTGAGTCCGACGTCGAGGCGGTGGTGCTCGCGCAGCCAATCCGCAGCCTGGTAGCCGCTGATGCCGAGCTCAGACACGTCGATCAGGATCTGGAGGCGGTCCAATTCGTGCGAGGCTTCGGCGTGTACGAGCTCCCGTTCGAGCACATGCAGTCCCGGCATCTGGTCGAGCTCCTCGCGTAGGCGACCGGCCACGGTCAGCGCGGCGCCAAGCAGCTCCCGTCCGGACTCGACCATCTGACGCCGCCAGCCGTCCATCGCCGCGTAGAGGAGGACGTTCGGGCTCGTGGTCATGAGTAGATCGGCGCAAGCCGACAGATGCGCAGGGTCGATCAGGTCGCCCTGGAGGTGAAACACCGATCCCTGCTCAAACCCAGCGCCCATCTTGTGCACACTGACCACGCACATGTCAGCGCCTGCATCCATCGCCCACGTCGGCAGATCCGGATGGAAGGGCAGATGCGCGCCCCATGCCTCGTCGACGATCAGCGGGCGGCCTCGCTTGTGGCACACCTCAGCAATCGCCGCGATGTCTGCGCACGTCCCATACGGCGTCGGGCTCACGATCAGTGCTCCCGCGGCGTCGGGGTTGCGCTCCCACGCGGCCGCCACCTGCTCGGGTGAAGGAGGGTGGGCGATGTGCAGGCTGCTGTCCCATCGCGGGCGGACCCAGGATGGCCGCAGCCCGGAGAAGATAAGGCCAGCCACCACCGACTTGTGCGCGTCCCGCCCCAGCAGCAGTTCCCCGTGATGGCCGGCTACCGCGAGCATCGCGGCCTTCACCGACAGCGAGCTTCCGCAGGTCGAAAAGAATGCGTGCTTCGCCCCCGCTGCGTCGGCCATCAGCTGCTCGGCGTGCTGCAGAAACCCCGCTGAGGACGACCGGTCGTCCAGCCCGGAGCTGGCCAACACGTCGTCGCGAAACGGTTCGACGCCTAGCACCTCTCGGACGCGCGGATCCGTGCCCCGTCCCTGGCGGTGCCCTGGCGGCGTAAAGCCGTAGCGCCCGAGCCTGTGGTACTCCGCGACTGCATCGAGCAGCGGCGCTTGGCTGTGATCCACGAGGTTTGTGTCGGAGCGGTCGACCATCACGTCCCCTCAGTCTTGCCATTTGAGTCGTCGGCTAAAATCGGCGCGGGACGAACGACGACTCAGGGCGTCGGAGCGGACAAATTGCGAGGGCGTCGGAGCGGACAAATTGCGAGCACGGCGGTAGTGGGTTGCAATGCGCCCCATCTTCGACATCGAAATCGTTGAGCATGACCACACGCTAGTCCTCAAGGTCAGGGGCGAGCTGGACCTGGCGACTGCGCCACTGCTCAAAGAGCGCCTCGAGCAGGCCGAAGCTGCGGCGGCAACGAACGTGGTGATCGACCTCGATCAGGTCGAATTCATGGACTCGACCGGCCTGCATGTGGTCCTCGCCCGCTTCATCCAGAACCACAATGGGACGCGGTATTCCCTGACGCATGGTTCGCCGCAGGTGCGGCGGCTGTTCGAGGTGGCCGGCGTGATCGACCGGCTGCCTTTCGCTCCCGGCTGACGGCCCCGGGCGCAGGAGGGCGAATCAAGCGGCGCTGGGCGGGTAGTAACCAATTGAATGTCATCCACCCAGTCCTCAGAATTGCTGCGACGAACCCTGCCCTGCGACGCTACGGCCCCCCACCTGGCGCGCGAGGCGCTAGCGGCGCTCGACGCGCTCCAGCCACTGCCTACCGATGCCCTCCTGGTCGCCAGCGAGCTGGTCACCAATGCGGTGCTCCATTCCGGATGCGATGCGAGCGACGAGGTCGAAGTCGTGGCCGAGGCGCTCCCTGGGGGCCTCCGGATCGAAGTTTCAGACCCCGGCAGGTCTGGCCACGCGCCGACCTTGAAGCCGCATACCGAAGCTCCGGGAGGTATCGGGCTCCAGATCGTGGACTCGCTCGCCCGCCGCTGGGGAGTCGAGCGCCGCGGCCGGATGCGGGTGTGGGCTGAGCTGGCCCTCTAGACGAGCCGGCCGTCCAGAAACACGGCAATTGGGACGCCGGTGCTGTTCGGCTCACCCGTTGCCGGGACCTTGGGACAGCACCGCGGATAGTCGCGCGAGCGCCGCGGTATACGAATGCTCAGGAGGGTTGGCGTAGCCGACTACCAGGGCGGGCGGGTGCCGATCCGGATCGAACCCGGGCGGGTGCTGATCGGGATCGAAGCCGGGCGGGTGCTGATCCGGATCCTCGGCGTAGGCTTGGAGTCCCTCCAGGGCGAGGCCATGCTCGGCGGCACGAGCGATGATTTCCTCCTCCCGCAGGCCGGACGGTAACTCCACGAGGGCGTGAAGACCGGCTGCGATGCCCGAAACATGAACCGACGGAGCGTGCCTGTGCAACGCGGCCACCAGTCGGTCCCGGCGCCGGCGGTAGATCAGGCGGGAGCGGCGGATATGCCGGTCAAAGGATCCGGAGAGGACGAACTCGGCCAGGGTGAGCTGCTCGATGGCGCTGGTGTGCACGTCGATCAGGGTCTTCGCCGCGACAACCTCGTCGATCAGAAGGGCCGGGACGACAAGCCAGCCGAGCCGCAGTCCGGGCGCGAGCGTCTTGCTAGCGGTGCCGGCGTAGACGACATGCTCCGGGGCCAACGCTTGGAGCGATCCAAGCGGATGGCGGTCATAGCGGAACTCCCCGTCGTAGTCATCCTCGATGATCAGCCCATCTGTGTCGAGCGCCCACTCGACCACCTGGGCGCGTCGTGCCGGCGCTAGCGGCATTCCCAGCGGGAACTGGTGCGCCGCGGTTAGGAGCACAGCCTCGGATCTCCCCAGCCGATCGACAGCAGCACCTCGTTCGTCGACTGGCAGCGAGTCGAGGCTCAGTCCACTCTCGAGGGCTGCCGTACGCGTACCCGGCAGGACAAACTCCTCTATCGCCAGGGTCCGGGCCCCGCGACCCCGGAGCACCTGGCAGAGCAACCAGAACCCCTGGGTGAAACCCGAGCAGACGACGATCCGCCCAGGGGTTGCCCGGACCCCGCGGGCGCGAGCGAGGTAGTCGGCGAGGGCATCTCTGAGCTCTGGCCGCCCGCGTGGATCGGAGTAGCCGAGGGCCTCGTACGGGGCGACGCTCAGGGCTCGTCGCGTCGCGCGGACCCACGCTGATCGAGGGAAGGCCGACAGATCGGGCGACCCCGGCCGCAGGTCGTACCGGGTCCGGGCGACCGCCGCTTCCGGCGGCCTCGAGGCCGACTCGGTCGCGGTCACTCGCTGCGCAACTCGTGTCCCTGAGCCCGGCAGCGCGGTCAGCCAACCCTCGGCAACGAGCTGACCGTAGGCGTCCGCGACGGTATTTCGGGCGATGTCCAGGTCCGCGGCCAGCGCCCGCGAGGAAGGCAGCCTCGTCCCCGGGCGTAGCCGGCCGCTCGAAACCGACTCTCGCAGCGCGTTCTCAAGAGCCGCCCTGACCCGCGGACCGGCGAGATCGACGTGGAGATCGACGCCGCCAATGGCCCATGTTTTCGCCATCGATGTGGACCTTACAGATGGGCCGCTGAGCGTCTACGGTTGGCGCATGACAACTCAACAGCAGACCACCCAGATCCCTGTCCGCCTCGACTTCGACAGCCACGCGCCCAGCTTCATGCGCGCGATGACCCACCTCGACAATGCTGCCACCAAGGAGCTCGACAGGGTCGAGCTTGATCCCGAGCTCCGCGAGCTGGTCCGCATCCGCGCCTCGCAGCTGAACGGATGCGCCTACTGCATCGACATGCACACCAAGGACGCTCGTGCGATCGGCGAGACGGAGCTGCGCCTGTACGCGCTGCCGGCGTGGCGCGAGGCTCCCTCCTTCACCGAGCGCGAGCGTGCTGCGCTGGCCTTCACCGAGTCGCTCACATTGCTCGCCGCCGAGCACCTAACAGCTGAGGCCTACGACGCCCTCGCAGCGCATTTCACGCCCGACGAGGTCGCCGCGCTGATCAGCCTGATCGTCACGATCAACGCCTGGAATGCGATCGCGGTGAGCACGCGGGCCTGGACTCCGGGCTCCTACCAGCCGTGATTCATCTCGCTTTGAGGGGACGCTGACAGATGACAGACGACCTGGGCACGCTCGCTGCCACGTACTTCCGCGCCTGGAAAGCGAAGGACTTTGCGACCCTGCGGACATTGCTTGCCGACGACGTCACCTTCCGCGGCCCGCTCGGAAACGCCGATAGCGCCGACGAGTGCGTCGATGGGCTGAAGAGAATGTCGACGATCCTGACGGACGTGGTGATTCACAAGATCTTCGTCGACGATGCCGACACTCTCACGTGGTTCGACCTGCACACCACGATCGCTCCACCGGCGCCAACCGCGAACTGGAGCCACTTCGAGCACAGCAAGATCTCCTCGATCCGCGTGACATTCGACGCGCGGGGGTTCAGCGCGCCCGGCAGCTGATAGGAGCCGTACAGCTCGACGCCTATCATCCGCACACACTGCGACGCGAACAACTACAAGCCGTCCAGGCGCCGCTCAAGCAGCGCTACCGAGACGCTCCAGCCGACGCCACAGTAGTGATGCGGGCTGAGGGAGAGCTCGATTCCCTGGCCGTGTCGTGCAGCGTGCAAACCGGACGCGCATTGGTCGAAGCGGGGCTTCATCCCGCGAGCGGCGGCGACGGGAGTCTCGCCTGCTCGGGCGACATGCTCTTACAGGCGCTCGTCGCGTGCGCGGGCGTGACGCTGAGGTCGGTAGCTGTCAATCGCGACATCAAGCTGATGGGCGGCAGGATCGTCGCCGAAGGCGAGCTTGATTTTCGCGGGACGATGGCCGTCGATCGCGAGGCGCCCGTGGGCTTTCGGAACATCCGCCTTCGCTTCGAGCTCGATCCGCCGCTCAGCGACGAGGACGTGGCCACGCTGATGAAGCTGACCGAGCGCTACTGCGTCGTCTACCAGACGCTCGCACGCGGAGTACCGGTAGAGCTCAGCCACGCCAGCACCTAGGCGTTCGCTGACCGCGACCAGGTCGCGATCTGGGAATCCAGCGACTCTGTACCCAGCCGAAGGACCTTTCACGCGCCGGTTGTCGCCACGCTGGTTGCCGACGCTTGGCGATAATGCGGGCCGTCGTGACCGCAGAGCGTGACAGGTGATCGACCGGGCCGATGTGGTCGTGATCGGCTCTGGTGGGCTTGGAGCCTCGACAGCGTTCTATCTCGCCCAGCGTGGGGCCGGGCACGTGCTGCTGCTCGACAAGCACGATCTCGGGTCACAGACCTCACCGCGCGCGGCGGGGATGGCGGCGCACGCGCGGACCAGCGATCTGATGATCGAGCTGATGAAAATCGCCAGCGCGAAGCTCAAGCGGTTCACCGAGGACACCGGACAGCCCTTGGCGTGGACGCAGTCCGGGAGTCTCAAGGTGGCGCGGAGCCCGGGGGATGCGGGCACGCTACAGCACGAACAGGAGCGTGCCAGGCGGTCTGGGCTGAACGCGGAGCTGATCTCGCCACAGGCCGCGAATGACCTCAATCCGTTCCTGGAACCGAACGGCGTGCTCGCCGTGATGTGGGCTCGCGAGGATCTGTATTTCGAGCCCTCGCAGGTCGCGATTGGGTTCGCACGCGGTGCGCAGGCGCGGGGAGCGAGTCTGCTGCCACACACCACTGTGACTCGCGTCGAGATCGAGGACGGCAATGTCACGGGCGTCGACACCGACCGCGGCAAGATTCGCACGCCGGTGGTCGTCGATGCTGCTGGGGCATGGACGCGGCAGGTGGCTGCAGCGAGCGGGATCCGGATCCCGCTCGTCCCGACCCGCCACCAGCTGTTCATCACCGAGCCCGTGGAAGGCGTTCATCCGAACCTGCCGATGGTGCGGATCATGGACGCGGCGGTGTACGTGCGTCCGTACAACGGTGGGCTGCTGTGGGGCGTCTTCGAGGAAGCTCCGCGCCAATACGAGATGGACGCGCTCGGCCGGAGCTTTCAGGTTTCGGACATGGAGCTCGATGCCGATGTGCTGTGGCGCTCGGCAGACGAGGTCAGGCACCAGCTGCCCGCGCTCCGAGCCGCGACGGTTCGCGAGCACCGGGGTGGGCTTCCGACAATGACCGCGGACGGTCGGCACATCGTCGGCCCCGCCCCGTCCGCTCGAGGCTTCTTCATCGCCGGCGGCTGCAACGTAGCGGGCCTTTCGATCTCGCCAGCGATCGGGGACGCGCTCGCGGCGTGGATCATCGATGGCTCCCCGCCGCTTGATCTCACGCCACTCTCGATTGAGCGATTCGGCCCCGAGCCGCCACTCGAAGAAAGGCTCAGGCGAGACTCTCTTTGGCAGTACCGGCACTTCTACGGATCCGCCTGAGCGACGATGCGCTGTCCGCGCGATCGAGATTGACCTTGCCTGAGCGCGGCGGCCGCGACAGAATCCACCTAAGAGAGGAGTGCCCGAGCGCGATCAAGCGGCTGATGGGACTTCTCACAAGACCGAGGAGGTGTGAATTGCCTACCTTGATCGGTGCTTCCACCGGTTGGGACGTTGGGCTCGTGCTAGGGATCATCGTCGTGGCTGTGGCCGCCGCGATCGTGATCACGATCGTCGTCCTGGCGACGCGGATCGCCAAACAGGCACGGACTGCCGTGGGGGGTGTCGAGAAAGTGCGCGAGCAGACCACCGATCTTTCCGGCGTCGGGCAGATCAACGACTCGGGCGTCAGGATCCTCCACGCGGCCCGGGCGCTTCGGAAAGTGGCGGTCGGACGATGATGCTCCCGATCGCAGCGCTCTCAAATCACGGCGCCTGGGAGATCGCGCTCGCGATCGGCTTGGTCGCGGCGCTGATCGTCGCGGGGCTGCTACTCGTGCTGGTCAGAGCCACCGACGACATCGAGCGGTCCGCCGGTCGCCTGCTCGAGAGCGCCGGCAGCGTTGGCGCGAACACCGCACACATCCCACAGCTCGAGGCGACCGCGCCCGTGCTGGCACTGATCGTGGAGGAGGCCGTGGTCCAGGACGGCTACATGAACGCCCTCACCGACGGATACGGTGGAGCATGAGCGAGACGACACTCATCATCCTCAGCGTCGTACTCGCGGTGATCGTCGTGGCAGTGCTCGCCGCGGCGCTGGTCAAGGTCCGGCAGGACCTCGAGTCGACCTCAGAGGCGCTCGCGTCGCTCGCAGCTGCGCTCGCCGGCGTGGAGGCAGAGCACCTGCGTCCGCTCGAGCCGGCGGTCAAGGCGATCAACGCTCAGTTCGACACGATCCTGAGTGCACTTCCGGGGATCGCCTCGAAGGCGGCGATCGTGGCCGAGAGGAGGCCAACATGATCCTCGAATGGATCGGAGACATCGTGCTCCTGTTCGTGGTCCTGCCGGTGGTCGTGTATCTGCTTCGAGGGGTACTGAATGCGGCCAACAGCATCGTGCCGAGCGTCGAGCAGATCGCGACTGTCGCTCACGCCGGGTCGAAGGACCTCGATGCCGCGGCGCTGCTGTTGACCACGCAGGATCAAGTGAAACAGACGATCGAGGCAGCTGCGAACTACGGCGGCTCGCTCGATGTGATCCTCGACGACGCCTGAAAGGAGGAGCGATGCCCGGAGCTGGAGTGGTCATGATCATCACGGTGCTGCTGATCGTCGTGGCGCTCGTCTACTACCTGGTCTCAACGATCCTCGCGCTCCAGAAGATCAACCAGGGTCTCGACGAGGCGATCGCCGGAGTCGTGGAGATCATCGAGAAGAGCGCGCCCGTCGGCGAGGTCGTCAGATCGATCAACGAGAACCTCGACGCTGGCGTGGACCTGCTCGAAGGCCTGCTGGTCAAGAAGGCCGGGATGCAGGACGCCGTAGGCCTGGTTGAAGGCCTCTATCCAGGAGCCGCGGCAGCGGGGTTCCGCGCCTTCCCCGAGAGCCCCACCACCAGGGCGCCGCGAATCGGCGAGGTCTATACGAAGGGCACGCTGACGCTGGCCCGACTGGGGCGGGAGGCCCCGATTGCGGCGCTGAGCCCCGGCGGCCCCGCGCTGCGCAATCCCGCCTACGGGAGCGGATCCGCTCGTGCTCTCTACCCGGACGCCCGTCAGACGCGACCTGAGGCGATGCCGCGCTCCCCTAGAATCGGCGAAGACTCACCCGTGCAATACGAGCCGAGCGAAGAGGTCGGGGCTCCGCGCGAGCGGATGCCGGGCGGGACTGCCACAGTCGATCGGGAGGGAAGATCTGGTGCAGACTCCGGCTCCGTTTAGATACGAACGCGCGACCAGCATCGAGGGGGCAATCGCCTCGCTCGAGAGGCTCGGCTCCGAGGCGCGCATCATTGCGGGCGGTCACAGCCTGCTGCCGATGATGAAGCTCCGGCTGGCGAACCCCGAGCACCTGATCGACATCAACGATCTCGATGAGCTCTCCTACATTCGGCAGGAGGAAGGCGAGATCCGGATCGGGGCGCTCACCCGCCACGTGCAGCTGCTCAAATCGGAGCTCCTCGCGCACCACTACCCCCTGTTCCGCGACGCGGAGGAGGTGATCGCCGACCCCGTGGTCCGCAACCGCGGCACGATCGGCGGATCGCTGTGTCAGGCCGACGCGGCAGAGGACCTGAGCTCGGTGTGCTCCGCGGTCAAGGCCAGTGTCGTGATCCGAGGCGCCCAAGGAGCGCGAGTGGTCGGGATGGACGAGTTCCACGTGGGCCCGTACATGACGGCGGTGGCCGACGGCGAACTGCTGACGGAGGTGCGCGTTCCGCTGCGGCCCGGCGCCGGCAGCGCGCACGAGAAGGTCGAGCGACGCGCCGGCGACTGGGCGATCGCGGCGGCGTCGGCGGCACTCTGGATCGACGGAGGCACGATCGTCGAGGCCGGAGTCGCGCTCAGCGCTGTCGGCCCGACCACCATCCACCTCACGCGCGCGGAGGAGCTGTTACGCGGATCCTCGCCCTCGGAGGAGCTGTTCGCGCAGGCCGGCGAGATCGCCTCGGCCGATTGCTCGCCGCAACCCGACGGCCGCGGACCGATCGACTACAAGCGCCACCTCGCGGGAGTCCTCACCAAACGCGCCCTGCGCCGAGCGGCGGCCCGCGCCTTGAGACAGGAGACCTAGTGCAACTCACGATCACGGTCAACGGAGAACCGGTCTCCCGCGACGTCGAGCCGCGCCAACTGCTGGTGCACTTCATCCGCGAAACGCCAGGCCTGACCGGCACGCACTGGGGCTGCGATACCTCGAACTGCGGCGCCTGCGTGGTGCTGATGGATGGCGCACCGGTGAAGTCGTGCACGATCCTGGCGGCGATGTGCGAGGGCCATGAGATTCGCACGGTGGAGTCGCTCGAAGTCGACGGCCAGCTCGATCCTGTCCAGATGGGCTTTCACGAGCACCACGCGCTGCACTGCGGTTTCTGCACGCCGGGAATGCTGATGACCGCCCGGGCGCTGCTCGACGAGAACCCCGATCCCACCGACCACGACATCCGCGTGGCGATTTCAGGCGCGATCTGCCGCTGTACGGGTTACAAGAACATTGTCAGCGCGGTGCGCTGGGCAGCCGAGCACGAAGCCGCCACCAAACAGGAGGTATAAGTGCCCCGATTCAGAAACTCGCGTGCATTCGAGGCACCACCTGCGGCGGGCGGCGTCCTCGTCGCCTCGCGTAGCGCTGCTACGCGTCGGCTCCTACGTCCTTGCCCGCCATCCACCGGTGGCACCTCTCGGTGCCCACGAACTTCTGAATCGAGGCACTGAGCATGGCGACGATCGAGAACCTCCCGAGTGCGACCGCTGAGCGCCCGATCGGCTTCGGCCGGCTGAAGCGCAAGGAGGACGCGCGCTTCATCCGCGGCCAGGGGATCTACCTCGACGACATCAGTCTCCCCGGGATGGTGCACGGAGCGATGCTCCGCAGCCCGTTCGCCCACGCCCGGATCGTGTCGATCGACACCTCGAGGGCCCTCGCCCACCCGAACGTGGCGGCCGTGGTCACCGCCAAGGATCTCGAGACGCTGGGACTGGCGTGGATGCCGACGATCTCCTACGACACCCAGGCGGTGCTGGCGGGCGACAAGGTCCGCTTCCAGGGACAGGAGGTCGCATTCGTGATCGCGACCGACGAGTACTCGGCGCGCGACGCTCTGCCCTTGATCGACGTCGAGTACGAGCCCCTCCCAGCGGTCGTCAACGCCCGTAAGGCGCTCGATCCCGACGCGCCGCTGATCCGCGACGACAAGGACGGCCAGACCGACAATCTCGCCAGCCCCACCTGGGAGGCGGGAGACGAGGCCGCCACCGATCGCGTGTTCGCCGAGGCCGACACGATCGTCACCCGCGACATCATCTATCCGCGCTGCCACCCGGCGCCGCTCGAGACCTGCGGGATGATCGCCGACTTCAATCCGGAGACCGGCCAGCTCGACATCTACAACGGCAATCAGGCGCCCAACGCCCACCGCACGGTGTACGCGCACGTGGCGGGTCTGGCCGAGCACATGATCCGCATCCGCTGCAACGACATCGGCGGCGGCTTCGGCAACAAGGTCCCGGTGTACCCGGGATACGTGTGCGCGATCGCTGGCTCGATCGTCGCCGGAGTCCCCGTCAAGTGGGTCGAAGACCGATCGGAGAACCTGATGTCGACCGGGTTCGCGCGTGACTATGTGATGCACGCCGACATCTGCGCCAGGGACGGCAAGATCACCGGCCTGCGAGTGGATGTGATCGCCGACCACGGCGCGTTTGACTCGACCGCCCAGCCGACGAAGTTCCCGGCGGGGTTCTTCCACATCTGCTGCGGCTCCTACGACCTCGAGGCCTCGCACGTGAAGGTCAAGGCGGTCTACACGAACAAGGCGCCGGGCGGCGTCGCCTACCGCTGCTCGTTCCGGATCACCGAGGCCGTCTACCTGGTCGAGCGGATGGTCAGCGCGCTGGCGCTCGAGATGGGCGTCGACCCGATCGAGCTGCGGATGCAGAGCTTCATCGCACCCGAGCAGTTCCCCTACGAGACGACCACCGGCTGGACGTACGATTCGGGCGACTACGCGAAGACGATGTGCGTGGCGATGGACATCGCCGGCTATGAGGATCTCCGCCGTGAGCAGTCCGAGAAACGCGCCCGCGGCGAGCTGATGGGGATCGGCATCTCGTTCTTCACCGAGGGCGTCGGCGCCGGCCCACGCAAGCACATGGACATCCTCGGTCTGGCGATGAACGACGGCGCCGACCTGCGCGTGCACCCGTCGGGGAACGCGATGGTCAGCATCAGCGCCCAGACTCAGGGCCAGGGCCACGAGACGACGTTCGCCCAGATCGTCGCCGAGGAGCTCGGCATCCCGCCCGAAGACGTCCAGGTCCGCCACGGAGATACCGACAAGACGCCATACGGCCTGGGCACGTACGGCAGCCGCTCGACCCCGGTCTCAGGCGCAGCGGTCGCGGTCGTCTCACGCAAGGTGCGCGACAAGGCCCGCCTGATCGCCGCCACGATGCTCGAAACCAGGCCCGAGGATCTCGCCTGGGAAAAGGGCCGCTGGTATGTGAAGGGGGACCCAGAGAAGGGGGCGCTGATCGAAGACATCGCCGCGCGTGCGTACAGCGGCGAGTCAATGCCAGAGGGGATGGAAGGCGGCCTCGACGCGCAGGTCATCTACGACCCGCCCAACCTCACCTACCCCTACGGTGCGTACATTGCCGTGGTCGACGTCGATCCCGAGACCGCGGCGGTGAAGGTCCGGCGGTTCATCGCCGTGGACGACTGCGGGGTGCGGATCAACCCGATGATCGTCGACGGACAGATCCACGGCGGACTCGCGGAGGGAATCGGGATCGCGCTGATGGAGGTGATCACGTTCGACGAGGAGGGCAACTGCCTGAATTCCTCGTTCATGGACTACCTGATCCCGACGGCGCTCGAGTGCCCTGACTTCGAGCTCGGCGCGACCGTCACCCCATGTCCGCACCATCCCCTGGGCGCCAAGGGCGTCGGCGAGTCGCCGAACGTCGGGTCCCCGCCGGCGATCGTCAGCGCGGTGATCGACGCGCTGCACGAGTCCCACGGCGTCACCCACGTCGACATGCCGTGCACGCCGGCGCGTGTGTGGGCAGCGATGCAGGGCCGTCCCGAGCCTCCCCAATGATCGCCCGCGCCACGGCGCGCACGATATGAACCACCTCCATGTGACGGGTGAAGCGAGCGACGAGGTCAGACAGCTCGTGCCCGATGTCGAAACGCTCGCCAGTCGGCTCGCCGCCGCCGACTTCCTCGTCGACGAGGGCCTCGCGACCTCGATGTTCCTGAGCCTCCGCCTGCCCCAGCCGCTGCTGCTCGAGGGGGAGGCGGGAGTCGGCAAGACCGAGGCCGGCAAGGCGCTCGCGACGGTGCTCGACACGCCCCTGATTCGCTTGCAGTGCTACGACGGGATCGACGCGGCCGAAGCGCTGTACGAGTGGAACTACCCCCGACAGTTGCTGAGCATCCGGCTCGCCGATACGGGCGGGAGCAAGCTCCGCGAGGAGGACCTGTTCGGTCCCGACTACCTGATCCGCCGGCCGCTGCTGCGGGCGCTCGAGCACCCCGGGCCCCGACCGGCGGTGCTGCTGATCGACGAGATCGACCGCGCCGACGACGATTTCGAGGCGTTCCTATTGGAGCTGCTTGCGGACGCGGCGGTCACGATCCCCGAGATCGGCACGATCCGCGCGACGCACCCGCCGATCATCGTGCTCACCTCTAATCGAACCCGCGATCTGCACGACGCGGTGAAGCGACGCTGCCTGTACCAATGGATCGACTACCCGAGGCCCGAGCGCGAGGTCGAGATCATCCGGCGGCGCGTGAAAGGATCATCGGAGACGCTGGCCGTGCAAGTTGCCGCTGCTGTCGCCCGGATGCGCGACAGCGACGTGCAGAAGCCGCCGGGGATCGCCGAGGCGATCGACTGGCTGGCGGCTCTCGGCGAGCTCGGCCTGGAGCACCTCGACGCCGCGGCGATCGAGCGCACCCTCGGTTCGGTGCTGAAGTACCGCGAGGATCAAGAGGTAGTCCGCGCGGAAGGCCTGGAGCAGCTCGTTGCCACCCCCGACTGACCCAGCGGCCTTCGGGGTCGAGACGATCGAGCTCGACCTGCCGGCTCTGGCCGGGGCATTTAGCCAGCGGCTGCGGCACGCGGGACTGCCGATGACAGCCGAGCGAGCTGCCTCGTTCGCGGACGCCCTGGCGCTGGTCAAGCCGATCTCGCGACGACGGCTGTACTGGACCGCGCGCGCGGTATTCGTTTCGGACTCCGCTCACGTCAAGGCGTTCGACGCGGTGTTCGGGTCGGTGTTCGGGGGGCCGCGCGCTCGCGAGGATCCGCAACTCGAATCCGACGAGGCCCGCACCGTCCCCGCCCCACCCGACGACCGCCCCCATTCCAACCGTGAGACGGGCTGGCCCGGGGCTGAGTCGGCGCCGAGCTTAGATGCCGCCACCGCGGATGCGTCCGGCGAGCTCGAGGACTATGACCGGGACGAGCTGCTCGTCCCGACCTCGCCGAGCGCGGAGGAGGTGCTGCGGGAGAAGCGCTTCGACGCGCTCGAGCCGCGCGAGCTCGCCCAGCTCTACCAGCTGATGACGCGGCTCGAGGTGGCTACCCCGCTGCGGCGCACCCGCCGCGCGCAGAGGTGGCATCACGGTCAGCAGATCGACCTGCGAGGAACGCTCCGCGGGAGCTTGCGCACTGGAGGCGACCCGATCCGCCTGCGGCGCAGGCGCAGGCGCGTGGTCCGCCGACGGCTGGTGCTGCTCTGCGACATCTCGGGTTCGATGGAGCCCTACGCGCGCGCCTACCTGCAGTTCCTCACCTGTGCCGCCGGCAGCGGATATGGCCACCCACCCCGCGGGAACGAGGCGTTCGCATTCGCCACCCGCCTGACCCGGCTGACCCGGGCC
>JALYZY010000155.1 GCA_030948665.1 Actinomycetota bacterium | reverse complement strand
CCCGACCGGATGTTCATGCAGTTCCACGGCGGCGTCTACCGCTCCGACGACGCGGGCGAAAGCTGGACCGACATCGGTGGCAGTGGGCTCCCGTCTGACTTCGGCTTCCCGCTGACCATCGATCCCGCCGATCCCGACTGCGCCTACGTGATCCCGCTCGTCGCCGACATGGATCGCGTCACCCCCGATGGCCGGGTGCGCGTCTATGAGACGCGCGATGCGGGCTCCACCTGGACGCCGCGGGGATACGGCCTGCCGGCCCAGCACGCCTACCTGACGGTCCTCCGCCAGGCGTTCACCCGCGCCGCTGAGGGCGAGCAGCTCCAGCTGTACTTCGGCGCCACCTCCGGCGACCTATTCGGCTCGGGCGACGCCGGCGCCACCTGGAGTACGGTCGCGACCCGGCTGCCGCCGGTGTACTCGGTCGTCGCCATCTGACGATCTCGTCAGTGCCAGCATCTCGCTCAGGGGCGGGGTCACGCTGCTGTCTGCGCTCGATCATCCGCTGGTGCTGACGGCAGCCGGCGCGACTTCGGCGATGAGGTCGGCCAGGAGTCCTCGTAGACGTCTGCGGGTCGCGCCGCGGGTCAGGCGGCCGTCGTCTCTGAAGGCCTCATGGGCGGTGGGAACCGCGAGCTCTTGATCGAGGACGCGAGCGCCAGCGAGGCCGAGCGCCTTGCGCAGTTCGGCTTGGGCCCAGACGGCGCCGAACATGCCGGTGCTGGCGCCGATCACCGCGACTGGCTTGTTGGCCAGGGCCGACGTGGCGGGCGTGGGGCGGGACGCCCAATCGACGGCGTTCTTGAGCACGCCGGGGATCGACCCGTTGTATTCAGGGGTGACGAACAGGACGGCGTCGGCGTCGCGGAGGGCGGCGATGAACCCGTCGGCCCCGGGCATCCCGCCGCCTGCCTCATGCTCGTCGGTCTCGTCAAACGGCTCGATCGCCTTGAGCCCGTCGAACGGGATGAGCTCGACCCCGGGCGGCAGCTCATCGGCTGCCGCCCGGAGCAGGCGTCGGTTGTGCGACGCCTCACGAAGCGACCCGGCGACGCCGAGCACCTGCATGGGTCAGTCCTCCTCGTCGACCAGCGCCAGCTCCAGCGTGACCGTAATGGTCACGTCCTTACCCAACACGACGCCGCCGGCGGGCAGCGGGGCGTTCCACGCGAGACCGATGGCGTCGCGGTCGACCGTGGTCTCGAGGTCGATGCCGACCTTCTCGACGTCGCCGAGCGTGACCGTCGGGCCGGCGAAGCGGCCCGTGGCCGTGACCGGGACGGTTTGGCCCTTCACGCTCAGGGTGCCCTCGCTGGTCAGGGCACCGTCCTTGACGTCTAGCGACGAGGACTCATAGACGATCTCCGGATACCGCTCGGCGTCAAAGAAATCGGGTGAGAACAGGTGGCCCTTGAGCTTCTCGTCCTTGATTTGCAGCGAGCCGACCTTGACCTTGCCGACCAGCTTGCCGTCGCTCAGCGTGGCGTCGATCTCGGTGAACTCGCCCCGGAAGGTCCCGACCATCATGTGGCGCACCGCGAATCCGGCGACCGAATGAACCGGGTCAACGGTCCACGAGCCGGCCGGGATCTCGGTGGCGCCCTGCGCTTCAGTATCAGTGGCCATGAAAAACTCCTATCGACAATCAGTGATTCGGACTATAGTCCGCTTGTAGGATGAACGGTACCACGGACAGCCCACCCGTGGCTTGACCCCGACATGCCCAGCCCGATGAAACCCATACAGCTCCCCCTGATCGGCGTCCCCGCCGAGCGGGCCGATGCCGCGCGCAACCGTCAGCGAATCCTCGCCGCCGCGCAGAAGCTGTTCTCTCGCGATGGCGTCGCGGCCACGTCGATGGACGCGATCGCGCTCGAGGCGGGCGTCGGCAAGGGAACGCTCTTTCGCCGTTTCGGTGACCGCGCGTCACTTGCGCTCGCGATTCTGGAGTCCTCCGAGCGAGATTTCCAGGAGAGCTTTATCCGCGGCCCGTCCCCGCTGGGCCCAGGAGCGCCCCCGGGCGAGCGCGTGATCGCGTTCGGCCGAGCGCTCCTCGCCCATCTTGCCGCCCACGGCGACCTCTTGCTTGCCGCGCAGACCTCAGGCACACCCGGGCAGCGATTCAACGCTGGCCCCTACGGCGCCTACCGCGCCCACCTCATCCTCCTAGTCCGCGATGGCGCCCCTGACCTCGACGCCGAATACGTCGCCGAGGCTCTGCTCGCCCAGCTCGGCGCCGAAGTCGTCCTGCACCAGTTACGCGGACGGGGGATCGCGCTCAGCCGCCTGGCCGCCGGCTGGGAGGCCATGGCCCGCCGCGTCCTAGCCGCCCCGACCACATAACTCAGAAGACCCGCATCGCACGGTGCGCGCAACACCCACTCGGTCTGCCTTCTCGAAACCCGCGCTTCCACGAATCCAGGCCAAGAGGCCCCCCGGTCGACGCCGCTGCACCAAGGTGACGCGAACGGGACTGACTCTCGCTCTTCGTCTGTGCGTCACCCGCGCCCGGACTCGCGAAATGAGCCGCGCCCTAACCCCCGCCCTTGAGGAGCCGGACTTCTCCTTCGCCCAATCTCGAGCGGGCCGCGGCCGCGGTCCGCACGATCGCTTTTCCGCTCCCGCCAGGCGCCCGGCGGGCGATCGCCTTGGCGACGAAGGGCGCGTCTGGTGCGACGCTTACGAGCCAGTCAGCCCGAGTCAGCGGCCGGCTGCCGCTAGTCGATCTTGCGACCGCTACTCGGTAGTCAGGTCGCTGCCGGCCGCACCCGGTGCCGGCGCGCCTCGGCGTACAGCGGCTCAGGGGCCATGTCGACCCCGCTCGGCCACGCGATCGTCCCCAGTTCGGGGTCGACGAGCACCTCGGCAAAGGCGGCCGGGTCGCGCAGCGGCTCGAACACGCCTCGCCACTCCCGATTCTCGAAGCCGACCTCGCCAACGATGCCGTCCTCGAAGGTGAGCCGCAGTCTGTGATCGCCGATCACCTCGACCCCGACGATGTCCACGAGCTTCTCCATGCCCCCAATCCTACGGAAGCGGATCGATCTGATCCAGCGGTTCGCTGCGCCGTGCGCGCTCCCAGTTCGCGACGAGCTCGGCAGCGTGCAGCCGGCACCACCGCTCCACAAGGGCAAGCTGCCGATCGGGTAGCGAACCGGCGACCACGGCGCCAGCGAAGTCGACCGACGCCTTGTGCTCGCCGTACCGAGCATGGAAGTGCGGGCGCGCGTGGCCGCCCTCGTTCCAGTACATCGCGATCACGATGCCGTGAAAGACGCTGATCCGGGGCATCGCTACGACACGGTCTCGGCGAGTGCCGCTGCCGGCTCCGCCTCGCTGCGAAGCGCCTCGGATAGCCTCGCGGCCGCGTCCAGACGCGGGACATGATGCACGTAAATCATCGTCGTGGCAATGTTCGCGTGCCCCATGTACGCCTTTACATCCGACAGCGGGAAGACCTGGACGGCGAGCGTGCCGAACGTGTGTCGCAGATCATGGAAGCGGATGCGTTTGAGCCCGGCGCGCATCCGGGCCGCGTAGAAGCGGCGGCGGAGCGCCGAGTCATCGAAGTACTGGCCAACCTCGTTGCCGAACACGAGGTCTTCCTCGGCGGTGAAGTGCTCACGGCGGCTGAGCCCGTCAAGGACACGGGCAACCTGGTCGATCATCGGCACGCTTCGCACCCGCCCGGACTTGGGGACGCCCTCTGAGCGCTCCACGTAGGAGCGGCGGACATGCACGAGGCGCTTGCCGAAGTCGACGTCCCCCCAGCGCAGAGCGCGCAGCTCCCCCAGCCGCAGTCCTGTGTAGGCGGCGGTGGCGAACACGGCCGCGTCCTGCGGCGACCCCGCGGCGCGCACCAATGCCTCGATCTCGCTGGCCGACAGGACATCGAAGTCGCCTGAGCGCCGAGCCGGCTGGCGCTCGACGCCGGCCGCTGCGTTGGCCGACAGGCCATAGACACGCTGCGCGCGTTTGAGGATGCCGTGGATGAGCGCCAGGTACTTGTTGATCGTCCGGCCGGACAGTCTCCCCTCCGCGACGAAGCTCGCGCGGAACGCATCCACGTGGCCGCTCGTGAGCGCGTCCAGCGGCGCCTCCCCCAGCGCCGGCACGAGCACCCTGTCCACGACGAGCCGGTAGTCGCGCAGCGTCGACGGGCGGCGCTGCCGGTCGTGCTCGACGTAGCGCAGCCACTCGGCCGCTGCCTCGGCAAATGTGACCCCGCCCGTCGGCCTGGCCGGCGCCAGCAGCTGTCCGCGCCGGGCGTCGGCGAGGATCTGATCGAGCACCTCCTGCGCCCCGCGACGGGTGAGGTAGCCATCGGCCGGACGCCCTCGTCCGGTCCACACCTTGCCGAGCACTCGCTGATGCTGACCGGCCGCATCGCGCCACTTCGCCATCCACCGGTCTCCCGACGCGCGCTGGCGCCGAACCAGGTGCCCGCTGACCGGTGGTGGATTGAGGACCTGGATCGGCTTCACGCGACGGTCAGCGTATCGCCCGCCGCGGCAGAATGTGTCCCGAATGTGTCCCGAAGTCAGCAGTTCTGAGAAGAGCTCAGAGACACCAAAAGCCTATAAACAAAGGGTTTTGAAACCCAGCGACGCCCGTCTAGGGCGGAATCATAATCCGCGTGTCGGGGGTTCGAGTCCCTCCTCCGGCATCAGCTGCCTTGCAGGAACTTCCTCCGTTTGCACGGAGTTAAGCGGATCTCACCTAAGCGCAGGCGGCCGCTACGCACCAGTAGAAACCGCTCGCTGGCTGACAAAACAGTCCAACGACGGAACGTGAGAGCCGTGATCGGCCGCTCGGGCGACCGCGGTGGGCGAACCGGTCGGCAGCGCGATTCTGGGCTCCGGGCGGCAGGGTCGCGCCGGGCGGATCACCCGCGGCCGGCGGCTGGTTGCGGGCGCTGGAAGACTTCGGCGGCCTTGAACACCTCCTCGACACCCGCAGCCGAACCGACTAGCGGGCGGTGGCTGACGCCCGGCGTCCGCGGAGTCGGCACCGCAAGCTTGCTCGCCGACCACGGGCACGAGGTCCCGACCGCGCTGCTGCCGAGCTTTCTGACCAGCACCCTCCATGCGCCAGCCGTCGCGCTCGGGGTGATCGAGGGCATCTCCGACGGCCTGGCCGGAGTGGCTCGGCTCGGTGGCGGGGCGGTGGCTGACGACCCCGCCCGACGGCGCACAATCGCGGTCGGCGGCTACGCCAGCACCGCGGTGCTCTCCGGATTGATCGGCGTTGCCTCGAGCGTTTGGCAGGTCGGGGTGTTGCGCGCCACTGCGTGGACGATGCGAGGCCTCCGCGTGCCGGCCCGCAACGCGCTGCTAGCAGATGTTGCCCCCCGTCGGCGCTTATGGCCGCGCCTACGGGTTTGAGCGCGCGATGGACAACCTCGGCGCGATCGGGGGACCGGTAGTCGCGCTTGGCCTCGTCGGGCTGATCGGCGCGCGCACAGCGATCCTGCTCTCGATCATTCCGGGACTGCTGGCAGCGATCGCGATCCTCTACGCGATCCGCCACGCCCCCCAGCTCACCGAGCGAGAACGCGAACCCGTCCGCCTGCAGCTACGTCCCGTCGTACGCGGTCAGCTCGGCCGATTGATGTTCGCCGTCGGCGCGTTCGAGTTCGGAAACCTGGCGGCCACGCTGCTGATCTTGCGTGCCACCGAGCTACTGCAGCCCAGTCGATCTCACACCTCGGCGGTGCAGCTCGCGCTCGTGCTCTACACGGCCTACAACATCGCCGCCACGCTGGTCAGTATTCCCGCTGGGCACGCCGCCGACCGCGCCGGCAATCTGCGCGTGCTCGCAACCGGCTCTGCCCTGTTCGGTCTCGCTTTTCTGGGCCTGGCGCGCATAGCGCTTCCTAGAGGCATACGCCAGCCAACCAGCACCGCGCACAATCGACGAACCCTGACCCCCGCCAAGACTTCCGGCCGGCGCTCGGTTGCCTCAACCTCCACGTGGGAGCGTTATGGCCGAGGTCTGAGAGCAGGCTCGCGCCTCAGATTCCGCGTACCCGGCGGTCAACCATGGCTCCTCTGGCCCCTGGTCTGCGGGGAGTGTCTCGCCTGCCGCGACGAGGCATCTTCTTCCGCCGTTCCGCCGCGCCTACTGCCAGCTGCGGTCCAGCGGCTCGGCTATCAGCGGCTGGTGGCCACTGGTGCTGCTGGCGGCGCGACGCTCGTCGGTGGTGGGCCCGGTCGGGAGTACGCGGACGTTGGAGCGTGCTGCTCGGATACCGACCGTTGCGCCTTCAGCGATACGCGGATCGGTGTTGCTGTGCGGCTGGGTTTGGATCGTGAAGCGGGTGACTCTGATCAGGAGCCCGCCGCGGTCTTGACGGACGCTGAGAACCGTGTCGGTTAGGGTGCTGGTCTCCGGGTCGGTGAGCTCGAGCTCCCAGGGGTGCACGGCGATCTGAACCGGCCCCTCAGCGGGTGTTGAGCTTGCCAGTTGGCCGCCGCCGGCGATCCGCAAGTTTGAACCTTCAGGGGTTCGTGTGGCGGCGGCGTCAAGGACGTTGGCGCCGGTTAGCGCGGCGACCATCGCGTTGGCTGGCCTGCGGAGCAGTTCGTGGGGCTGGTCGAGTTGTACTAGGACGCCGTTGTCGATCACGCCGATGCGGTTCGCCAGGGCGATGGCGTCATCGAACGAGTGGGTAACCAGCACTGTGGGGAGGTTCAGCTTGGCCAGCTCGTCGCCGAGCTGATCGCGTACCTGTCTGCGTGTGATCGCGTCGAGCGCGCCGAGCGGCTCGTCGAGCAGCAAGACCCGAGGGTCGCGAGCCAGCGCGCGAGCGAGCGCGACGCGTTGACGCTCGCCGCCTGAGAGCTGCCGCGGCCGCGCCCTGGCGAGGTGCGCGATCCCGAGACGGTCGAGCAGGTCCGGGCGGTCGCGTTTGCCGGCAAAGCGAACGTTCGCGGCCACGGTGAGGTGCGGGAACAACCCGTAGTCCTGGGGGAGGTATCCGACACGCCGCCGCTCGGCGCTCACGTGAACTCTGCGCGCGGCGTCGAACCACAGCTCGCTGCCGAGCGCGATCTGGCCAACGGTGGGCCGTTCCAAGCCGGCCACCGTCCGTAGCAGCGATGTCTTCCCGGCGCCAGACGGGCCGACGAGTCCAACCGTCTCAGCGCCGAGCGTCAGCGAGGCGCTGAGATCGAAGTCTCGCCTTGGGAGGACGATGTCGATGTCGAGGAGATCCATGAATGCACGAGCAGCTTCGAGGTGAGCAGGATCGCAGCGCTGACGATGATCAGCAGCACACCAATCGAGATCGCCTGGTCGAGGTTGGCGTCGAACAGTGAGTACACGGCGAGGGAAAGCGTCTGGGTCACCCCCTGGAAGCTGCCCGCGAACAGGATCGTCGCGCCGAACTCTCCGATACCGCGCGCGAACGCGACCGCGGCGGCGGCGCCGAGTCCGCCGCCGGCGAGAGGGATCGCGATGCTCAGCATCCGGCGAAGCGGCCCCGCGCCAAGCGTGCCGGCGACGTCGATCAGCGTCTCGTC
>JALYZY010000140.1 GCA_030948665.1 Actinomycetota bacterium | reverse complement strand
TCCGGCAGCCACTCCGTCAACGACGGCGGCATCAACAACAACTGACCGCGGTCAACTCCAGCGAATTCTCGAGCCATGACAGAAGTGTCTTAAACCTGCCGGACAACCCCGATATTCCGACAGCCTCCGACGGCAGCGCTCGCTCCAGTGCCAGTCCCGCCGAGAGAGCGGCAGTCTCGCCCAGAGTGCCGGAATGGCGACATTGCAGAAGTCTGGTCGAATTGGCGGGCGACGTCTTGCTGTGCCTCGTGAACGTGTGCGATCCTTCGCTCGTGGGGACCATGGTTCGAGACATCCTGATGGGCAGCCTCGGACAGCTTCGGTACGAGCCCGTCGACAAGCGAATTCGCGCCATGATCGGAGATCAAGTGGTGATCGACACCGATCGGGCGCTGCTTGTCTGGGAGCCCAAGCGGATCGTTCCGAGCTACGCCGTCCCGTTCCAGGCGCTTGAGGGCGTCACGAACACTCCCGACGAGGCGGCCGAAGATTCGGCGTCGGGCGTCGCTGTCCCGCATTTAGGGGATCGCCCCGTCTTTACCCCAAGCGTTCCGTTCGCCGTACACACGACGGACGGAGCAGTGCTCGACCTGCGCGTCGGTGACGCCGAACGGCGAGCGGCGGCCTTTCGGCCCGCCGATGAGGCACTGAGCGCGTACGTAATCGTCGACTTCGCCGCCTTTGACGAATGGTATGAGGAGGACGAGCACAACATCGCGCATCCCCGCGATCCGTTTCACCGCATCGAGATCGTTCACAGCTCGCGCTCTGTGCGCGTCGAACTCAACGGGCAGCTGCTGGCAGCGTCCACACGCCCCTACCTGCTCTTTGAGGCTCCGCTGCCAGTCCGTTACTACCTGCCACCCGAGGACGTCAGCGACGGAATCCTCCAACCGAGCCCAACACGGACGCTCTGCGCTTACAAGGGCCAAGCTTCCTACTGGTCGCTGGAGGACGAAAACGACATCGCATGGACGTACCGGGAGCCACTCCGCGAAGCCGCCGAGGTGACCGACCGTATCGCCTTCTTCAATGAGCGGGTCGATCTCATCGTGAACGGGACACGTCTGGATCGTCCCGTCACCCCGTGGTCACGGCACTAAACAACCCTGCGGTCCTTACCTGCGCTCCGTGCGCCAGCGAATCATCTCGAGCCACCTCCCGAAGCGTTCGAGCCATCACTTCAGTTTGCATGTGAGGAAGCAGTCAAACCAGATCGTCAGAGACGGCCGCTCTCACGAACGACTGCCAATATGGCAGGCCACTCATGCCAGAGCCTGGCTGCCGCTTCAGGGATGGCCGTTCGTAAAGCGGCAGCGTCGCCGTCGCAGCCCCAACGGCGACGTACCAGAAGCCGACGCGGATTGCCACCGACAGCTCCTACTCGATCAAACCAGCACTCTCGATGGTCGCCACGCTGGTAGCGTTGCGGGATCGGAGTGACGCCCACGGGTGCGCTCGCCCTCGCCTTTCTGTCTTGCACACCCATCGCCTCGTGGATGTCATCGGCAGCTGGCGAGATCGACAACCGCGAGAACCGGGAGGGTCTAATGATTACGATTGACGCTCGGCCCGACGCAATGACGGTCGACCCGGCTCGAACTGCCGTCATCGTCGTCGACATGCAAAACGACTTTGCCGCGGAGGAAGGGATGTTCGCGCGGGCCGGAATCGGTGTCTCAGCGATCCGAGAAGTGGTCGCTCCAACCGCGCATGTTCTCGCCGCCGCGCGCCGCCACGGGCTCAAGATCGTGTACTTGAAGATGGCCTTTCAGCCTGATCTCTCAGACGCTGGCTGGCCCGACTCGCCCACCTGGCTCAAACACGCGCCCCTCGGTGTCGGCGACATGGTGATCGCCCCCGACGGGAGCGAGAGCCGCATTCTCATCCGCGACACCTGGAACACAGAGATCATCGACGAGCTCTCACCAGAGCCAGGCGACATCGTTCTCTACAAACACCGCTTCAGCGGCTTCTTTGAGACCGACCTCCACGAGACACTCACCCAGCTCGGAATCCAGAACCTCGTCTTTACGGGGTGCACCACGAGCGTGTGCGTTGAATCGACTCTGCGCGACGCAATGTTCCGCGACTACCACTGCCTCCTGCTAGAGGATTGCACCGCGGAACCGATCGGCAACGATTCGCCGCGCAGCAACCACGACCGATCTGTCTTGGTCGTGCAGACACTCTTCGGTCATACGACCCGGTCGAACATCTTGCTGGGATCGCTCGACCGATCGCTCGTCGCCGGCGCGTCGATCGCGGCGGCACCATAGCCAGGCGGATATGTGCCGACTCGAGGAGGCAGCCGCGAAGCCACAACCTCTGTCGAGCGGCGGCCGGATCTCAGAATGGGAGGCGCTTGCCCACGCGCCGGCGACGCTTCTCCTCCGGGCTAGACGGAGCAGTCAGGCGCCGACGGCCGAGACTGCTCCGTTTACGAGAGGCTGTCGCGCAAAAAGGAAGCGCGCCGAGTCGATCGAGTTTGACCGAGGGCCGGCTCTCGCGGTGGTTGGGGTGTGGAGCGATCGGGTTCTCAGGCTCCGAGCGTCGCGAGCTTGTGGCGGTGAAGTTTGGTGAGGTTGTGTGTCATCAAGATCAGCCGCCACTCGGTTCGCACGGCGGATCTGCCTCGTCGGTGAAACCGGTTGATGTGACGGTTGTGCTTGGTGTGAGCGAACACGGGCTCGACGGTGTGTTTGCGCTTGCGATAGAGGCTTGCGCCCAGGTCGCTGTCAAGCGCACGGCGCATGAAGCTGTAGCGGCGGCCGGTCCAGCCACGTCGCTCCCCGTTTCGCCGGCTTGAGTCAGGCGGGATCAGCACGCTGATCCCGTGCCCGGCAGTGACGTCGTCCATGTGTTCCTCGTTCCAGTAGCCAGCGTCTGCCAGCGCGATCCCGGGCTGGTCGCTGACCCCGGCTATCTCAAGCTCTCCCAACACGGCGCTGACCATCGGTGCCAGCTGGCCAAAGTCGATCGTCTCGACCGTGATCTCGCCCGCGAGCGCGATCTGATGCTCGTTGACCGCCGTCTGGGCGTTGTAGCCCTGCACCCAACCGCGAAACGCTTTCATCACGCGCGAGTCCGGATCGGTCACGTTGGCCTCCCCCGGCGGACTATCCGGTGGCAAATAGGGCTTCGGCGGCGAGCCGAACCGCCGGCCGTCCTTCATCTTGCCCTGCGCCCGGTAATCCTCATAAGCGCTGTTGCCTCGCCGCTCCGCCGCCAGATCGTCCTCCAAACGCCGAGCAGCCTCGCGCAGCCGCGACGACCGCGACCGCGGAACCCCGGCCGCGTCACGCCAGCGATCGCGATCGAGCTGGCGCTTTGCCTCCAACAACCACCCATGGCGTCCCTGGACACGAGCAACGATCCGCTCGACAACGAACTCATGGTCCTCCTCGTTGACCTCGGCCCGCTGCGGCTCCGCAGCACGCTCGCGGGCTAGCTCGCGCGCCAACCACTCCCGTCGACCGGCCTCAGTCTGAAGCTCCTCGGGCAGCTCATCACCCCGCGCATCGCCATAAAGCTCATCCTCCGCAGCGTCGGTCGCGATCGCATCCGCGACCAACTCCCGAGCGATCTGGTCATAGTCGACGTTCGCGTCCCGGCTAGCGTTAGCGTGAAACTTCGTGCCATCGACCGCCACGATCCCCGACGCCACCAGCCCGGCCCGGTCGCACAACCGCAACACCGAGCCAAACAAGTCACTCAGCGGCGCTTCATGGCGCGCCAAGAACCGCGCGACCGTCGCATGATCAGGCACCCGATTACCGCTGATCACCCGATACGCGATGTCCTGTCGACAGTGACGCTCGATCCCGCGCGCCGAGCGCTGATCCGTCGAAAAGGCATACAGCACCAGCGCGACCATCATCGCCGGGTCATACGCCGCGCGGCCCAGACCATCAGCGCGATAGGCCGCATAGAACGCCTCCAGATCAAACTGCGCGACCGCCTCGATCACAAACCACGCCAGATGATCGGCCGGCAGCCAATCCCGCAACGACAGCGGCAACAAAAACGCCTGCTCACGATCACAATCCCGAAAGTTCTGACTCATCCAGGCATTGAATTAAACCCGCCGGACGACCCCGATTTACGCGACAGCCTCGCGACCAGGCAGTCGCCAGCCGTTGACCCCCGCGGACGAGCGCTCGGCCATGAAGGCGATCGTCGCCGTCGAGGTCCGCAGACGCGCGAGATGGACCACAGCGAAGACGCTCAACGGCGGCTGACCTCTGCTGCTCGCTCGGGAAACCAGCCGAGGGCCTGTCCGAGAACCGAGTCGAGGGCCTCGTCCGGCCGGTCTACAGGGGCGACGGCCCCGACAACTCGCGAGACGCACCGGCACTTCCAACGCCGCTCCGCTGGGGTACTCCCCGCCGGAAGACGGCCCGTCCGGGCCCGTCTCCCGCCGGCGAGTGGACGCTGTGCGGTTCAGGAGGAATCGCACAAACATCAAGAAAATCCTCGAGAACGGCGACGTCCCGTCCCACGAGCCCGGGACTGTCAACGAGCAGAAC
>JALYZY010000131.1 GCA_030948665.1 Actinomycetota bacterium | reverse complement strand
ACTGAGGCGATCCAGTGGCCTTCGGACGCAAGAAGCGCTCCACCACGGCGGGAACGCGGGTGTTCTTCTGCACAGACCTTCACGGGTCCGACGTGTGCTTCAAGAAGTTCGTGAACGCCGCCGACTTCTACGGAACCCAGATCTTGATCATGGGCGGAGATGTGACCGGCAAGATGGTGGTCCCGATCGCGCGCCAACCGTCGGGTGCCTACCTCACGTCGTTCGCCGGCGAAGATCTCGAGTTCACCTCTGAAACCGAGTTGACTGCATTCAAGAAGCAGCTGGGAAACATGGGGTTCTATCCGGCCGCCATGGACGAGGACGAGTTCCGAGAGATCAGGGCCTCGCAGCACAAGCAGGACCAGCTGTTCAAAGACCTGATCCGCGCCCGCTTGGTGGAGTGGCTCGAGTACGCGGACACGAAGCTCAGCGGGACCGGCGTGGAGGTATTCGCCGCTCCGGGAAACGACGACTTCTTCGAGGTGGACGAGCTCCTGAGCGGCTCGGACACGATCGAGCTGCTCGAAATGAAGGTGCACCGGCTCACCGGCGAGCACGAGATCATCACCTCCGGCTGGACAAATCCCACTCCATGGAATACCGAGCGAGAATGCCCGGAGGAGGAGCTTGCCGCCCGCTTGGAATCGATGTTCGAACAGGTGGAGGACATGGAACGGTGCATCTTCAACATCCACGTTCCGCCGAACAACTCGAAGATCGATATCTGCCCCAAGCTCGACGAGAACATGAAAGTCGTCTACGACATGGGCAATCCGGTGATGGCACCGGCCGGTAGCACGGCGGTGCGGGAGGCGATTGAACGCCTGCAGCCGCTCGTAGGTCTCCACGGCCACATTCACGAGGGTCGTGGAGAGACCAAGATCGGTCGCACCGTCTGCCTCAACCCCGGGAGCGTGTATTCCGAGGGAGTGCTGAATGGCGTGCTGCTGACACTCGCCGACGGCCAAGTGAAGGACTATCAGTTCACCCAGGGTTGAGTGAGGGGAAAGAATGGCTACTGAGACGAAGGGCAGTACCAGCATTGGCTCCGGTGAGAGCACCGGTGATCGAGTTTTCCTGCGCAAAGCGTCGGGATTGATCAAGACCGCGGGCACCGTAGACGTATTCATCTTCAACGTAGGCCTCGTCAGCATCGGGATCGGGATCGGCGGTCTGCTCCTGTACGGCCCGGCTGTCTATCCGGGCGGCAACCTGATCCTAGGTGTCGTCATTGCCGCCGTCATGATGGGGCTGATCGCGTGGGGGATGTTGTCTTGGACTGTGACGATCCCTCGCTCGGGCGGGATCTACCCGTTCGGCAGCCGGATCCTGCCGCCATCAGTCGCGTTCATGCTCAGCGTCGTTGAATCTTTGGCTTGGCTGTTCTTCTGCGCGATCGCGGCCTACTGGGTGGTGACGATCGGCCTGATTCCGATGTTCACGGTCAGTGCGGCGGTCACCGGCAACTCATCCCTCACGGACGTCGCGACATTCCTCTCGCACAAGGGCATCACATTTCTTGTGGGCGCCATCGTCCTACTTCTGGCGGGTGGGATTCTCACCTCGGGCATGCGGCGCTACTTCTTGAGCCAGAAGATCGTCATCGTCGTCGCGGCGCTCGGAACCCTGCTGCTGTTCGTGGTGCTGCTGTTTGGGTCGAAGGGTACGTTCATCTCTCATTTCAACCAGGATTTCGGCCCGAAGACAACTTACGCGTCGGTGGTCTCCTCCGGTAAAGCCGGTGGCTGGAGCGACACCGGCTTTAGTTTCTCGAACACGCTGAAAGCGTCTAACTGGGCATTCCTACCGCTGATCGGCGCAGCGTTCTCGATTGCGATCGGCGGTGAGATCAAGTCGGGAATGAAGGGGCAATCGAGGGGCATGTTCGGGGCGATCATCGTGTGCAGCATCGCGTTCTTGATCAGCATCGCCCTCGCTTACCACGTCTTCGGCTACGACTTCCTGGGCACGGTCGGCTACAACTCGCTCGGATTCAACACAAGCAGCAGCGCCGTCACGACTCCTACGACACCTTGGATCACTCTCCTTGCCGGCGTCCTATCTGGGTCGTGGGTGGTGACGGTTCTGGTGTCACTTGGGTTTATCGCCTGGATTTGGATGTGGATCCCGGGTATGCAGGCCTACGGCGAGCGCGCGATGATCGCCTGGGCGTTCGACAGAGTCGCACCCGCACCGCTCGGCCGGGTCAGCGATCGCATGCACAGTCCGGTTGTGGCGATCGCCGTCGCCACGGTCGTCACGCTCATCTTTCTCGCACTGTTCGTCTTCACGACCTATTTCGCGACGCTGGTCGTGTTCATCATGATCGCCCTGGGTGCCTGGGCGGTGGTGCTCGCCGCCGGGGCGGTGTTCCCGTATCGGCGACCCGAGATCTACGAGAAATCGCCGATCTCGAAGCAGAGGCTTCTGGGGCTGCCGGTGATGACCGTGGCCTGCTCTGCGGGATTCATCGGTGCCACGTTCTACTTCTTCGTGTTGTTCTTCGACGACTTTGCCGCGGGGCACAACCTTGGCAGGCTGGCGATCATGGCGGCGTGCTTCGCGTTCGGCTTCATCTTCTTCCACGTGATGCGAGCCATCAGGAAGTCGCAAGGGGTAGACGTCGACCTGGCGTTCAAGCAGATTCCCATCGAGTAGCTGAGCGACCAAGAGCTGCCAAGGGTTCAGGAGCGTGAAGTCGCATGCCGGTTGAGAACGAGCACTTCGTGGCCGAGGCGCTGCGAATCGTGGAGGAGGCGGAATCGCAGGCGATAAAGCTGAGGATCCTCGGGTCCCTGGCGTACCGCATTCATTGTCCACAGAACCTCGAGCTGTTCGCGAAGATGGAACGGGCGCTCACCGACATCGACTTCGCGGGCGAGAAGCGACAGACGAAGCAGATCAAGCAGTTCCTCATCGCTTCCGGCTACGTCGAAGACCAGAGGATGACCGTCTCCACGGAGGGGAACAGGTACTACTTCGAGCACCCGGAGACCAAGCTCGGCGTGGACGTGTTCATGAACGAGCTCTACTTCTGTCATCGAATCCCGTTCGATGGCCGCCTTGACCTGGACAAGCCGACGATCTCCACGGCAGACCTTCTGCTCGAGAAGATGCAGATCGTCGAGCTGAACCTCAAGGACATAACTGACACGATGGTTCTGCTGCTTGAGCATCCGATCGGCACGGCGGCCGACGGGCCCGAGGCGATCGACGGCGCCTACATCGCCGACTTGCTGCATGACGACTGGGGTTTCTACTACACGGTCACCACGAATCTGGCCAAGGTCGGCTCCTTCCTCCCGGAGAATTCCGCGCTCGACGCAGCCCAAGCCGAAGTGATACGCGGGCGCCTGGAGGAGGTAGGCGGACTAATTGAGGCCGCTCCGAAGGCGAGGCGGTGGCGTATGCGAGCCAAGGTCGGTACGAAGAGGCAGTGGTACCAGGACGTCGCCCCGAAGGGGTCGGGCTTCTAGTGGCAACCCGGGTCGGTGACCCGTTCCCGGGATTCGAGCTGTCCGATCTGACAGGTCGGACGTGGCGTCACGCTGATCTCGCGGGCAGCCTGACCGTCCTCTTCTGCTTCGCCACATGGTGAACTTGCAAGGAGCAGCTGCCCGTGTGGCAGCGCTACTGGGAGAACCGCCAAGCGGGTTTCCTGATGCTGGGCGTCGCCCAGGACGTGCGGGGCGAGGAGGCGGTCCGGCCGGTGGTAGAGGCGCGCGGCGTCACCTTCCCGGTACTGCTCGATCGCGACAGCTCGCTGGGGAGCCTGCTCGGCTTTCGGATAGTGCCGAGTGGCTTTTTCGTCGACGCGGGCGGCATTCTGCGCTATCGCCACAACAGCGACTTCGACATAGGCGACGCGCGAGACCGTCAGAACCTGGAGCGCTTCCTCTCCGGGGAAGCGGTCGAGCAGGTAAGCGAGGAAGAAAGGATGACGCCCGGAGCGCTGGAGCTATTCGCGAAGGGCGTGCAGCTGTTCGGCGAGGGCTATCAGGACGACGCGATCCTGGCTTGGCGGCGCGCACTTCAGATCGATCCGGAGAACTTCGTGATCAGATCGCAGATCTGGGCGGTCGAGCACCCCGAGCACTTCTATCCGGTCGTGGACCGCAAGTGGCAGGAGCAGCAACTTCTCCTGGAGGGCTATGACAAACCGCTCCCCTGAACCTACCGACGTGCTGCCGCTAACGCTCTCGACATTGGAGATCGACGAGCTTCTCGAAGCACGTCTGATCGGGAATCTCGCGTCGATCAACCCCAACGGCACGGTCCATCTTGTAGCGATGTGGTTCCGCCGCGACGGCGACGCGATTTACTTCCCGACCAGCCATCACACGCGCAAGGCTCGAAACCTGCGGCGTCACCCGCAAGCCACGGCAATGATCGACCGCTCGCGCGCGGGGCTCGATCTCCGCGGCGTCCAGATTAAGGGAACCGTAGAGCTGATCGAAGGTCCGCAGGCGCGCCGCTTCAACCGCTCGATTCACGAGCGCTACATCACACCACTGGGACTCACCGAGGGAGCGGTCGCCGCCTACCTGAGCGACGGTGACGACGTCACCGTTCGGCTGTCGATCGACCGCGTCAGCTCATGGAACCTGGCCGACGGGGCCGCCGGCCAAGCACTCCTTGGAGTCGGCCGCGCCCATCCGCTCGACACCTGAACAAAGGAATCTGTGGAGAACCTCGTGGCAACCACCCAGCACTCAACGTCCACTGACAGTGCCAATCGTGAAGCGGTACAGCGCCTGATCGACGCCGAGCCCGTCCTGATCGACGTTGCCCCGGCGATCGAGGTCGTTCCCGGTATGACACCGGACACGATTCTGACCTCCGGAGCGCCGATGCCGTGGGAGAGCTATTTCGGAGGCCAGCGGGCAGCCGTGATCGGCGGCGCGCTGTACGAGGGCCTTGCCCGAGACCCCGAGGACGCGGACGCCAAGCTGGGGGACGGCCGGATCAAGGTCGGAGCGTGTCACGACCATGGCTGCGTCGGATCCCTGGCAGGCATTTACACCGCATCGATGCCTGTCTTCGTGGTCGAGAACAGGAGTCACGGCAACCGTGCTTTCTGCAACTTCTTCGAGGGCCCGTCACCCAAGCGACTGAACTACGGGGTCTACGACCAGGAGGTCAGAGACAGTCTTCAGGTCGTCGAGAAGCTCATCGCTCCGGTGATCGGAGCCGCCCTCCGGCGCAGCGACGGCGGGATACCGCTGCGGCCGATCATCCGCAGCGCTCTGAACATGGGCGATGAGCTCCACAGCCGAAACTCCGCGGCGACACTGCTCTTCATCAAGGAGATGTTCTTGCTGCTTCTCGATGTGGCCGCGGATCGGCCCGAGGAGGTGCGTAAGACCTACGCGTTCATGAGCCAGGGCCAGTACTTCTTCCTGCGGCTGTCGATGGCCTACTCGAAGGCCACAGCGGATTCCGCCCGAGACATCGAAGGCTCGAGCATGGTCTCGGCGATGTGCTTCTCGTGCCGCGAGTTCGCGGTACGCGTGAGCGGCCTCGGGGACCGTTGGTTCACCGCGCCCATCCCGCTCGTCGATGCCAAGCTGTTCGACGGGCACAGTCCCGATGACATCGAGTACATGGGAGGCGAGAGCACCATCAACGAGACCGTCGGGTTGGGAGGGTTTGCGCAAGCGGCCGCCTTCCCCTTGCAGGACTACCAGGGCGGGAGCCCCGAGGAGATGGTGGCGATGAACCGGGCGATGTATGAGATCACGCTCGCAGAGCACCCTGAGCTCAAGATCCCGTACCTGAGCTTCCGGGGGATTCCGCTGGGAATCGACGTCCATAAGGTCGTGGCGACCGGCATCACTCCCGTGATGGACATCGGAGTCGCAGGCAAGGGCGGAGGGCAGATCGGGGCGGGGGTGCTGCGAGCACCAATCGGGTGCTTCAGCGCAGCCGCTCAAGCCCACCGTGAGGCGTATTGATCCGCGGAGGATCGACGGGAAGCGCGGCTGTTCGCGCGCTGCACACAGGCTTCGTCCGTTCAACGACCAAGAAGGGGCAGCAAAATGGGAATGTTCCACACTCACGGTAAGGGCCATGGTCACCCACCATTTGACCGCGAGCAACTCCGCGGGACGCGGATCATGCGCCGGCTTGCGGACATTCCCGATCGCAGGACGCGCGAGCAGCTCGAGCGTGGCCTCGACCTCGGCTTAGAGGCGGCTCCGTCAGTTCAGGACCGCACCATCTCCCTGTTCTCCCGAGGTCAGCAGCCGGCGTTCGCGGGCATCAACACTTTTCTCAAGGCCGATTACTGCGAGAACATCCGGGATGTCGGCAAGTACGACGTCGCGATCGTCGGCGCGCCCTTCGACATGGGAACCACCTACCGGGCTGGCTGCCGCTTCGGACCTCAGGCGGTCCGGCGGATCTCGGCGCTCTATGACTCCTACAACGCCGACATGGGCGTCGATCTCTATGAAGAGCTCAATCTCTGCGACGCGGGTGACATCTTCGTGATCCCGTCGAACCTCGAGAAGTCATTCGACCAGATCGACGGCGCCGTCTCGTTCATCCACGAGAAGGGGGTCTTCCCGGTGGTGATCGGTGGTGACCACTCGATCGGCTATCCGGACGTCCGTGCCATCGCCCCCCACATCGATGGACGTGTGGGCATCATCCACCTGGACCGCCACATCGACATGCAGGACCGGGACATGGACGAGCGGATGCATACGACGCCCTGGTTCCATGCGACGAACATTCCGAACGCCCCCGCCAGCAACCTCGTGCAGATGGGTATCGGCGGATGGTACGGATCGAGGCCTGGGATGAAGGTCGCACGCGAGCGGCGCAGCACCGTGATCACGATCTCCGATGTCGAGGAGCTCGGAGTCGAGAAGGCGGTCGAAATCGCGCTGGAGTGCGCCTGGAAGGACGCCGACGCCGTGTTTCTCTCGTTCGATATCGACTCCATCGACGCGGGGTTCGTTCCTGGCACCGGTTCCCCCGAGCCGGGCGGCCTGCTGCCCCGTGAGGCGCTGAAGGCCTTGCGGATGGTGGCGCGCGAGGGCATCTGCGGGATGGAGGTGGTCGAGATAGCCCCGCCCTACGACGTGTCCGACATGACGGCACAGCTGGGATGTCGCGCGATCATGGATGTGCTCGGGACGCTCGTCGAGGAGGGGCACCTCGGCAAGCGGCCGAAGCCGAGTCGGGACCGTGAAGAGCAGCGGCCCGCCGAGGACGCTTTGGGCGGGACCTCTTGAGACTTCGGCAGACGGGTTGAGACCTGGCCGAGCTAGTTGAGACTCGGGGCCTCCGTGGTGGTTGAAAGCGCCCCCAACCGAGCTCTGCGCCACACCGCGGCAAGTCGCGCCTCGTTCTCGTGTAGATCGCGCAGCGCGTGAGAGCGCGCCAATGTCTCCGCGGGAGGGAACAGCGTGTCATTGTCGCGCAGATCTCGGGGAAGCATCCGGCGGGCGGTCTCGTTCGGGGTCGCAAATCCATGCAGTGCAGTGGTCTGCGCCGACAGCTCGGGATCCATCAACTCCGCCAGCATCGCCGTCGACCCAACCGGATCCGGTGCATCAGACGGGATCGCGGCGGTGGTGATCCACAGGATCGCCCCTTCGTCGGGCACCACGTAGCGCAGCCCGCGGTGGCGGCGGACGGCTTGGGCGGAGGGACCGCTCCAGGCGTGGTGCACACTCACGTCGCCCGAGATGACCGAGCTGACGAAATCGTTGCTGTCGAACCGCGCGACGCGCGGGCGCTGCCGCGTGAGCAGCTCGGCGGCGGCATCCAGCGCGCTCGGCGAAAGTTCGTTCGGCCCGTAACCGGTTGCGATCAGTGCGGCGCCGACCACCTCGCGCATCTCCTCGAGCATGCCGACACGCGCTCTCGGCGGCGGATCGAACAGCGCCGACCAGGAACTCGCACCGGCAACCGTGCATAGATAGCCGGTCGTGCCATAGGCAAACGGAATCGAGAAGCGCGCTCCCGGGTCGTGCACAGCCGCCACGCTCCAGCTGGCCAGCCGGTCAAGCGGGAGCCGATCGTGTTCAAGCGCCAGCAATTGACCGCGCGCCGACAGCCGCTCCACCAGATAGTCGGAGGGGAAGATCAGATCGAACCCTCCGGAGCACGCCATCCGCGCCTCGAGCAACTCGTTCGAGGCCACGGTTTGCACCGAAACCGTCCGTCCCAGACGCCGCCCGGCTGTCTCCAGCGAGCCCCCCGCGGGCATCCCTGGCCAGGCGAGGATCCGCAGCGGCCGCGTGTCTATCGGAGCGCCCGGCAGAGGTGGCGCCCTACCGCGACCGTCGTGATCACTCCCACCAGACGTTCTGGACGCGCGTCGTGAGGATCTCGGCGCCGCTCTCGGTGATCAGCAAGTTGTGCTCGAACGCGCCGGTGCCCGCGCCAGGACGACCGACTTCGGCCTCCACCGCCATCACCATGTTCGGCTCGAGCACCGCAGTCTCGCCGGCCACGATCGAGGGGTTTTCCCAGGCCAGGCCGAGGCTGTGGCCGAAGGAGGGATAGCTCTGGCCGAGCATCGCCACCCCCTCCGAGTGCTCGGCGCCGGGCACAGGCAAGCCGTTCTCGGCCAGCCACTCGGCGCCGCGCTCGAACAGCTCGCCGCAGCTGACACCAGGCCTCATGCCCGCGATGATGTGCTCGACCACCGCGACCGAAGCCTCTAGCACCTCGCGCTGATCCGGCGTCGCGGTGCCCCCGGTCACCGTCGTGCGGACCAGGTCGTAGAAGTAGCCGTTGACCGTTCCATACATGTCGGGATGGATCATGTCGCCGGGCTCGAGCGGACGCTTGTAGTCCCACGAGGGCATCCGCTCCCACAGGAAGTGGTCCACGTGTGGACCGGATGCGACGGGGATGTCGAGCGCAAACGCACCCTGGGGCACGCCGCGGTGGAGCGCCGCAAGCACGCAGTCGGCCTCGGTGGCACCCGGAACCGCGGCCGACATGAATGCCTCAACCATCTCGCACCCCACCCGGGTCGACTCCCGTATGAGCGCAACCTCGCTGTCCGACTTGATCCGACGAAGTCCCTCGATCAGGTCATCCGCCCAGACCAGTCGCAGGGCAGGAAGCTCCTCGCGGATGCGCTCGACGGCAACGTGAAGAAGGCTCTCGCGGCCGATCAAGCCCACGCGTCCGTCGCCCAATCCGCGATCTCTGAGCGCTTGGGCAAGCCCGGCCCAGAGGTCGAGGGAGACCTTCACGTCGCTGACGGGAACGAGATCCTCGCGCCAATCCGGGATGTCCACGACCAAGGTGCAGTCCTCCTCGGTCGGCATCACCAGCCCCGCATGGCCACGGCCCGTCCAACGACCGGGGCGGTCCGGAATCTGAGGGAACGCCGAGTAGTGATTCGTCAGGTACACGATGTCGGCGCCCCAGTCGGCTCCGTTAGCACCTCGGCTGACCATCAGGACGCCGTCGAGTCCGCGCTCGGCCGCCAGCGCGCGTAACCGACGGCGCCGCTCGGCGTACTCTTCGGCCGCAATCGGCTCGACCACCGGTGGTGGACTCGTCACGTTCATCGCTCGACCTCCTCGGGTTCGTCGTACCAGCGCTTGCGCTCCCCCACCCGGGCGCGCAACTTCCAGCGGCGGGTTTTGGGCACTTCGTCGAGGGCGGCGGCGAGCGCGTCGATTCGCGCTGCCACAATGCCTTGCTCCTCGGGGGTGAGCGGCTGCTCGGGGAGCGCCTCGCGCAGCCGCTGCAGGTTAAGCTCAAAGGTTCGCTGGAGTCCCCAGTCGTTCCCGGTCAGTGAAGCGATCCGCTGGGCATCGATCCCGGCGTCATCGCCCAGGGAGATCTCGTGGCTCAGCAGCAGCGCGTAGAGGTCGCCGCGGTCCTTGGCGTTCAGCTCGACGATCTGGAGCTTCGTCATCAGAATCTCGGCGGCCGGCAGCGAGCGCGGGCTGGCGGGGATGCGGTCCGCCAGCGGCAACACGTGGCACATCGAGAACGTCTCCACGAACACGTCCACCCGCCGCTCGTGGTGGAGGTCCTGATACAGGAGACGCCGAGCGCCATTCAGGGCGTTGAAATGGTCGTCCGCGCTGTAGCCCGCGCCGATCAGTAGATCATTCAAATTCCGGCGGTGACGCTTAGCGACGATGAAGTCGAGGTCCTGGATCGGTCGCCTGAGCGCCGGGTGAAGGCGGTCGGCGGCCAGTAGCCGGATCGCCATGCCGCCAATCAGGCGGGCATCCAGGCTTTCTCGCTCGATCAGGACGAGGAGCCTCTCGGCCTCGGCTGCGATGTCGGGCTCGATGGTCGTGGGGGGCTGGGCCATCGCGTGGATCATCCAACCACGAACTGGTAGTCGACGCGATCCTGCCGTAAGAACAGCAGCGCACCCGAGATGCGTCCGGTGTGGTAGTCACTTCCGGGATTGATGCAGAGCGTCCGCCCGATTCGAGTGGTCCCGCGGGATTCGTGGACGTGCCCGTGCAGCCCCAGCAGCGGCTGGAAGCGCTCGATCAGCTCGCGCACCGCCGTCGACCCGACCGGGATCATCCGCGGTTGGCCGGCAGTCGCCACCACCCGCAGCTCGTCGTCGAGCTGGGGCGCGCTGTCGAGCTGAGAGTCGTACGGCGGGACGTGCAGATTGAAGATGCTGCGGCTGTGATCGGGGACCTGCGAGGCCAGGGCTTCAACCCGCCGGTAGAGCTCATCTTCTTCCAACTCCCGGGGCGAGTCGAATGGCGTGCGGTTGGAGTAGCCGAGCGAAATCATCGTGTAACCGTCGAACTCGACCATCCGCCCATCGCAGCCCTCCACCCGGGTTGCGCGCTCGATCGCCTCATCGACGCCGGGCGGGTCGTCGTTGCCCGGCATCACGAAGCACCGCACGCGAGGGTCCTCGAGCCGCTCGTCGGCAAGCGCCAACCACCGCTGAAAGGTCACCAGCATCACCTCGGCAAACCACGCCTCACGCTCCTCGACGGTCAGATCGGCCACGCGCCTGACCTCCTCCACCGTCATCTGATGGGGGTACATCCCGTTGGAGCGAATGCGATGCTCGAGCGCATCCCGCTCCTCGGGGGTGACGGCCCGTTCGGGCTGACCGAACAGCTCGGCAGTCACTACGCCGTCCTCGTCAGGTACGAGCGGAATCACAGCCTTGCCGGTGACGTCGCCGCCCATAACCATCACCGGCGCGTCGTAAATGCGCGGAGCGTGCAGGAACTTGCGCCAAAGCACCTCGGTGCCGTGGATGTCCGAGGCGTAGTAAAGCCGCAGGCCACTGGCCTTCGCGCCTCGTCGGAGGAACGGCATCGGCTATTCAGGCGGCAACTCGCGGTAGCTGAGCGCCAGATCGATGCCCTGCGAGCGGCGTACTGCGCGCGAAATGAAGTAGATCGCAAACGCGACCGCGTAGACGCCGAGCGCCAACCAGAGCTTGCCCGGGTTCTTGCTGAGGCTCGCCCCAGACCCGGGATCCCACAGAAGGACCGCGATCGCCCCCGCGAACCCGAGCACCGAGAGAGCGCCCACGATGCTCAGAATGGGGATTCCCGCGACGCGCCCGCCGTATGGCGAGTTCTCAACCATCTCACGCTGGCGGTACGGAAGGACGATCGCCCCGACCGCGGTCACCAGCAGCGTCAGCGACAAGCCGAGAAGCACCGACAGCGTCGAGAACCAGGTGGTGAAGGCATAGATCGCGGTGCTCGCGATGGCCAGGAGCGTCACGATGAGAATCGCGATCACCGGAGAGTGCGTACGGCTGTCAACCTGCGAGAGACGCTCGGGCATGATCCGGTCGAACGACCACGCGAACATGCTGCGGCTGACGAGCAACAGCGTCTGCGGCAGCCAGATGAACAAGCCGACCAGGAAGCCGATGATGATCACCGCGCCTAGCACCCATGTTCCCGACGCGATGCTCATGATCTCGGGATATGCGGGAGCACCGGCGACAAACCCGTAGTCGGACGGAGTGGCAAACCCGAGCTGTCCATTGAACGTGTAGCCCGTCACGTGCAGGTAGGCCGGCAGCAGCAGCCCGATGAACACGGCCGAGATCAGGAGCGCGCCAGGGATGGAGAGCAGGTGCGTGCGCTTGCGCAGCCTGATCTCGCCGGCAAAGTAGTTACTGGCGTACAGGAAACCAAACACGTACCAGAACGTCGACACGGATTTCAGCGTGATCGAGCTGTGAAAGCCTGTGGAAGCGAAGCCGGCCTTGTGGGCCGAGGCGGCCAGCGCATTGCTGGCATGGGCCGTGCCGAGATTTGCCGCGTAGTGATTGAACTGGTTGAGAAACCCTGTCTTGTTCTGGATGATCCCCACCAGCAACGGAATGATGAATGTGCCAAGGATGTAAATGCCGAACGTCACTACCTGCAGGCGCAGGAACAGGTGCAGGCCGCCGCGGATGAACAGCGCCGCGGAGATCAGGACGGCCGCCGTCCCGGTAATGAACAAGGCGTAATCGTGCGTGAACCAGTTTCCGAACGACAGCCACCCGCTCGAGCCCGTGAAGCCCGCCATCATCCGGCCGAAAGCGCCAAACCCGTAGGTGGTCATGTACGTCGTGTAGACGCCATAGGTGACGGCCAGCCACACGCAGAAGCTGAAATTTGCGGCGAAACCAACCGAGGGGTGCAGCGAGCGGCTGTTGAACACGTAGTCGCCGCCAGTGCGGGGCATGATCTGGGCCAGCATCGCGTACACGAACGCACCGGGCAGCCCCAGGACCACCGCGATCAAGAACGCCAGCAGCATGTTCGAGCCGACGTACGAAAAGCCGTAAAGGAGCCAGGCAAACGCGAACGCGAGCGCCACACTGGCCCACATCACGTTGTAGAAGAGCGCGTCGGACGTTCGCGCCTCTCGGACCAGGCCGGTCGCCTTACGAGTGAACAGACCTGGCGCGCCCGAACCGGTCCCGGTCTCGATGGTCATCGGTTGCCTCCTGTGGCAGTCATCAGTGCTTTCACCCCAACTGGCTCGCGGAGCTGCGCGAGGTAATCGACTTGGCGTGGCGTCTCGGCCGTGTGTGCCAACTCGAGCGCGAGTAGCTGCTCTCCCGATCTGACGGCCTCCGCGTCGATGGTCCCGTCCGCCCGCACCACTCGGCTGCCGCCGACCGTAGCCCCGCTTCCTCGCCGGCACGATTGCAGTACAGGTGTGGCAGGCGGTTATCGAGCGCACGCGCCTGGGAGGAGATCCGATGCTCGCTGTAGTAAGGCTCCATGTTGGCCGAGGCCGTGAGCAGCAGCTCGGCACCTGCCTGCGCGAGCGCCCGTGAATGCTCGGGGAACTCCATGTCGAAGCAGATCAGGGCCCCCACGCGCAGACCGGCGAGCGGGGCAATTGTCAGCTCATCGCCGGGCTCGAACACATCCCGCTCGTGCCCGAACAGCTGAACCTTCCGGTACACGGCGGCCAGCTCGCCGTTCTCGTCGATCAGCGCGAGCGAGTTCGCATACGCGTCGCCTCGACGTTCGGCGAACCCCACCGCCACTGCGCAACCTACTTCGGACGCGGCAGCGCGCAATTTGGCCAGCGGCGGGGAATCGGGCTCCAGTGCAACCTCGCGCACCCGCCCCAGGTCGTAGCCGCCGAGATAGAGCTCGGGTAGAACCGCGAGATCAGCGTCCGCGCGTCGGATAGTCTCCGCCGCGCGCTGCGCGTTGGCCTCCGGGGAACCTGGGACCGGATTCAGCTGAGCAAGCAGGACGCGCACGACCTAGTGCCTCGTCAAGAATCGTGTGCCCTGGCTGGCGAGCGAACACCGAGTCCAGCAACGACGGAGGCACGAAGCTGTCGCAGCGTTACAGCGAGTGCCGAGGACGCCGCTGGACGAAGGTTTGCCGCCGCCAGACAGGGTGAACGTTCGCAGACGGGGCACTAACTGCCCGCCCCGGCGTGAAAACTCATCGCCTCGAGCGCGATGCGGCCACCGAGCAGCGCTGTCCTGGGCGTCGGGTCGAGGCTCGGTGCGACCTCGACCACGTCCACGCCGAGCAGACCGCCTGCGCTGACGCCCCGGACGAGCTCGATCGCCTCGCGGCTGGTTAGGCCGCCGGGCGTCGGGCAGCAGGTTCCGGGCGCGTGGGAAGCGTCCAGGCTGTCGATGTCGAACGAAAGATATGCCCCGTCGGTCCCTTCCCTGACCACTTCCAGGGTCCGCCGGACGGCCCAGGCGACGCCCCGCTCCCAGATCTCCTCGAGCCAGATGACCGTGATCCCGTGCTCGCGGCAGTAGGCCATTTCGGTGCGCGGGTTCATCCAGCCCGAGATCGCGACCAGGGCGATCTTCGATGGATCGAAGCCGGCATCGACCGCGCGAGTGATCGGGCAACAGTGGCTGAGGAGCTCGCCGCCCACGTCGGCGGCGGTGTCGAGGTGGGTGTCGACGAGGATCAGCCCCGGGTTCTCGTGCACGGCCCGGATTGCTCGTGCTGCGGGGATGGTTACCGAGTGCTCGCCGCCTAGCGTCACCGGGATCGCTCCCGCGCGCAGAATCTGCTCGAGATCGGCCTGGGCGCGCTCGAATGTGCGCCCCGGGTCGCCCGGGATCACTTCGCAGTCGCCGCAGTCCACCGGGGAGAGGGCCTCGACGACGTCGAAGTCGAGCATCGCGTTGTAGGTGAGGAACTGCACGGAGACGTCGCGGATCCCGCGGGGGCCGTAGTTCGAGCCGGTGCGGCTGATGTTCGTGGCGTCAAACGGGATCCCGTACACGGCGGCCGCCGCGCCGGCTTGCCGCATCGCCTCGGTTCGGGGCGGCACATGAGGGAAGCGCATAAACGACCCGGCCAGACCCGCGTGCAGCAAGCTGGTCCACATCGTCCGGTCGATCGGCTCGGCGCGATCGCTTGACTCGCGTCCCTTACGGTCGATCGGCTCGTTGGCGGTGGACACTTGGCTCCTGAGGCACACGCAAAAGCGCTTTTGCGTTTCGTTGGGAGAGCCTTGCATAAGCGCTTTTGCATGTCAAGGGGATGATCGCTACAGTCGCCGCGGTGTCCAGATCGGTGAGGATTGGGGACGTCGCGAACGCGGCGGGCGTGTCGATTACCACTGTCTCCCACGCGCTCAACGGCAAGGGGCGCTTGACCGACGAAACGCGTAAGCGGGTGCGAGAGGTGGCTGAGCGCCTCAGCTACCAGCCGAGCTCGCTGGCGCGTGGTCTGGCGGGGGGCCGCACGGGAATGCTCGCCCTGACCGTGTCGTTCGTCGACGACCTGGCTCCGAGCCTCGGCGACTACGACTACTTCATGCAGGTGATGAACGCGGCCACATCTGCCGCGTTCGACCGCGGCTTCTCGCTGACTCTGGTTCCTGCCGATTCACGGCGCGAGCGCGTCGAGCGTTTGCCACTGGACGGCGCGATCGTTGTCGACCCAGTACCAGGCGACGAGATGGTGGACGTGCTCAGCCAGCAGGGCGTGCCGGTGGTGACGACCGGGCGGGTTCCGAGCGGCCCTGCTGATGCCTGCTGGGTGGACAACGACCATGTGGGTGGCACCCGGGCCACGATCAAGCACCTGGCCGCCGAAGGGGCCACCCGCGTGGCGCTGCTGACTGCACCGGCCCTTCAGTCCTACACGATCGACGCGCTCGAAGCGTTCGAGTCGACGACGGCCGAACTCGGGCTCGAGGCCACCGTCGAGACGATCACCGATTCGCTTAGCGAGAGTGGCGGGTATGCCGCCGCCTCGCGCCTGCTGGACTCTGAGCGGCCCCCCGACGCGATTTACGGGACGCTCGACCGCCTGGCGCTCGGCGCGCTACTCGCCGCCGAGGCAAGGGGCATTCGGGTGCCGCAGGAGCTGCGGGTGGCGGGCTGCACCGACAGCCAGGCTGCTCGCTCCTCGCGTCCCGCGCTGACCGCTCTTAGCCTGAATCCCGAGCAGATCGGCACCGAGGCTGTGGGCCTGCTCGTGGAGCTGGTCGAGGCCGGGACATCCGCTAACCCGCGACGGATCGTGCCCTACGCCCTAGTCCCCCGCGCCTCAACCCAGGTTGCGGTCACTGTCGCGGCGGCCAGTGCGTCCGTGCTCTGAGCGGCCTCTGCACGCGATGGCATCCGAAAAACGGCGAGTGCTGGTCCTATGCGCAAGCCCACGGCGCGACGGAAACACGTGGATGCTGACCGATCACTTCCTCGACGGGGCGCGCGCGGCCGGGCACCACGCCGAAGCGATCGATCTCGGCAAAGCGATGAACGGGGTCCTGCGCGATTGCCGTAGCTGCCGGCGTCCTGACGGCCGCTGCTCGATCGAGGACGAATACCCGGCGCTGATCCACGACCTGGTCCTGCCGGCCGACGCGCTCGTCTACGCCACCCCTCTTTATTGGTACGGAATGTCGGCGACCCTGAAGAACTTCTTCGATCGCCTTGTCTGCTACGTATCGGCGAGCTACCCCAGGCGCGACGAAGTGGCCGAAGGCCTCAAGGACAAGCGGACGGCGCTACTGCTCGCCTCCGAGGAGCGGTATCCAGCCGCCGCGCTTTCCCTCATCGGCCAGCTGCAGGAGATCTCCCGTTACTTCCACCACCGGTTCGTGGGTGTGGTCAACGGAATCGGGAACACTCGGGGCGAGGTGCGCTTCGATCCGGCCGATCCCCTGGGGGCCGCGCGGGAGCTCGGCGCCGATATTTTCGATCTCCATCACAGCGACTACGATCTCGAAGCCGAGCGGCCGAACGCCGTGTGGCGTCAGCCGCGCGCGACCGCCCAGGACGCGGTCAGCAACCCGTACGAGGACACCTGATCCCGCGCACCTCAGCGGGACACGCGGTGTACGCCACTGGTCTCGTCTGTGGGCGCCGAGTGAATACTGGTCCACCTGCGCCGGTTGAAAACTGGACCACCTGGCGCTGAGTCGGAGACCTGTCCGGCTGGTCCCGGACCCTCGCCTGATCGAGCGATCGGGCGAGGAGGAGTGTGTGATCGGCGTGGAGCAGTGGGCTGAGATCAGGCGGTTGTACTTCGTCGAGAAGCGCTCGAAGCGAGCGATCCATCGCCTCACGGGCGTTCATCGCGACACGGTCACGCGCGCGCTGATGAGCGACGCGCCGCCGAGGTATGACCGCGCGTCGACGCGGTCGAAGCTGGATCCGTTTAGGGAGTGGATCTGTGAGCAGCTGTGGGCGGACCCGACCATTCAGTCGTTGCGGCTGCGGGAGATGGCGACCGAGCTGGGGTATGAGGGCGGCAAGTCGATCTTCGATGACTACGTCCGCGAGGTCCGTCCTCGCTTCCAGGCGCGCCGCACGTTCCAGCGGACGATCTATCGGCCGGGGGAGCTGGTGCAGTGCGATCTGTGGGAGCCGCGCGCCCTGGTCCCGGTCGGTCACGGCCAGACCAGGCGTGGGTGGGTGGTGACCGCGGAGCTGTGCTGGTCGCGGGTCGTCGCGGGCGCGTTGGTGTTCTCGAAGGAGGCGCCGGACATCTTGTGGGGCGTGAGCCGTTGCCTGGAGCGGATCGGCGCGTTGCCGGAGAAGCTGGTGTGGGACCGGGAGGGCGCGATCGCCGGCGGCGGCCACCCGACGGATGAGTTCGCCGGGTTGTGTGGACAGCTCGGTGTCGGCTGGGTCATCCTCGACGCCGGCGACGCTCAGGCGAAGGGAGTGCTCGAGCGATCACATCGGTTCATGCGCTCGAATTTCGAACCTGGGCGGCGGTTCGCGAACCCGCTGGATTTCCAGCTGCAGCTCGATAGCTGGTGTGACCGGGTCAATCAGCGGGTGCATCGCACCATCCGCGCGGTCCCGGCGGAGCGGCTGCTGGAGGAGCGTTCGCGGATGCGGCCGCTACCTGGACGGTTTCCGGACACCGACCGTCGGCTCGTGGTCCGTGTCCCGCAGCAGCCGTATGTTCGGATCGATCGCAACGACTACTCGATCGACCCTCGCTTCGCCGGCCGTCGCGTTGAGCTGCGCGTCTCCCAGACCGAGGTGACCGCGGCGGTGCTGGACACCGGCGAGCTGGCGTGCCGGCACCATCGCGTGTTCGCCGGCGGGCTGACGTTCACCGACCCGGCACACCAGTCCGAGCTCGACCGTCTGCGGGCTCGGCGCCGGCAGCGGCACGAGGTCGAGGTCGAGATCCGCCCGCTGGCCCGCTATGACGCTCTGATCCCGGCATGACCAAGACGGCGTCCGAGCTCGCGCACCTGTTCCGGGCGCTGAAGGCGCCGGCCGCCGCCAGGGCTCTGCCGGTGCTCGCCGACCGCGCCCGGGAGGAGTCCTGGAGCTATGAGCACTTCGCCGAGGTCCTGTTGGGCACCGAGGTGTCCGCGCGGGAGAGCCACGGCGGCGAAGGCCGCATCAAGGCGGCGAGGTTCCCGGCCCGCAAGACGCTGGAGGAGTTCGACTTCACCTTCCAGCGGTCGGTGAAGAAGACGGTCGTTGAGCACCTCGGGCAGCTCGACTTCCTGCACGCCAAAGAGAACGTGATCCTCCTCGGACCACCAGGGACCGGCAAGACGCACTTGTCGATCGCTGTCTCGATCCGCGCTTGCCTCGCCGGTCAGAGGGTGCAGTTCGCGACTGCGACAGAATGGGTCGCCCGCCTCTCGGAGGCCAAGCGCCAAGGGAACCTCGAGACCGAGCTGCGGCGGCTGTCGTTCATCCCGTTGCTCGTCGTCGACGAGGTCGGCTACATCCCGTTCGATCCCGAAGCCGCCAGCCTCATGTTCAGCCTCGTATCCAACCGCTACGAGCGCGCGTCGATGATCGTCACCAGCAACAAGCCGTTCAGCGCCTGGGGCGAGATCTTCGGCGACGACATGGCCGCCACGGCGATGATCGATCGGCTGATCCACCACTCAGAGATCCTCAGCCTCAAGGGCGATAGCTATCGTCTGCGCGGCAAGGACCTCGACGCCCGGATCGCGACAAGGCACGCCGAATTCGGCTGACCGATCCCCTTCGCCGCCCTCGCCGAGGGCCCCAGAACCCCGCACAACGCGCCGATCACCGGGGGCCCTCCCGCTGGACGGGCTTAAAGCGACCATCGCCGCTTCGGCCTCGCCCTACGGGCTCGGCCTAGCGACGAAGGTCGCTCTCCCCCTCAGCCCCCCGGGGGGTCAATTCTCGACCGGCGGGGTGGTCCACTTTTCAACCGGCCTGAGTGGTCCATTTTTCGACCGGCCTTGACACTCGTCATGTGGTGGTCGTCGGGCCGCATTTAGTAGCGGGGCGGGATTCGAACCCGCGACGGTTGGCTTATGAGCTTGGCGAGCGTGGTCCGGGTGGTGCGGTTCGATAGCGCCAAATACCTATAGATGCGGCCGATTCGCCCGCTGCCGGAGGACTCGGCACAACGTGATTTCGGCGTGGCCGGATCGATTCGTCTGGACAGCACGTTTGACGTGGCGCATTCCCCGCGGATCGAAATCTCGTGGTGCTCAAGTGAGACGCCGGTGGCGTGGCCGTTGTCGCGGACCGCAGTGCAACCGCTTGCGACCAGCAGCCGCCACGCACCCGGTCAGTCCATCGTTTGAGTACTCGCCGAACACCGCGTCCGGCTCCGGCACTACGCCTTCGGATCCTCGTGGACATAGCAGAAGTCGCGACACCCGAGTCAGGTCTCTATCGCTCAGCGAAGCGTGCTCGCAAGGAGCCGTCCGGTCCGCATCCGTTGCGGATGGAAGCCGACTTCGATAAAGCGGACCAGTCGGGCGCGCGCGTAGTCGATGACGGCGACGCGGTTGTCGCGCGCGACGGACACGAAGCAGTACCGTCCGCTGGGCTCCGACGTTGACCAGTACGGGACGTGCCCGACGGGGATGATCCGGATCGGAAGCAGCGTGCTGCGCGAGACGATGGCGGCGTAGCCCGACATTGTCGCGGCGACGCAGAAGCGGGTGCCCGCCGGGTTGAGGGCGAGGCCGTGTATCGCCGAGTCGAGCAGGTAGGCCTGGCGCGGGAGCTTGCGAACGGCGGGCGCGATGGGCAACAGTGCGATCCGGGTGACCCGCGCCGCCCGCAGGTCGTACTCGACGAAGCCGTGCAGGAATGAGAGCTCGAAGTAGATGTACCGCCCGTCGGGCGCGATCGCCATCGGCCGTACAGCCGCGCTCGCGCCAAGCCCGGCGGCGGCGAGCTTACGTCCCATGTCGACTCGCTTGATGACCTTGTAGGTGTGCGCGTCGATGATTTCGAAGACGCGCTCGCCCTTCGTGCTGTCCTGCGACGGGGCATCGAGGTTGGTATATACCGCTCCGATGCTGGCGTGGTAGATCAGGCGGCCGTCGGGCGAGAAGTTGATCTCGTGGGGAGAATCGCCCGACGGGATCCGAGTGACGATCCTCCCGCGAGTCGTGTCGATTACGTCGACAGTCCGGGCTGTCGAGGCAGAGACGAGCAGCCGCTTACCGTCAGGCGAGAGGGCCATGTGATCGGAGCGGTAGCCGTCGACGGGTACACGCCAGACGATGCGGCCGGAATGCACGTTGATCGCGACAACGTCCGCAAAGCTCGGGCGGGAGAAGTAGATGAGCCGCCCGTCGCTTGATGGAAAGCCATCGTCAACGTACTGATTGTGGCCCTCGCCGATGAGCTTGCGGACCGAGTCAAAGTAGAACTTGCGCGTCGGATTGGAAACGATCGCGGCGATGCGCTGTGCCTTGTCCGGGATGACGTTGACGCGCTTGATCTTGCGAAGCGTCCTCAGGTCGACAATGTCCGCCGTCCCGCCCCAATTGTTGGATACCACCAGAACCTCGATACTCGCGGTGGTGCTTGCAGCGATCCTGGCAGGCGGCGTGAGGAACATGACTGCGAACCACGCGGCCGCCATGCTGAGACCGATGGCGCACCGTCGACGCGAACGGAGCATGCTCAGAAACCTCCTTGGGCCCGTTTGACAAACGCCTACACCAATGGGCCGGTGGAAGGAGCGCGCGCGTGAGTTTGGGACGGTTTGACGGCGCGCCTCAACGAGCCGTTTCCTCCGCACGACTATATGGCTTCGAGCACCACTCCGGCTCTGAGCCGTGAACAGCAATTTCGCGGCAGAGAGCCCAACACCGAGTCAGGACTCCACAGATGACGAGGACCAGACCTTCGATGAGATCGCGCCATGCGGCTCCTACCCTCAGCTACCGTCCCGAGATCAGGGTTCGGGCTACAACCGCAGTTGTGCTGGTGATCGGGGGGTGCGGCTCGACCACAGCTCATCATCGCACCGCCGCGGGGAATTCGACAGCAATCCGACAGGCGCACCCCCAGGTGATCGAGCCTCTCGCCGGCGGCCCCGGGCCGCGGACGACGTCACAGACCAGTCAGGTGATAGTCACGCCGTCAGCTCCGCCGGTTTCGGGTCCCTTGCCCCCCGCCACGATCACGAAGGCTCCCTCCAGAGGCGCACCGAGTGATGCCGAAGTGCGCACAGCGATCGCTCGGTTTCAACTTGCGGTCGCTCGGTACCGCCTGTACAGCCTCAACTTTTCGAATGTCCTACTGAATCCGGTCCAACTACCCCCGGGCGCGTGGAACACGAGCATCGCATCGGTGTTCACCGACTACGGGCAGGGCGTCGCGTGCGGGGGCATTCTGCGGGTGCCGGAGCTAGGCGTCGCCAATAAGACGCTCCCCTGCGGAACCGAGGTCCTGTTTCGCTACGGCGGGCGAGCGATCCGCGTTCCGGTGATCGACCGCGGACCGTACATAGCGGGCCGGGAGTGGGATCTCACGGGCGCAACCGCAGCGGCGCTGCGCTTCCCGGGCCTCGGGCCGATCGAGTGGCGCATCGGGTGAGCTCGCATCGGTCGAGTGGCGCATCGGGTGAGCTCGCATCGGGCCGCCGCCTCAACGCCTCGAGGTTCTTTCACGCGCGGCTCGGGGCCGCTGGGCTTGGTCAGGTCTGCGAGCTCGCGCTCGAGTCGAGCAACGGGAGCCGGTGGCGATCGTTCGACGGACGCGAGAGGACACCTGATCCCGGGCGGCAGCTATGTCGTCGCGACGGACGGCGCTTCCCTGTTGACCAACCGCGGACGCCTAGCTGACCCCTGAGCCGCCACAGACGGTGCGCCGACGTTCATAGCGGAGGACAAGGCTAGACGTAGATGTTTTTCGCTCCGTGATCCGCTGTCCTTTAGGACCTCGACGTGAATCGCATTGACGGTCCGCCCATAGTCCGAGCGGTCGGGCACGATCATGTTGACGGGCCGGTCGGATTCATTGTGGAGCGCCGCCTCGATCCTGCGTGCTTCGGTGGGAGCGAGGCTGTGTGCGCGAGGGGTCGCCCGTCGGCACCGATGTCGATGCAACCGGGTCGGGATGAGGAGCCCAGGTGGCGATCTCCCAGCAGTAGTCGGCGAGTTCGCGCGCGATCGCGACGGCGACGATCCCGAGGTAGGAGGTGAGCTGGTCGGGGTGATCGAATCGGCTCCACTCCCCGATCTCGGTGCACAGCCCGAGCACTGAGAGCGTGTCGATCCCACGCAGGCACCGCAGCCGGCCAACCGTGTCCGCGCACGGGGCGCTCACGCTATCGCGGGCCTCGTCCGGCGGGCTCGTCAGGCGACGGCTGCGGTGGCTCGCGGGACGCACTAGTGCTTCCAGCGCCCCACCGCTGGGCTACTCCCGATTTTGGCGACGCCCGTCCGGGCCAGTCACCCACTCGAAAGTCTTTGATGTCCAGGACGAGAAGGGATCAATGGATAAGAAGAATCCGATCCGCTCAACAGCCGGTATCACGACTTCTGCTACGGCCACCAGGGACCCGAAGGCGTTGTGCCGGAGCCGGACGCGGTCCCCGGCGAGTATCAAACGATGGACTGACCGTGCTATGGCGCGCGGGGCCGCGGATCACCGGCCGGCGTCCGGGTGCAGTTGCACGACGCAGCCGGCCGGCCGGAGTGCGACGGCGGCTCGCGCCGCATCAGCTGCGCCACGCGCACGCGGTTGAGATGTCGCGAGAGGGCGTGCCGTTGCTGGTCATCGAGCGTCAGCTGGGGCATGCCGATTCGGGATCACCTCGGTGTACCTGCGCGGGATCGACAACACCAAGATCGTTCACGCCGTCCACGAGCGCCCGGCACCGATGATCCCGGCTCACAACGGACTCAAGCAAATGTCCTGAACCGACCAGCTGAGTGGGCCGCGCTCGGCGCGACCCACTCAGCCCATGCTTGAGTTCGGCCTCGCCTGCTCTCCCTTGATCTCGCTCGTCTGGCCATGCCGGAGAGGACGACTGCTCTTGGCGAGGGGCACAGTCACTGGCGGTCCGACCAGTGGCGCGGAACGCGACTCCGAACGTGTGGCGCTGGGAGCGGGCGGGTTGGTTGGAGCTCCGGGCGGCGTGCCCAGGCGCGTCGGCCCTCGGCCTCTACCATTGCTCCCCCGCGATGGAGCACGAGAACCCAACCTCGCTGAGCGCGGCGCTCAAGCCTTCGGCGCTGAGAGCGGCACTGATACCCCGACGTCCCGTGTTCGGGAACCCTTGGGATTCAACGGTCGACATGTTCGCCTGCTGCGTGGCCGTCGGCGTCGTCATTCCCTTGCTGCTCTTCTGCGGAGGCGAGCTGATGAGCTTGATCTTCGGCTTCGGCTCGCGATGGCACCTCGGCGTGTTCATGGTCGCATCCCAGGTCGGCATCGCCGGGTTCATGACGATCGTGGGACGCGAGCGCACCAGGCTTGCGGTCGACGTCCTTGCGATAACGGGGTGGCTTCTCCTCGGTCTGGTGGTCGCGCCGATCCTGGGCTTGGGGCTGTCAACCGTGGCGGCGATCGTCGCCTACGGG
>JALYZY010000086.1 GCA_030948665.1 Actinomycetota bacterium | reverse complement strand
CCAGCCCGAGTACCGCCCAGCCCGAGATCAGCTGGCTCGATGCCTGGGCCGGGGTCGGGGGGAAGCCACCGTCAGCGTTCTGTGCTCCGAGCAGGTACTGAGCCGGGGTCGCGGCACGGGCTTGCGCCGGTGATAGCCCGATCGCCGCGAGCAGCGCAATGACCGCTGGCACCGCCACCTCGGGCGGGCGCCAGGTCACCTGAAGGCGAGTGTTGAAGCGCCGTAGCGAACGCATCAGCGCCGGCCCGAACGCCACCGCGAAGATCAGGCATCCGGCCGCGTGCACGGTGTCGAAGCCGACGCCCTTCCCGACGTAAACGGCCAGCTGCGCCCTGCTGTGATCGCTATATGTAACCCAATCACCGACGTCCTGAATGGCGGCGAATGTAAATCCAGCCACCGCGCAGATCAGCGCCAGGGGCCACCGCTCGATCCGGCCGCGGGTCAGTCGTGCGAGGCCCGCGCCGAACATGCCGGTGGCGCCCCAGGCAGCCATCTGCCAGGGCGTCCAGGGACCCTGGCCGAAGAAGAAGTTCGATACAACTCCTGCCAGCGCCCCGACGACAAACCCGGGGGGACCGCCAAGGGCGTAGCCCGAGATCAGGACGATGTCGGTCGTGGGCTTGACGTTGGGGAGCGCCGCGAAGGCGATCCTTCCGAGCGCCGCGAATGCCGCGAGCGTTGCCACCAGCGCCACGATCCTGGCATCGGGACGCTTGCGCTCGTACCAGGCGAAGCCGCCGCCCAGGGCGAGGAAGAGCACGCCGAACGCACCGAGCTGCCACGTCATGCGGGCACGGCCTCCCGCTCGGCTACCGACTCGAACAGGGCGGCCCCCTCCTCGGGCGAGAGCGCACCGCCGGCGCCACCGAGGATCCTCGCGGTCTCCGTGCAGAAGTACAGGCCGCCGCTCAGGATCTCGCGAACCGGCGCGTCCGCAATCGGGGCGCCGTCGCCCAACAGCACGACCCGGTCGGCGAATGCCGCCGCGAACTCCGGATCGTGAGTGGCGACCAGCACGGCGGCGGCGAGGCCCTTCAGGAGCTCGGCGAGCTGCGCCTTATGGCGGCGATCCATGCCCCTGGTCGGCTCGTCGAGGCACACCACGACGGCCGGATCGTCCGCATCATCGAGCACGATCGCGAGCGCGAGGCGTTGCTTCTCGCCGCCCGAGATGTCGCGGGGATGGCGGTCGAGGAGCGCCTGGTCGACGCCGGCGGTGGCCAGCGCACGCGCTGAGGCCTCGTCGCCAACCCGGTCGTGGATCAGGTAGTCCGTAGGGTTCTGCAGCAGCAGCGCGACCCGCCCGGACGCTACGACCTTCCCCCTGGTGGGCTGCATCAGTCCCGCGGCGTGCCGCAGGAGCGTCGATTTCCCGGCTCCGTTGCGCCCCATCAGCGCGACGCGCTCGCCTTCGGCCACGGTCAGCGAGACGCCTCGGAGGATCGACGGCCCTCGCTTGAGCTCATGCCAGACGCGGTCAAATGCCAGGGCGGCGAGTGCTGTACCAGCCGGTGGTCGCTCTTCCCGGCCCATATGAGCAGGCAAAGTGTCCACACCATGGCGTGCCAGTTCCGCCCGGGCGGCCTTGACACCCGGGACTGGTCGGAGGCCCAGGCGTTTGAGCATCTTCGCCCCAGGGGTCTGCAGCTCCGGCGCCGTCTCGGCGGCCCAGGCGAGGAAACCCTCGGGACGATCGTCCACAGCGACACGACCCTCGACGAACCCGATCACCCGGTCCGCCGCCCCCAGGCAGCGCTCGAGCCGGTGCTCGGCAAGCACAATCGCGGCCCCGAAGTCCTCATTGATCCGGCGAAGCAGGCCGATGAGCTCGTCGCCGGCGACGGGATCGAGCTGCGAGGTCGGCTCGTCGAGCAGGATCAGCTTCGGCCGCCCAGCCAGCGCGGCGCCCAGCGCGACGCGCTGAAGCTCGCCGCCAGAGAGCACGGCGGTTGCACGGTCGAGCAGATGGGCGATCCCGAGCGCGAGGGCCGCCTCCTGGACTCCGCGGGCGACTTCGGCTGCGCTCGCGCCACGATTCTCGAGCGGAAACGCAAGCTCCGAGCGTGCTGTGCCCATCAGCACCTGCGTCTCGGGATCCTGGAACAGCGTGCCGACTGAGCCCGCAAGCTCCCCGGGCCGGCTGGACCTGGTGTCCATGCCGCACACGAGAACACGTCCCGCCAGCTCCCCGCCGTGGAAGTGCGGCACCAGCCCGCAGGCCGCCCGCAGCAGCGTCGACTTGCCCGATCCCGAGGCGCCCGCGAGTACCACCATCTCCCCTTCCTCGACGGCGATGCTGACGCCGTCGAGTGCGGGGCTCCCGGGCGCTCCCGGATAGCGGTAGGTCACGCCCTGGAGCTCGAGTGCGATCATCGATCGATACCCCGCCGGTCGATGAACGGCGCGAGCGCGCAGACCGGCAGTCCCGCAGATGCGATCAGCGCCGACAGCCCGAACCCCCAGTGCAGTGAGGGGTATGCGCTGAACGGCGCCAGATCGGCGACGCGAACCGCGATCGCGATCCCTAGAGCGCCGGCTGCTGCGGCGGCGAGCTCGAGGTCGTGGCGAGACCATGGCGCTCGACTGCGCGGCGGCCGTCGGGCAGCTCCATATCCCCGGACCTCGAGTGCTGCCGCGACATCGAGCGCCCGGTCGAGCATGCCGGCCGTGGCTACGCGCATCAGCGCGATCCGGCTCGGCGCACGCCCCGGCCGGCACCGCTGGGCGTCGGCGAGACGCCGCGAGTCGCGCACGAGCACCGGGACGAGCCTCGTCGCAAGAGTCGCCGTGAGCGCCGAGTGAAACGACACGCGGCGAAACAGCCGGAGCACGTCATCTGGATCGACGGCAAGCGTGTAGAGCGCGCCGCAGAGGATCAAGGCGGCTGCGCGCAGCCCGAGCACGCCCCCATAGACGGTCGCCTCGAGCGTGATGTCGGTATGGCCGAGGATCGGGAGATCGCCAAGGCGCGCCAGCACGGTGAGCCCCTCTCTGCTTACGACCGCGTTGATCACAGCGATCATGACCGCCAGCGAAAGCGCCATCAGCGCCGCCTTGGACATCTCCCGGGCCACCCCGGCTCCGGCACCCGCCAGCAAGATCGAGACAACCACGGCCCCGAGCAGCACGGGGCTCGAGGTGAGCAGCGCGGCAAGCGCGAGCGACAGGCAATAGGCGCACCCGGCTGCCGCACGGGCGCTGTGGAGCGGGCTGGGGCGTGGGCGGTAGCTCATCTGCTTCCGTTCAGCGGAATCGGCAGGTATGTGTCGCGCTGCACGGCGAGCGCGAAGTGATCTCGAAGGCGGCTCGGCGACAGCGCCCGCGCCGCCGCGAGCACCCCGGCGTCATCGGTCCCGGTGACAAGCCAAGTCGGCTCGGAGGAGGCATCGGCCGTCGCGGCGACCAGACCCGCCCCGCCCGCGAGCCTGCGTACGACGCGGCCACGCGGATCGAGGAGCTCGAGCGTGCGGCCTCCCGGGCCCGCGAAGCGCGCATAGATGCCGCTGGCCGAGGGTCCGTGCTCGATCAAGTCCGCCGCAAGCTGCCGGCGCACGTCTGCCCAGGTCCCCACGACGATTGTCAGGCTCGAAGAACCGGATCCCGTCCCGAGGAGCTGGCGGGGCGTCTGCACTCCGACCTTGGAGAGAGCGGCCGAGACATGCGCGCATGCCGCTGCGACGTCGGACGCGCACTCGAGGATCGTGGGCAGCCGCCGACCCCCGATCCCGTGGACGAACGGCTCCGGGAACGAGCCGACGACGGCCGGAATCGTGTCCGTGGCGCCCCAGTCGTGGAGATCCCACCAGATCCTGTCGCCGCGACTGACCGACGTGCTCGCCGCCCCGGCAGGCGCTTCGATGCCGTTGACGTAGTAGAACCAGTCAAGCCTCGAAGAGCCCCCGGCGATGCCGTCGATCGACTGGACGAAGCCTCCGCCGTAGCGCGTCCCCACCCGGAAGGAGCGCCCGAGCATCCGCATGACGGTCTCGGAGCCCGGAACCCTCCCGCGGGAGATCGACGCGATCTGGCTGCTGCCGAAGCCGCGGGTCACGGTCAGCGTCACGCCGCCGGTTCCGCGACCGGCGCCGAGCCCGCACCCCGCCCCGGTGAGCGCGACCGCAGCCGCGCTCACCCAGAGCAGGACGCGGGCCCGCCGGCCCATCAATACAGCGTGTTGACGTGGACCGTTAGTGGCGTCGACCGGACGTAGCCCGCGGGCGAGGTGCGAAGAACGAGCGTTCCCGCGTTCTTCGGATTGATCGTCACCGAGCCATACCTGTTGGTCACTAGGTTGAACCCGCCCCCCGTGACGTGGGCCTTGGCTAGGGGCTTGGCCTTCCCGGCCGCGTTGAAGTAGACGACGTGGACCTTGAACGGGGCGCCGACAAGCGCGTTGCTCGGACCATGAATCGCGGTCGGATACTCGGTGGGCTTGATCGGCACGACAGCGAACAGCAGCTGGTCACTCGGCTTCGGGGTGATGCCGCATGCGCCGGCCGACGCTGCGACGTTGTTGACGAAGATCTCCCAGAAGCTGTGCTTACCGCTTTCGTGGTCGCGGAGAATCGTGAAGATCTCGTAGGAGCTAAGGGAGCCGAACCACTTGCCGCTCCAGTTGCCTCGGGTCGCCGCGTCAAGCGCACCCTGCGCGCTGGCCGCGGGACACTTGCCGCTCGGCGCTCCCCCTTTGGTAATCCAGCCGCTCGCGGGCAACTGGACGCTCCTGGGCCCGAGCAATGAATGCGTCCTGCCTTCGACGCGGACTGTGACGGTAGTAGCGGTTCCTGGAGCTGCCAGTGCGACGGCCGTTCCGAAGCTGCTCACAGCGAGGATCGCTCCGCACAGAGCGACAAGGTGTTTGCGATGCATGAGTGCCACCCCTTTCCACGAGGGAATATCGGCTTTACGGTCGGAGGATGGTCTCCTGGCTTACGGGCCTATCGGCTGCGCCTTCCCGGATGACTTGACGTCCCAGTGGCATCGTGCGGCCGACGTCCCCGATCACAGTGGCGGGTCCGCGCCGGATTCTCACCGGCTTCCCATCGCCACCGACCTTGAACCCGAGGATCGTACCGCTCGCGCGCCTTGACCGACTGCCCCCGCTCGCGCCCCTAGACTGATCCCAGCGGATGACAGTCAACCTTACGCGTATCTATACCCGCCTCGGAGACGGCGGAGAGACCCACCTCGGCGACATGAGCCGCGTGGCGAAGACACATCCGCGGATCGAGGCCTACGGGACCGTCGACGAGTGCAACGCGCAGATCGGGGTCGCGCTGACGCGGCCGGGAATCCCCAGCGACTACACGGCGTGGCTGCGGCGGATCCAGAACGACCTATTCGACGTGGGCGCCGACATTGCGGCGCCCGAGGACCCTGAGCGCGAGCGGCTGCGCGTGCTGCCCGAGCAGACCGCTTGGCTCGAGCAGCGCTGCGACGAGGTCAACGCGACGCTCGAGCCGCTGAAGTCGTTCGTGATCCCCGGGGGGACGCCGGTGGCCGCCCAGCTTCACGTGTGTAGAACCGTCTGCCGTCGTGCCGAGCGTCTCGCTGTGGCCTGTGAGGATGAGCTGAACCCGGAGGTGGTTCGCTACTTGAACCGTCTCTCGGACCTGCTGTTCATCCTCAGCCGGGGCGCCAACGGCGGCGACGAGCCGCTGTGGGAGCCCGGGCGCTACAGATAGCGCCTAGCGACGCAGAGCGAGCATCAGGCCAGTCGCGAGCACAAGCCCCAGCAGTCCGATCGCCGCAGCTCCCACGATGAACGCCTCGTGGGCGCGCGCGTACGAGAGAACCTGGTGTGGGCGTGCCAGCGCCACCAGCCCCGCGAGCGCCAGGGCGCCGAGCACCGCGAACGCCGGCGGCGCAAGCGCCTCGCGCAGTGACACGCGCTCGCCCGGCCGGCGGGCAGGCCGCCGCGGGCCCCGCGCCTCTAGGGTGAATACGCCGGCCACCGCGGCCAGCGTCCAGCAGGCAACGACCAGGTATCCACCGAACACGTCGCTGGGGTAGTGCCAGCCAAGCGTCAGGAACGAGTAGCTGACCGCGACCGCGAACAGTGCCCCAACCGCCGCGACGGTGGGCCGCCAACGGGCAGGCGCGGCGATCACTGCGCACAGAGCGAGCGTCATTGCGGCTGTCGCGTGTCCGCTCGGCCATGAAGCGTCTGCCAGGGGTGTAATCCCGCCCAGCAGGTTGGCCGCGCGGGGCTCGGCGAGCAGCGGCTTTAGCAGCTGCGTTGTGACATTGGCGCCGATCGCGATCGCGCCGATCGCGACAGCCGCCCGCGGGCGCCTTCGTAGCAGCGCGACCACGGCGATGATTGCCACCAAGACTATGAACGGCTGCGGATCGCACGCGTGAACGATCACATTCGCGACCGCCCAGATGTGTCCCCGGGAGTGCAGCTGGAAGAAGCCGGAGAAGATCGACTGGTCGGCGTTGCGGAAGACCGGCACCTGGAAGGCGAGGAGCCACGTCAACATCAGAAGCACAACCGCCGCTGCAGCTCCGGTCAGAGCGAACTTGGCCTGCTTGGTCACCCGCCCAAATCTAGATGACGGTCGACGCGGCCGAACCGCCTACCCGACCCTCAGTGGGCGTC
>JALYZY010000040.1 GCA_030948665.1 Actinomycetota bacterium | reverse complement strand
TCGAAGGCATGGAGGATGTCGATAGCGAGCTGGCGCCGACGCCCGCGCCTGTGGAGGAGGTCGAGCCCGCGCCTGTGGAGGCAACCGAGCCGGAGCACGAGTTTGCTTCGCCTCCGGCGGCCGAACCGGAGTTCGATAAGGAGCGATTCGAGAGCCCCGTCCCGGTCGGCGGAACGACGGCGCCGCCGGGACCAGTCGGACCGGAGACCGTCGAGTACGACGTCGAGCAGGAGCACGCGGAGAGCGCTGATAAGGAGACCCGGGAGGACGTGCTCGAAGAAACTCCCGAGTTCCTCCAGGACACCCCTGACCACGACCGCCTGTGGTTCGAGCAACGGCCTCCGAAGGACTTCGACTTCGAGGGCTGAGCCCGGCCCGGTCGCTCGAACAGGTCAATCCTGAGCGGCTTTCACTCCATTGACGCCGTGACGCGGCTCCGTTATACAAGTTCACCAATCTGGTGGCGTTTCTCCCTGTAGCCAGCCTGCCGGAAGGAACCGCTTGATCTTCGAGCAGGTCCTCAATCGAGACCTCGGCTGTGCCTCGTACCTGTTAGGCGATGGTGGGGAGGCCGTGGTCGTCGATCCGCGCTTCGACATCGACGTCTATCTCGAGATTGCTGACCGCGCGCGGCTGCGGATCACCCACGTCCTGGACACGCACGACCATGCCGACCATGTGTCAGGGCGCCCACGACTCGCCGCAGCTACCGGCGCACGCGCTTACCGTGCCGCCACTCAGGGAGACGACTCTGAGGGCAGGATTCGCCCAGGACAGGAGATCACCGTCGGCGCGGTCGCCATGAAGGCCGTCGCCACCCCAGGTCACCGCCCGGAGCATCTTGTATTCGTGGTGTGGGATCTGGGCCGGGGCGGCGATCCCTGGCTTGTTCTCACCGGCGATTCGCTGCTCGTCGGCGACCTGGCCAGGCCGGACCTGGTCTTAGATGCCGAGGCGGGGGCCCGCGCGATGTATCAGAGCCTGCGGCCGCTGCTCGACCTTGGCGATCACGTCGAGATCTGGCCTGCCCACGTCGGCGGGTCGCTATGCGGCGGAGCGGGCCTCAGCGCCAAGGCCAGCTCAACAATCGGCTACGAGCGCCGGTACAACCCCTTGCTGTCCGCCGAAGAGTCACAGTTCGTGCTCGGGCTGACCGGCGGAATGCGCCCTCGCCCGCCGAGCGTCGACCGGATCGTCTCAATCAACACGGGAGCAGTGCCGGACGCGCCCCGCGAACCCGTCCAGCTCAGCGTCGACGAGTTACGGATCATGCTCCGCGAACGTGTCACGGTTCTCGACAGCAGGCTCCCATCCGAGTTCGACGACGCGCATCTCGCCGGTTCGATCAACTTGCCAGTGGTGAGCCCAGGGGTCGGCACGCGGGCGGGGTGGGTTCTCGATCCAGATGCCCGAATCGTGATCGTCTCGGGCAGCCACGCCGAGGCACGTCAGATGGCCTGCGCCTTGCACGCGGTCGGGCTGTGGGAGACGCCCGGATACGTGCTCGCGGATGGGGCGACGGAGACGGATGGGTTGCTTCCCATCGCGCGCGCGGACTCATGGAATGTCGAGCAGCTGGCTGCCGGCCTGCGTCACGACACCGTGGAGCTCGTCGATGTGAGGGATACCTCCGAGTGGGTAGCTGGGCACGTTCCGGGTTCTCATCACATCCCGTTGCATCGGATGAGGGAGAACCCTGGGGCGAATCTGCCGGTTGGGCGCACGACCGCCGTCGCGTGCGCCGGCGGCATCCGGGCGGCATTCGCAGCCAGCTTGTTGCGCAGCGCGGGTCGCAGCGACGTGGTGCGGGTGGCCGGGGGAGGAGTGTTCGACCTGCCGACCCACGGGGTTGAGTTGGCTCCCGGGGCGTAGCTCGACACCGCTCAAGGCTGGGTATCGCGCCGTTAGACTCGGGACCGACGGGGCCATAGCTCAGTTGGGAGAGCGCCTGCCTTGCACGCAGGAGGTCGCCGGTTCGAGCCCGGCTGGCTCCACTGAAGAATGGCCTGGAAATCGAGGAGTTCTGCTCGGCGCGATGCTTAGCGGAACAGGTCATAGGTGGAGCGCGCGGCCTTTTCCGGCCTTTTCAGCGGCCCGGAGCCGGGCCGCTCCGGGCTCTGTCGGGTTGATTTGGTGGCTTGAGCGCTCGGCTCTGCTGGCTCCCTCGGTCTCCGCTCCGAGCAGGTTGCGAATCTCCGTGCGGAGCTGCTCGCGATCGCTTCGACGCATCAGTTGCGCGTAGATCGCGAGCGTGGTGGTGGGGTTGGTGTGTCCGACCTGGGCTTGGATGTAGGGGAGGTCGTAGCCGGCGGCGACCATGAAGGTGATGTAGGTCCGGCGGAGGGTGTGTGGGGTGACGTGCACGACGATCGGCGGCTCGTCTCGAGCGGTCCGGAGTTCATTGGCGCGTGCGAGCACGGGCTGAACGACGCGCGAGAGGATGTTGTTGCGGTCACGGCGGGTGCCGGCGCGGGTGGGGAAGGCGGGCGCGTCATTCGCCGCGGTGGGTGTGCTGGCGCGGTAGGCGGTGAGCTCGTCCAGGAGCCGGGGGTGGATGTCGACTGATCTGACGCCCGCCTCGGTTTTCGCGTCGCGGATGTGGAAGCGGGCCTTGGCGAGGTTGATGTCCTGGTTGTCGAGTTGGCAGAGCTCGCCGACGCGTGGGCCGGCGAGTGCGAGGGTGGCGATAATCGCGCGGCGCGGACCGCATGCTCGTCCGTCGGCGTTCGCGTGGCACTGGTACAGATAGATCGCGGTGTTGGGCGCGACGCCGAGGTGAGCTGCGATCCTCTTCCAGTCAAAGCGACCCTCGTCGCGCAGCAGTCGTACCTGGCTCGCCCTCTCGAGCGTCCGTGGTGTGTGGCGGTTGTCGAGCTGGTCGGCGGCCTCGATCAGTGTGAGGAGCTCGTCGACGTCGAGCGCGCCGCGATTATGGCGGCGCTCTAGCGGCTCTCGGGTTCGTCGCCCGCGGGCGACGTTGCGCTCAACCCATCCCGCGTCCTCGGCCTCGTCCAGGATCAATGCGAGCGTGCGAAGCGTCTTGTTGATCGAGTCGTTAGAGAGCGTGCGAAGGCGCAGCCCGCTTTGGCGGTCTCGAAGCGGGCGACTTGTCTTGGCAGCGTCCCGGATCTGTGCGTTCTCCCTGTGGATCTGCTCGCGGTACTGCTTGATCTTCACGATCGTGATCTCCGAGGCGCGAAGCTCGCCGAAGAATGGCGCGAGATAGCGCTTGAGCTGCGACTCGTTGAGCTCGATCGTCCGGGGACGGATCGCCGGGTTGCGTTTGCGCGCCTCCAGCCAGTCGGTGGCGAGCTCTCGGAACGTCGGCTCCTCGTCGCCGTAGGGTTCGCTCGCTTTGCCTTTGCCGGGGGTCCAGAGTCCCAGGTCGATCTTGGCGAGCAATTGCTTTCGCGCCTGCTCAGCCCGGATCTCGTCCCAGCTGTCGGTGGTGTTGCCGAGCGACACGCGTTCATCGGCGCCTGCGATGCGGACGCGGAGGGCAAAGGTGATGCTCCCGTCCTTGCGGCGATCTCGGGTGATTTGTACGCCTGGCGGCCGCGGCATCGTCCTATACGTGTTTGTCCAGGAGCTCGTCCAGTTGCGTCAGCCGTGGGGCGTCTTCGATCAAGCCTCGGCGGGTGCGTCTCCTCGACGTCTTCTGTGACGGCCGAGCCGCCCCAGCCGGCGAGTCCGCCGCATTGCCACGTGTCGCCGGCAGCTCGTCTGCGTTGAAGCGGATCGGCGCCTTCGGGCTCGAGCCGAGCTTGTAGCCGCCCCATTCGCGCCAGTGCGCGTAGACGGTTGATCGTGCGACGCTGAGCCGTGCGGCGAGCTGCTCCACGGTCAAGCTCCCGGTCGGGCTCTCGCGTCGGCTGAAAGTCGCGAGCAGGAGTTCGAGGTCGTCGCGCAAGGCGGCGGTCACGCGCGCTGCGATCAGCTCAACCGTCCGATCATCGACCCCTGCCTGCGCGTGCCGCTGAAGCATCAACCCTAGTGTAGCAGATATGTTGCGTGAGCAGCAAGGTCTACAGACGGGGTATTGTTGTGGGCGTGCGTCCGGATGCTGTGAGGAGTGCTGTGCTGCTGCGCGAAGCTCGTTTGCGGGCGGGACTGAGTCAGGTGGGGTTGGCTG
>JALYZY010000005.1 GCA_030948665.1 Actinomycetota bacterium | reverse complement strand
GTGGTCAGTCGGCGCTGAGCGGCGGCCCGACGAGTGACATGCCGTGCCGTTCGACGATGGCCCCGATCTCCGCGCGGTCAGGTTGCGCGGTTCTGGTCGCGGGCCCGAGCTCCTCGAAGCATGTGTGCCCGCCGCCTGGCACGAACGTAATGATGAGCTCGGCAGGTTGATCGGTGACGTTCAGGAATGCGTGCGGCAGACCGGCGGGGAGGTACGCGAAACCGCCGCGGTCGAGGGTGTGCTCCTGACGCCCGATCCGCACCGTGAAGCGACCGCTCGTGACGTTGATCGTTTCGTCTTGGTCGTGGTGGACGTGCAGCGGCGGTCCACCGCGCGGCGCGACCTCGCAGAGGAAGTAGAAGCGCCGATCGGGCCAGCGTTGTTGGCACCTGTCGACTGCCAACGAGCGACGCTCCCTCAATGGACCCAAACCGGCCACGCATCCCCGGTCACCGGCGCGTCGCTGCCACCGCCATGAAGCGGCCGCGCCATCCCGCTCGACGAGGTGGCCCCTTCTGGTGCGGAGCGGTCACGACCTCACCGTGACCGCAACAGGCGTCAGGGGGCCACGTGAGTCGACGACCCGGCGCGACCGCATTTGTCTACGGGGAGAAGTCGGCGGCAGGGCCCCGGGCGACGCGCTTGGGCCAACTTGGGAGCACCACGCTCCTACTGTTGGCACGATCGCATTCGTGTTCTCGCCGGCACCGAGCGGACGAGTTCAATGGCGACATAGCAGCGGCCCCGCGCGAACCGCGCCTCGCCGCCCCTTTCGCGTGATTCCAAGCGTCAGGACCCGACCGGACCAATGGCGTCGCGGCGATGGCCGCGCCCGGATGAGCGCTTTCCCAGAAAGCGCTCGTCGGGATATCGCCAGCATTCGGCAACGCCGGGCTTGCGAGTTCGCCCAAATGCGTCACCGAAGCCCACGCGCGCAAGTGGGCGAAAGCCGTGCTCGAGCCGGCCTCAGTACCGTCCTCGCGGGATCGCGTCGGATTCACGTCGGCTACCATGCGTAGACCATGAATTCCGGGAAGGCGGTTTCCAGAGCATACGTCGCGCAGGTTGCCGCGAAGAGCAGCGGCTTGCCGCGTTCGGAAGTCAGCGAGGTGCTCGATGGTGCGATCACCGCCATAGAGAAGACCCTCAAGCGAGGCGATGAGGTGGTCTTCAGCGGATTCGGGAAATTCTCGGTGTCCGAACGGAAAAGCCGCGCAGGTCGCAACCCACAGACAGGACAGCGAATCCGAGTCGCGGCGACCCGAATCCCTAAGTTCACCGCCGGCGCGGAGCTACGAAAAGTGCTAAACGGCCAACCAATCAGGCTCACGAGGCGGCCGTTCAAACCGAACGTTGTCGAGGCCGTCGCCAAGAGCAGCGGCTTGTCGAGTTCGGACGTCAGCAAAGTGCTGGACGCTGCGATCACGGCGATAGAGGAGGCACTCAAGAGAGGCGATGAGGTGGTCTTCAGCGGATTCGGGAAATTCTCCGTGTCCGAACGGGGAGGCCGCACAGCTCGGAATCCGCAGACGGGGCAGCGAATCCAAATCAAAGCGACCAGAATCCCTAGGTTCACCGCCGGGGCCGAGCTAAAGAGCGCTCTGAAGAACGACAAGGCTCATAGGCGCTCACCGAAGAAGCCGGTCCCTTCAGTACCTGCTGTCGAATCGCCGTTCAACGAGGAGTTGGTGCGCGTGCACCGGTTGGCGCATCTCAACGACCGGACGATCGCGACAGCTGTGCGTGCTTCTCCGAGCACCGTACGGGACTGGCTGGCGCTCCGCAGCAGCCCAAGCGGCGAGAGGGCTGATCGCGTTGCCTCGTTCGTCGAGATCGTCGACAGGCTCGCTCGCGTGATGGAACCTGCCTACATTCCGATGTGGCTCGCAAAACCGATCGCCGCGCTCGACGAGCGACGACCGATTGATCTCATGGCGGCGGGCAAATTCCGGCCCGTTGCACGGCTCGTCTCATCACTGGAGTATCCGGTCGCGGCCTGAACAGAGTGGCCCTCGACGCCCAGCCCCTGAGGGTCGAAGGGGTTTGGTTGCGTCACATCCGGCATGCGCTGGATCCTTGCGGGCGCCCGGCAGATCCCGCCGATGGCCGCTGGCAGCGCGGAGTCAAGGTTGGCGCCGTCTACCTCGCGAGCGATGAGGCCGGCATGTGGAGTGAGTGGTATCGCCATCTTGCCGAAGCGGGATTACCTCCAGGCCAAGGACTCCCGCGCGACGTCTGGCGATTCGAATTAGCCCCTACGGACGTCGCTGACCTGTCCAGCAAACAACGCCTTGAAGCGGTTGGTCTCCCAGTGCCTCAGCCCGGACGCAAGACCTGGCGCCCGTATCAGAGGGTTGGCGAACAGCTCGCGGATGAAGGTTGGCACGGATTAATTGCGCCATGCGCCGCGCGCCACGAGAGCCTCGTGCTCTGCTTCTTCTGGCATAGAGATGACTCATTCCCGTCGTGGGTCACGCCAGTTCCGCCACCCGCTTTCATCGAAGACGCGCCTGTCGTACCAACCGGCCTTAGAACCTAACGGACTGCGCTCGCCCGTGGGCGGATCCGAAAGCGAGCAGCGGCCGTTGACTTGTGAGGTGCGGACGACCGCTCTCCGGCAAAGCGAGCGTCGGGCCTGCTCGACACGCCACTCGGGTGCTGCTACGAGTCTGCCTCGCTTCCACGGGGCTGGCGTGCGGCGCCTGCCGAGGCACATCGAGCGAAATCGAAGGACCCGGACCAGGCTGTCGCAAGTAACCGGGTGGGCGGATCGGGCGGATGCGGTTTGCGTCTGACGCCGCTTGTAACGGGAGCCCCAACGTGATCTGACGCGGCGCCGCGTTGCGTCCAGATCAGGTGATAGCGCGCAGCCCGAGCCGCGCGTTTCGGGGTCTCCGGTTGGTGACGGAGGCTTGCTCGGGGTGGTGTGCTCCGTGATACTTGGTCGTGCACGGTGCTCAGTTTTCGCAGAAAGCAAGGAGTGCTTCCCACGATTGCCGCCCTCGCCGACTTCGAGGCCGATGACCGTGAGCGGGGTCTTGATCTGCTGCAGGACGCCGAGGGGGTGTTCGTTGAGATCAGCGCTCCGTCCCGGCTCGCGACGACGCTGCTGTCCGTCGGCCTGACCGGGATGGGGATCGAGGAGACCGATCCGCCGTACGGCGCGTACGCGGGTGCTGCGTTGCTCGGTTACGCATGCCGGCTGGGACAGGACTCCCCGCCAAGGCCGCCGAACGACGCCGCTCGCGTGGAGCGCCATCTGGTCCGTATCCGTGACGGTGAGCTCGACTACGAACGGATGTCGGAGGAGCCCGATCGTCTTCGCGGTCTTGTTGCGTATCTGGCGGAGCTTGACGAACGCGGCTTCTTTCGGTTGCTCGGGAACAGCCCGGAGGCGTGGGCGGTTTTCTCGATCGGCGCCACCATGCAGCTGCAACGAAACCTTCTGCGCAACGGGCTTCCGCGCCGCAAGCTCCCCGACAGTCAGACGCTGCGGGCGCTGCTGCGGCTGGGCTACCCGGTGCGGTTCGTCGACGAGGTGGCCGGCGAGGCGCCGACGCCGTTACTGACGAGTGAACGAGGTGCGTAACCGGGGTCCGCAGTTGCGTCGTGAGCTGCTGACGCCGCTGGCCGCGGAGAAGGGTCTGTCCTATGACGCGGAGGTGATCAGCCCGGGCCGGTCACCCGAGCAGAACGCCTACCACTTCGTGTCCTGCGGGGCGGACATTCTGGTCGCCTTCTGTGACGCTGACGCGTTCCCGTGCGGCGACCGCAAGACCAGCCGTCGTGGCGCGAAGCTGATCAGCAGATCGCTCTCGGGTCCCGGACCACGGCGAGCAGCGATCTTCCTCGCCCGCGCACTGACGGTTCTGCTGCACGACACGGTCAGGCCGCCGAACCCGGAGCTCGCCCACACCCACGCCCTGATCCTGAATCTGATCGACGAGCACTATCCGCTCGACGATGCGGCGCTCGAACTCATTGAGCAGTGCCGCGCGGAGTTCCGGGTAATGGACACGCACGAGGTGCGTCAGGAGGTCCGGTCCGGATACGCGATGGCGACCGCCTACCACCTCGCGCTCCTCGACCCGCCGTCCGCTGACTCGACCAATCCGGACGACCATCCGGAGCTGGTGGACATCCAGACGCAGTACGCGAGCCGGTATCTCCGCGGAATGGCCGGGCTGATTGCGATCAAGATCACGATCGGCGATGACGAGTACGCCGCAATCAGCAACAAGCTGTTCAACCCGGGCTCCTCGGACTTCGACGCGTTCACCCACGACGTCGGCGAGGCGGCCTGGTGGAATCACCTCGCTGTCGAGTGGGGCAAGTACGCGGAGATGGCCCTGACTCCCCCGCCGATGCAACCGCCGCTCCACGACCCCGAAGCGCAGGCGCTACGTGAGCGAACGGAACAGCTCCTTGACGCTGAGAATCCGAGCCCTCTTCCCGAACCCGCAGCCGAAGTGGCCAGCAGACTCGCCGCTGACCTGACCGACAACCGGGTCGACTGGAACCTCGCTCTCGATGCTCTGATCATGGGATACCGCCTCCGTGAAGCTGAGGTCGAGCGCGGGGATTGGAACGGCTTCGATCCGGACTACTCCACCAAGCTGCGAGAGATGAGCGCCGACGATGCCGGGATGGCGGTCGCCGCCGGGGCCATCAGCGTCGAAGAAGGCCTGCCTGCCGCGTTCGGATCGACCGGCGAAATCTGGGACCAGGTCACGAGATGGGCGGTCAAGGAAGCGCTCGATCGATCCTGGGGACGTCACCAGCTCAACGTCGAGGACGGCGACGGCCCGACACTGTCAGAGGCGGAGGTCGAACACGCATTCCGGCTGGGCTACGGCCTGGCGTTCAGTCAGAGCGCGGTCTCCGGGCCGGACGGCTAGCCAAGTACAGGCCGCGCCGGCCCGACGCTCGCTTTGCCGGAGAGCGATCGCCCGGACCTCACCAAATCAACGGCCGACGCTCGCTCCCGAGTTCGCCCAAGAGCATGCGCCACTGCGCGCTGGCGCTTACGCCTCGTATGCGACGAATCGGACGCGCTGTCGTCCGATTCGCTGCGAGCGGCTTCCGGCAACCGCTCAGTGCTGCTCAGGCACTGAAGCCAGGCCCAGCGCTTCGTCAAGCGCCCTCAGCACGAACCCGTAACGGAGCACAGGCTCGGCTGTCTCCACGTCGAAGACCCTGCCGAGGTTGTGCTGGAGTTGATACGTCGCGACCTGTAGGAGTCCGTCCCAGAACTCAGGCTCGACCGACGCGACGGCATCGAACGCACTCTCGGTGTACGTAGCGACAAGCGACGCCACCGGATCGAGCAGGGCGCGGATGTCCTCCTCGCCGGCAAGCAAGGAATCCAGCAAGTCGTTTGCCGGAGTACACGCCAAGCCAACGATCCCGTCGCGGTTGAGGACCGACACGTCGAGCGGCCAGGCCATGGAGGCGAACAGTCCGACGAACGTCCGCAGCGAATAGCCGGCTCGGACCGCGAGCCACAAGGGCGCGGCGCGCGGAGTATCTCCGACCATCTCGATCAAGGCGCTCATGGCAACGGCCTCGGAGGGTGTGCTCGGGTCGCCCTGGTCGGTGTTCATCCGCTGCTCGGCCAGCATCCACCAGTCGATGACTCGCTCTCGGTCGGCCACATCGAGGCTCCGCAACGCTCGTCTGGTCTTGCCCCGGCTCTGTCTACGCGCGGGCATGTCCTGGCATCCAGCCTCTCGTTATCTGGCCCACATTGAGCGCAGCATATGCCGCGGTACGCTCTCACCGTTGCCGATGGTGACGAGCGCGGCGCTTACGCTGACCGACGACACTGGGATTGCCGCCAACAGTTACGAACACCCGGTGGCTTGGATCGGCGTCCGCCTAGATCCCGTGAGAGTGACCCTCATGCCCATGACCGTGGCCACGGTCATGGAGATGAGCCATCAGCAGCAGTCGTCCTGGCAGCCGTCTGTCTCAAGCCCTGGGAACGTGACGCAGGCGCAGCCCTCGCCCGCCCATGCCTCGCGGCCCTCCCGGACCGCGACCGCGGCGATCACGAGCGCGACCAGCGGGTCAAGCCACCACCAGCCCAGCGCGGCGTTGGTGGCCAGCCCGACAAGCACGCCTGCCGCCATGTAGGCGCACAGCAGGTTCTGCGCACCCTCGCCCGCAGTCGCGCCCGATCCAAGACGCTCGCCAACGCGCTGCTTAGCGCGGCCAAGCAGCGGCATCACGATGATCGAACTGACCGACAGCCCGATCCCCACCCAGCTGGTCGAGGGATGCTCGCCAGCGGCCAGCGCCCGGATCGCGTCCTGGGCGATGTAAGGAGCAAGCAGGAAGAACGAGACCGCCACCGCCTTCTGAGCACGCAACTCCGCCTGCTCGGAGAGCCGGCGAGCGCCGGTGAACCGCCAGATCACGATCACCGACGCGAACCCCTCGATCCCAGAGTCGATCCCGAACCCCAACAGCGCGACCGACCCCGCCATCAGCGCAGCGGTGATCGCGACCGCGCCTTCCACCGTCATCCACGCCAGGCTCAGCCACGACAGCGCCTTCGCGCGGCGGATCAAGCGGTCGCGCTCGCGCGGATCACCAACGGGGGGCGCCTCGGCGGTGATCGTCGGCAGTTCCGCCAGCGTGCTCATGTCCGCGCCCCGATCGTCGCGAGGTGGGTGTCGACGAGCGTCCGGCCGGTCTCCGTGAGGGAGTAGAACACGATCTTCCCATCGCGACGAGACGCGGTCAAGCCGGCCTCGCGCAGCACACGCAGGTGGTGGCCAACGAGGTTCTCGGCCCGCATCGTGATCCATCCCAGGTCACAGACACACAGCTCGTTCCCCTCGCGCAGCGCGATCGCGATCGTCAGGCGCGTAGGGTCACCGAGGGCCTTCGCCCTCGCTGCGGCCATCCCAACCGCCGCGACATCCAATCTCCCGCGGATCTCCTCCGCTCGCGGCAGATCGAGACACAGCAGGTCGCAGCGATCGTCGGCCATCACCTCATCCTAACGCCCGTTGTGCTGATCGATGAGTGAGTGGAGCTCCCCTATCGGCCGCCGCCCGAGCATCCCTGATGCACGTGGTGTGTCCGGCTCTTTCTGGGCTGGTCTGTGGAGGTCGTGAGAATCTGTCAGACATGCTGGTTGATGCGGTGGCTGGGGGTTTGGAGCGGTGATCGTGGGGTGGCCAACTGGGTTGTAAGTGGACGTGGAGATACGTCGGATGTGATGCTGTGGGGTGGATGCTGGGGAGTTGGTTCGTGAGCTTCGTGCGCGGCGCGGGCTGAGCCAGGCGGCGCTCGTGTAGCGCGCCGGGACGACCCAGCAGGCGATCTCCCGGATCGAGCGAGGACTGGTCTCTCCAAGGTTAGGATGCTCGCGCGCCTGGCCGCGCCATGTGGACGCCCGCTCGCGCGGCGTGCCGTTCGAGCATGATCAGCTGGCCGAGGCGAGCTGTCGATGGGCGGATCGGCTCGAGCTGGCGATCAGGTGGGATCGGTTCTCCAGCGCGATCAGCGGTGCGGCGGCGTGGGCGCGTCGCGATGGCTGACCGGCCAGCGCTTGACGCCGAGCAGCTACTCCGCAGGCTCTCGGATCACGATCTCAGGCGGTGGAAGCCGAAGGTCGCAAACGCAAGAGACAGGCGCCGCTGGCCTTAGGGCGTAAGGCGCTGTCCGCGCCGTGCGGCTGGAGTCCGGCGTGGCGGGGCGGGCGCCGCCACCCGCTCGGGTGCCGGGTGCCGGTGGGCCTCGAGCTCCACGATCCGCCTCAGGGCAGGCAGCCGCTCGAGGTCCCGCTCGCGACCAAGCGCCGCAGCCATCGCGGCCAGGTCACCGACGGAGGCGACCACTGGCCTCACTCCCTGACCCAGGTCCTCCCGACTCGCCGCTCGCCGCAGGTCGACATACCCGCTTGGCACGCCAGACGGCGAGGGAATCACCTTCAGCTCACCGGCGCTGGTGAACACTTCGAGCACTGGTGCGCGTGTCAGCGCCTGCTCGTCGAGCGCGACCGGGCGTCCCTCCGTCCCGGTCACGCCGAGCTCATTGATCGCGTCGCTCAGCCGGTCAAAATTGTTTTTGACAAACGACGGGCAGATGTCAACGCCTGTGGTGACCAGATCGGCGCCGCGGAGCACCTGCGCCAGCCCGCCAATCAGCACATAGCTGACGTAATTGCGCTCAAGGGCGCTAAGGATCGCCACTGGATCAAACCTCTGCCTTCGTCGCGCCATCAAGCTCAGCCGCCCATCCGTTCGAGCATTCGCTCAAGCCGCCGCTCGGGTGACAGTCGCTGAAGCTCACCCAGCCCGTCCTCGTCGCCCGAGCGGGCCGGCACCAGCTCCAGGGAGAGATCAAACCCGCATGCGCGGACCAGATCGATCAACGTGTCAAGGCTCGGCGCCACCCCCCCCGCCTCATAACGGTTGATCTGCACCCGATCCTTGCCGCTGCGCTCAGCCAACCCCACCTGACTCAGCCCCGCCCGCAATCGAGCCTCTCGCAGCAGCACAGCGCTCCTCACAGCGTCCGGACGCACCCCCCCAGAATAGCGTGCTTGTAGATCTTGCAGCGCAGGAAACACATCTGATACAGTAAGCGGGCATGCGTCAGGGAAGCGGGCAGGCAGGAGTCGAGGAGCCCACCGTGGAGGTGATCGCCGCCCGCGTCACCGAGGCCATCCGCGAGGACATCGAAGCGTTGCTCGCGGCACTTACTCAGCGCAACCACCCCACGACAACTCAGAGCCTGACGGTTCAGCAGCTCGCAGCACAGCTCGGTGTCGCCCGATCAACCGTATATGCCCACTGGCGAGAATGGGGCGGCTACAAGCTGGGCACCGGGCCGAAGGCGCCGATCCGCTTCAATGCCCACGCGCTTCCGGCGGCATGTGACGGTGCCGCGGGCTCGCCAGCTCCCAGGCCTCGGCCGTCGCATAGGACGCCGAGAAGGAGACGGACCCGCCGAGAGCTGGTTGAAGACGCTCCCAGGCTGGCGCAACTGCAAGACCTCCTGGACGGATCGGTGTAAGACGATGCCCCGACCGCCAGGCGTACAGATCACGCGCGACCGCCGCAAGGAAGGCAGCGTCACCTTTGCCCTCCGCGTCCGCATCGCCGGTACTGACGAACGCGTGCCGCTCGGCAACACCAACGACGGGTGGGACGAGGTTCGCGCCGAACACGCTCGCCGCCAGCTGCTCGCGAAGATCGAGCTGGGCCAGTGGGCACCTCGGAGGGAAGCCACCACACGAGACCGCGACGACGAGCCGACCTTCCGGGAGCTCGCCACCGACTGGCTGGACGCCCGCAAGCGGAACCCGGCGATCCGCCCGCGCACGACCGAGCTCAACGAGACGCAGCTCAAGCGCTACCTCGCGCCCTTCTTCGGTGAGCTTCGCCCCTCGGAGATCACCATCGCGAAGATCAAGCAGTACCGCGAGCAGATCCACCGGGAGAACGCACAGATCCGGGACGCTGCTAAGGCAGGTCGCCCGCTTCGAGACCCGCGAAACCGGCTGCGCCTGCGCACGCTCTCCAACGACTCGATCAACAAGACACTTCGCACACTTGCGCTGATCCTCGACGACGCTGAGGACGCGGGATGGATCGAGCGCAACCTCGCCCGCGGACGACGAACCCGCGAGCCGCTAGAGCGCCGGCATAATCGCGGCGCGCTCGACGTTGACGAGCTCCTCGAGCTGCTCGAGGCCGCCGACCAGCTCGACAATCGACACAGACCACGCACGCTCGAGAGAGCGAGCCAGGTGCGGCTGCTGCGCGACGAGGCCCGGCTCGACTGGAAGAGGATCGGGGCTCACGTCGGCGTCGCACCAACCACTGCGATGTATCTGTACGAGTGCCATGGAAACGCCGATCGACCAACATGCGGTCCGCGCCGCGCGATCATCGCCACCCTCGCGCTCGCCGGCCCACGGGTCGGGGAGCTCTGCCAACTCGACAATCAAGACATCAGCCTCGCCAAGGCCCGCTTCCACATACGCGACGCAAAAACCGAAGCGGGCATCCGCTCGGTCGACATCCATCCCAGCCTCCTCGACGAGCTCACCGCCTACCGCGCCAGCAGACCCACCGCGGCGATGGACGCGCCCGCCTTCCCCACCCGCGCGGGCACCCGCCGTGACCGCAACAACATCCTCTCGCGCGTCGTCAAGCCAGTGCTCACACGCGCCAATGAACTCCGGACCGCTCGAGACGAGCCGCCGATCCGCGTCCACGTCACCCCCCACACCCTCCGCCGGACCTACATCACATTCATGGTCGCGGCCGGCTACGACCTCCCTTACATCCAAGCGCAAGTCGGACATACGAATCCCACGACCACGCTCGCGATCTACGCGCAGCTGATGCGCCGAAACGATCGCGAGCAACTCCGCACGGAGATTCGCAACCTGCTCGGAGTTGAGACCGAGAGAGCTACCGAAGCCCTTCGGTCGAGCCCGCGGGTCGGCCCGCAACAGCCAAGAGCGGCCCGCGTTCGTGCCGCCGCTGAAAAGGCCGGAAAAGGCCGCGCGCTCCGTCTATGACCTGTTCCGTCAACACTCGCGCTGACAAGAACCGGTCGGTTTACAGCACTTTCACCAGTGGGCGGTACTGGGCTCGAACCAGTGACCTCCTGCTTGTAAGGCAGGCGCTCTACCAGCTGAGCTAACCGCCCGCGCGGGGTGATGGTACCCCGCGGGCGCGGGCCCGCCTGCGAGAGGTGTCGCGCACCTCACAGGCGGCTCAGGCCGCTTGGGAACCGTATCGGGACTCGCGAGGGTGGGTCGTCAGGTGGCTGGGGGCGGGAGCGCCGCAGCGATCTGATCAAAGCTGGGTACGCCGAGCCCGCTCGCAAGGTCGTAGCTCGGCGTGGCATAACGGGCTGGCACCTTCAGGACATAGCCGTTGGACCTGATCCGCACACGAAACACGTGCTCCATCTGAACCTTCGTCCCGCGCAGGCGTGCGAACACGCCCAACCGATCAACCTGTGCCGAGAGCCCCAACCGGTGAATCGCGCGTAGGAACGCCCGTCTGGTGGCGAAAGCTGGCACCGTAAAGGCGGCCAATCTGTCTAGGTGCGAGGAACCTGCGCTAGGTCGGCGAGCCAGGCCGCTGGACGGCGAGGAACGCCGCCACTGCACGCCCTTCGGGCCGCTTTAGCCCCAGGTAGAAGGTGATCGTCGGCGGCTTCGCCGCGGGTCGCGCCGCGGGTGAAGGAGCCTCAGCTGCGGCAAATGCCGACCCCAAGCGCGACAGCCAACAGCCCTAGCCAGACGGCCTTCAGTGTCCGCGCTCCTTGCCCGAAGCACACCTGAGCGGATCGTATCTCCGACGGTCTAATCGGCGGCGTACGGCTCGTTCGGCGACGCTCAGTAGGATCGCCACCGCATGGATCTAGGACTGCACGGGAAGATCGCCCTTGTCACAGGCGCCTCGAAGGGGCTCGGCTTCGGGATCGCCAGCGAGCTGGCGCTGGAAGGAGCCACCGTCGCGATCAGCTCACGCTCGGAGGATCGGATCACCGCCGCGGCGCGGTCTATCGGAGCCCACCCCTACGTCCACGACACTGGCGACGCGAGCGCGGCGCAAGGTCTCATCGCGCGGATCGAGGATCACCTCGGCCCCATCGACATCCTCGTGACCAACAGCGGCGGCCCGCACGCCTCCGAGGATGCGCTGTCGTTCGGTCTCGAGCAGTGGCGAGCGGCGTACGAGCTGCTGCTGCTCGGCGCCATCGCGCTCGTGCAGGCGGCCGTGCCTGGAATGCAGGCGCGTGGCTGGGGCCGTGTTGTCTCAGTGTCCTCGGCTGTAGTAAAGGAGCCAAGTCCGGTCCTCGTGCTGTCGGCCTCCCATCGCGCCGGGCTGCTGGCGGCGCTGAAGACAATCGCGCGCCAGGTCGCCGGCGACGGCGTGACGATCAACTCGCTGTTGACGGGCGGGATCGCCACCGACCGCTCGCGCGAGCTCGGGGCCGACAAGCCTGAGCGGCTCGCGCAGATCCCGGCCCGCCGCCTCGGCACGGTCGAGGAGTTCGCGGCAGCGGCAGCGTTCCTCTGCTCCGAGCGCGCGAGCTACATCACGGGCGTCGCGCTGCCCGTCGACGGCGGCAGCTCACGCGCCGTGTAGCGGAGCCCGTCCCCTCCCTCACCCTCCGCTCATGACGGGCGGCCGTACTGGCTCGCACGCGTAGAGGCCATGTCGAACCTGCGCGATCGACGGCGGATCGGAGGCGAGCAACTCCGGGAGGCTCACCGAGCGAAGGTGCCTCCTATGCAGCAGCGACATCAGCGTAGGCAGCGCCCGGATCGTCTGGCCGTGGTTCTCGATCAGGATGATCGACCCAGGATGGATTCCGGCTCCGACGTTCTTGATGATCCCCCGCCAGTTGGCGCCTAGCGAGTCGCGGGAATCCATCGACCACATGACCTCGAGCAGCCCCAGGCGCTTCACGATCTTGTCCACGCGCGCGTCCCGGGCGCCGTAGGGCGCCCGAAACAGGTCCACGTGCTCGCGGGTCTGCTGCTCGATCATCCGCTTGGTGCTCGAGATCTCGGAGGAGATCTCGGCATTCGTCAGGAGCTGCAGGTCGAGATGGTGGAAGCTGTGATCGCCGATCGCTCCAAGCGCCAGCTCATGTGGCATCAAGCCGGGGTGAACGTGCATGCTCCGGCCGACAACGAAGAACGTGGCCCGCTCGCCGGCAGCCCTGAGGTCGCGCAGCGCGAGGTACGTGTACGGGCCTGGGCCGTCGTCGAACGTGAAGGCGACCTCATTGCCGCGGCGGCCGCCGCAGTAGATCGGCATGCCCAGGCGGGCGAGCTGGCGGATGTGGGCAGCGCCGAGCGCCTCCGTCCGCGATAGGGCGCTCGACGACCTCGGACGCGCATGACGCGGATGCGGGAGGACGACATGACGGCTGACGATCAGCGTCGCGCGCGAGCGACGATGCGTAGCTCGGCCGTGGAGCACCACAGCCGTCGCGCAGGCTGCCACTGCCACGGCGAGCGCAGCGAACCCGCCCATGAGATACCTCGAAGGCCGTCCGTGCCTCCGATGCGAGGAGAGAAGCCGCCACCAGTCCGCCATCCGTCCGAGTCTACGAAGCGCCGAAACTCGGTCGGGTCAGCTCACCTGCGTTTCGTGACCCTCCCAGAACGGCTCCCGCAACCGCCGCTTGAGGATCTTCCCCGCTCCCGATTTAGGTAGCGGCTCGGAGGTCAGCTCGATTTGCTTAGGGACCTTGTAGGCCGCGATCAGGCGGCGGCAGTGCAGCAATAGCTCCTCCTCGCTGACTTGCGAATGAGGGACGACCACCGCATGCACCGCCTCACCCCAGCGCTCGTCGGGGATCCCAAAGACCGCGGCCTCGCGGACCGCGGAGTGCGAGTAGAGCGCCTCCTCGACTTCGGTGCAGTACACGTTCTCTCCGCCGGAGATGATCATGTCCTTGACGCGGTCGACGAGGAATAGGTGACCGGCGTCGTCCAGGTAGCCGAGGTCCCCGGTCGCCAGCCAGCCGCCGGCGAGCGCGAGCTCGGTCGCCTCGCGCTTGTTCCAGTACCCGGCGGTCACGTTCGCCCCGCGCGCCCGAACTTCGCCCACCTCGCCGGGCGGGAGCGGCCGCCGGCCGGCGTTGTCGACGACCTGTAGCTCGATTCCGATCGCGGGCCTCCCGCACGAGCGAGCCTGCGGGCTGTCGAGCAACAGTTGCTCGTCGGGAAGGAGCGTCAGGATCGGCGCGGTCTCCGTCAAGCCGTAGACATGCAGTAGCGAGGCGTCCGGAAAGGCGGCGGCGGTGCGTCGGAGGACCGATGTCCCCACGGGGGAGCTGCCGTGGCTGAGCCACCGCAGGGACGAGACGTCGCGCGGTCGCTGCTCCTGCTCGTCGGCCAGCGCGCCCATCATCGTCGGCACCACCAGCGTCGCCGTGACTCTCTCCCGCTCGACCGCGTCGAGTACGGCGCCCGGATCGAACCCGGGCACGATCACATGACAGCCGCCCGCCCACACGGTGGCGAGCACCCCGATCGTGCCTGCAGCGTGGAACATCGGAGCGACGACCAGCCAGCGGGTCTCTGGACTGAACGGCCAGCACGTCATGAAGTGGTAAGCGTTGGCCACCAGGTTGCCGTGCGTGAGCATCACGCCCTTGGCGGCGCCGGTCGTCCCGCCCGTATAGAAAAGGCCGGCCAGATCATCCTCCCGGATCGATCCCCACCAGCCGGAGTCGGAGTCCGCAAGCACCGCGTCGTAGCCGTCGGGCAACTCGACGAACCGGTCCACGGCCGGCTCGAGAGCGCGATAGGCGGCGGTCGCAAACAGCACGCTCGCTTCGGAGTCCTCGAGTGCGTACCCGAGCTCCCGCTCGGTATGGCGGGCGTTCAGTGGGACCAGCACGAATCCCCCCGCGGGGACCGCAAGGTACAGCTCCAGGTAGCGGTGACAGTTCGGTCCAACGACTGCCACCCGTGCCCCCTCTCCGAGCCCCATCGCCCGCAGCGCACCGACCAGCCGCTGGACGCGTTCGTATAGCTCCGCGTGCGTCAAGCGCTGCTCCCCACACACCACGGCTGGCTGCGCACCGGCCACGCGGCGAGCACGCTCCAGCGGACCCGCAAACGTCCGCGTGATCCCCGCCAGGCTCGGCAGCGATCGAAGCGTCCCGGACATCGATGACGGGGTCAGCCGGTTCGCGCGGGCTGCTTGGAGAGGAACGCCGAGACACGCTCCTGATATGCGGGATGCTCGCTCGCCGCCTGCTGAAGCTGGCGTTCGAGCTCGAGCTGCTCATGGAGTGACACTTCGAGCGCGCTTCTGAGCAGACGTTTGGTCATCGCCACCGCGTTCCCGGGCGAATCAGCCAGGCCCCTGGCGTGTTCACGAGCGCGATCTAGGACAGCCTCCGGGGCGACCACCTCGTTGACCAGGCCCCACTCGAGTGCCTCGGACGCGCTGAGCTTCCTGCTCGAGGTAATCCACTCGAATGCTCGCGCGTAGCCGATCAGGCGAGTGGCGAACCACGACATGCCCGAGTCCGGAACCAGCCCGATCGATGCGAACGCCGGCACGAAGCTCGCCTTCTCCGAGGCAATCCGCAGGTCACAGGCCAGCGCGAGGCCGACTCCCGCGCCCGCGGCCACACCATTGACCGCCGCGATGACGGGCTTACGGAGCTCCACGAGCGCGCGGATGTTGGGGTTATAGAGGCGCTGGAGGCGATCACCGATGGGCATGTCCTGATCCTGCAGCTCAGCGAGATCCTGCCCCGCGCAGAACGCCCGGCCGGCCCCGGTGATCACCACCGCGCGGAACTCGTCGCGGCGTGCCTGCTTGAGCGCCTTGGCGAGCTCTTCGTGAAGCTCGACCGTGAACGAGTTGAGAGCGTCCGGGCGGGCGAGCGTCAGCTCGAGCACTCCATCGGCCTGCGCTACTTCCAGGACCACTGCGGCCTCCTTCGCTCACCGAAGGCTGAAAGTCCCTCCTGCGCGTCCTCGGACGCGAACGCGAGATACAGCGATTTGCGCTCGAAAGCCAGCCCGTCGGCGAGCCCCATGTCCGCAGCCCTGTCAACCGCCTCCTTCGCCAGCCGCTGGGCGATCGGTGCGCGCGATGAGACCGCCCGCGCCACGGCTTGCGCCTCGCGAAGGTACATCTCGCGCGTCACGACTCTCGACACCAGCCCGGCGCGCTCGGCCTCGACGGCGCTGAGCGTGCGCCCCGAGAGGATCACATCCATCGCCTTGGCCTTTCCGATCGCCCGCACCAGCCGTTGGGTTCCGCCCGCCCCTGGGATGATCCCGACGCCCGTCTCGGGCTGCCCGAAGCTGGCCGTCTCGGAGGCGATCAGGATGTCGCAGATCATCGCGAGCTCGCACCCGCCGCCCAGGCAGTGCCCAGAGACCGCGGCGATCAGCGGAGTCCGAACAGCGCGGAGCGCATCCCATTCCTCGATCCGGGCTCCGAAGGCGAACTCGATCGCCGATAGAGAGGACATCTCCTTGATGTCTGCTCCGGCCGCGAACGCCCGCTCGGAGCCCGTGAGCACGATCGCGCGGATCTCACGATCCCGATCAAGCTCTTTGATCGCCTGCACGAGTCCGGTCATCAGCTCGTTCGAGAGGGCGTTAAGCTGCTCAGGGCGATTCATCGTCACGGTCGCGATCGGCTGATCGCGCTCCACGAGCACGACGGGCGGAGCCTGCTCCGATGTGGCTGCGGCGCGCTGCGTTGCGGACATTCTCAAACTCCTCTCGCTACCGATCGGTCGGCAGGCAGTCTATCGCCACCAGCGCCGTCGACCAGGAGCGACCAGAACGCCTCCGCTTCGCGATCGACGTCGATCGAGTGCGCCATCCACGTGTAGGCCCAGTTTCCGATGGACAAGAACGCAAGCACCGCATGACGGACATCCAGGTCCGCTCTCAGCGCGCCCGCCGCGGCAGCATCCTCGAACAAGCGACGGATGCGGCGCTCGTAGTGGTGGCGCTCGGCAAGGAAGCGTTCCCGTGCCGGGCCGGTCAGGTAGCGCCACTCGTTCAGGAACACCGTCGCGACCTCCAGCTGCTGGTCTACGACGCCGAGATGCGCGCGCAGGGCCAGCCGCAGCCGCTGATCCGGGTGGGCGTCGGGCACGGCATCGAGCGCGCCGTGAAACGCCTCGGCGCCGGCGAGTGCGATCTCCGCAAGGAGGTCTTCTTTGCCTTTGATGTGCGAGTACACCGATGCCTTCTGGATCCCGAGAGCTGCAGCGAGATCCCCGATCGAGGTCCCGTGATAACCACGCTGGGCGAACAGCCGCGCGGCCTCCGTCGAAAGCCTGTCCCTGGTGCTCACGGCGGACGCCTCCATCAGGTCGCCTCGAGCGTCGCGGCGACGCCCTGGCCGACGCCGACGCACATCGTGCAGAGCGCGCGGCTAGCGGCACGCTCCCTGAGCTCGAACGCCGCTGTCAGCAGCAGCCGTGCGCCGCTCATTCCGAGCGGATGTCCGAGCGCGATCGCGCCGCCGTTCGGGTTCACGTGCTCGGCGTCGTCGGGAAGGCCAAGCTCGCGGAGCACCGCGAGCGACTGGGCGGCGAAAGCCTCGTTCAGCTCGATCACATCGATCTGACCGAGCGACAGGCCGAGCCGACCAAGCAGCTTCTGGGTCGCAGGGACCGGGCCGATGCCCATCACCCGAGGCGCAACCCCGGCGGCAGCGCCGCCGATGATCTTCGCCAGCGGCCGCACTCCTAGCTGTTCGACCACCGACTCCGAGACGATCAGCAGCGCGGCGGCACCGTCGTTGATCCCGGACGAGTTGCCTGCCGTGACGGTCCCGCCCGAGCGAAACGGAGTCGGCAACGCGGAAAGACGTTCGAGCGAGGTCACGCGAGGATGTTCGTCGCGGTCGACCAGGCGCGGCTCCGCCCGTCGCTGTGGCACTGAAACCGGAGCTATCTCTGCGGCGAAGCGGCCGTTCTGAACCGCGCGGGCCGCGCGCTGCTGGGAACGCAGCGCGAACGCGTCCTGGTCCTCACGGGAGACCTGGAAGTCGCCGGCGACGTTTTCGCCCGTCTCGGGCATCGAATCGGTACCCACGGTCGAGGCCAGGACGGGATTGATGAACCGCCAGCCGATTGTCGTGTCGAAGATCTCGGCCTTGCGGCCGAAGGGCTGCTCGGATTTGGGCAAGACGAACGGCGCTCGGCTCATGCTCTCGACACCCCCGGCGATTACGACCTCGGCTTCCCCGAGCTTGATCTGACGGGCGGCGATCAGGACGGCCTCCATCCCGGAGGCGCACAGCCTGTTGACGGTCGCTCCAGGCACCGACTCGGGCAGGCCGGCGATCAGCGCTGCCATGCGCGCGACGTTGCGGTTGTCCTCGCCGGCCTGGTTGGCGCAGCCCAGGAGGACGTCGTCAATGCGCTCGGGGTCGAGCCCTGGAAAACGCACCAAGAGCTCGCGGATCACGTGCGCCGCGAGGTCGTCGGGCCGGACGGGCGCCAGTGCCCCTCCATAGCGGCCGATCGGTGTTCGCACGCCGCCGAGGAGGTAGGCGTCGCTCATCGCGCCTCCAGCCTCCGCTCGCCGGTCCCATCGCTGCTCCTCGTCGCCGCACTTTGCCCCCTGAACTCGGCGACGACTTCGTCGGCACCCCGCACCACAGTCACGTCGTACACGCCGCTGCGACCAGCCTGGCTGCGCTGCACCGCCGTCGCTCGCAGGACCTCGCCCTCGTGCGCCGCCCGCAGGAACACGATCTCGCAGGAGCGCGCCACGGTCCGCTCGCCGTGGGAGTTGCAGGCGACAGCGAACGCCGTGTCGGCCAGCAGGAAGACGTAGCCGCCGTGCGCGATCCCATGGCCGTTGATCATTGCATCGGAGATTCGCATGCTCGCAACCGCGCGTCCTGGCGTCAGCTCGTCGATCTCGATGCCCAGACGCTGCGAGGCCTGATCGGCGGCGAACATCTCCTCTGCGAGGCCTTGGGGGTCCCGTGCGACATTCATCGGGGCCAATGCTACCGAACGGTCGGATGCCTTGGTATTCTTGTGCCTTCCCCCCAGACAGGAGCGATGAGTATGTCCACGACGTCCGTCGAGCCCGCCGCCACCGAGCTGCTCGAGCGCCACCGCCAGACCCTCGACGGGGCCTTGGAGGCGATCGCCACCCGCGGGTACTGGAGCCCCTATCCCGAGCTCCCCAAGGCCTACGGCGAGGAGGCACCCGCGGCAGGACTTCAAGCGTTCAAGGAGCTTCTCGGTCAGCGGTTCTCGCTCGAGCAGCCATCGCCGGGCGACTGGGTGGGCGACGAACGCTCACCGTACGGCTTCGAGCTAGGCGTGAGTTATCCCCGCGCCGATGTGGACGGGCTGATCGCCGCGGCCGGCGCTGCAGTTCCCGCCTGGCGCGACGCCGGCGTCGACGCCCGCACCGGCGTTGTGCTCGAGATCCTCGCCCGTCTGAACGCCCGGTCACACGAGATTGCGCACGCTGTGATGCACACCACGGGACAGGCTTTCCCGATGGCGTTCCAGGCCGGGGGTCCACACGCTCAGGACCGCGGGCTCGAGGCGGTCGCCTACGCCTACCAGGCGATGTCAGCGGTCCCTAGGGAGGCACTGTGGGAGAAGCCGCAAGGCAAGCGCCCGCCGCTGCGCATGCGAAAGCGCTTCACCGTCACGCCCCGGGGGGTTGCGCTGGTGATCGGCTGTAACACGTTCCCCACCTGGAACGGCTATCCCGGCCTGTTCGCAAGCCTCGTGACGGGCAACCCCGTGATCGTCAAGCCGAGCTCCCGAGCGATACTGCCGCTGGCGATCACCGTGTCGGTGGCGCGTGAGGTACTGAACGAGTCGGGCTTCAGCGCGGACATCGTGTCGCTCGCCGTGGGGGGCCGGCAGGAGCGGCTCGCCAGCACTCTGGCCCAGCGGCCCGAGGTCCGCGTGATCGACTACACCGGATCCAGCGAGTTCGGCGTGTGGCTCGAGCGGGAGGCGCCGCAGGCGGTCGTGTTCACCGAGAAGGCGGGAGTCAACCCGATCGTGATCGACTCGACTGACGACTACCGGGGCATGCTCGCGAACATCGCGTTCACGCTATCGCTCTACAGCGGGCAGATGTGCACGACACCGCAGAACATCTTCCTGCCGCGGGACGGGATCGAGACCGATCAGGACCATCGGAGCTTCGAGCAGCTGGCCGCCGACCTCGGCTCCGCGATCGAGGAGTTGCTGTCCGATCCCGCCCGCGCGGGCGCGATCCTCGGGGCGATCGCCAACCGCGGGGTGCTGGACCGCCTCGAAAGCGCGGGAGAGCTCGGGCATCTCGTGCTGGCATCGAAGGCGATGGAGCATCCCGAGCACCCGGAGGCGATCGTCAGGACTCCCGCGCTCGTATCTGTCGAGGGTCCCGATGATCCGGCCATCCAGACCGAGCACTTCGGTCCGGTGTCGCTGCTGGTTCCAACCGACGGCACAGACTCTTCGCTTGACGCCTTCGGGAGCACGGTGCGCCGGCATGGTGCGATCACCGCGGGCGTCTACTCGACCAGCGACGAAGTCGTGCGTGCGGCCGAGCGGGTCGGGCTGGAAGCCGGAGTGGCACTCTCCTTCAACCTCACCGGCGGCGTCTACGTCAACCAGTCCTCGGCGTACTCGGACTTCCACGCCACCGGCCTGAATCCGGCCGCGAACGCATCGCTGACAGATCTTGCGTTCGTTACGCCGCGCTTTCACGTCGTGCAGAGCCGGGAGCACGTCGCCGAGCATGCCGAGGGTTCGTGATGTCCGGCGTGCCCGGGGAGGGGCGGGGCGAGAAAGCCATGGATATCAGTGGTAACTCACCACCCCCCGGTCAGGAGGACCCCGCCCTCCGTGCTGCGTTCGACGCGACCGTCGCCGCCGAGGAGCGGATCGAGCCCCGCGACTGGATGCCCGACGACTACCGCAAGACACTCGTCAGGCAGATCGCACAGCACGCCCACTCGGAGATCATCGGGATGCAACCGGAGGGCAACTGGATCACCCGGGCCCCCTCGCTTCGGCGCAAGGCGATCCTGATGGCGAAGGTCCAGGACGAGGCGGGGCACGGCATGTACCTGTACAGCGCGGCGGAGACGCTTGGGGTGAGCCGCGACCAGCTCGTCGAGCTTCTGCTTGCGGGCAAGCAGAAGTACTCCTCGATCTTCAACTACCCGACGCTGAGCTGGGCGGACATGGGCGCGATCGGATGGCTCGTCGATGGCGCCGCGATCATGAACCAGATCCCGCTGACGCGCTGCTCATACGGACCGTATGCCCGAGCGATGGTCCGGGTCTGTAAGGAGGAGAGCTTTCACCAGCGACAAGGGTTCGAGATCCTGCATACGCTCTCGCACGGAACCCCGGCGCAGCACGAGATGGCCCAGGACGCGGTCAATCGGTGGTGGTGGCCTTCGCTGATGATGTTCGGCCCCCCCGACGACGAGTCGCCACACACCGCGCAGTCGATGAGGTGGAAGATCAAGCGCTTCACCAACGACGAGCTCCGCCAGCGGTTCGTCGACATCTGCGTGCCGCAGGCGGAAGCCCTCGAGCTCACCGTTCCTGACCCCGACCTGCGCTTCGACGAGGAGACAGGCCACTACCGCTTCGGGGAGATCGATTGGGACGAGTTCAAGCGCGTCGTCACGGGCGACGGCCCCTGTAACAGGCAGCGGGTGGAGCACCGGACCCGCGCGCACGAGGACGGTCGGTGGGTCCGGGAGGCGGCGGCAGCCTATGCCGAGAAGCACGCGGGTAGTCAGGAGCGCCTCGCGGCATGACCAGCGAATGGCCACTGTGGGAGGTGTTCGTGCGTGCTCGGCGAGGGCTTTCGCACCAGCACGTCGGCAGCCTGCATGCGCCGGACGCCGAGATGGCGCTGCGAAACGCCCGCGACGTCTACACCCGACGGCAGGAGGGCGTCTCGATCTGGGTCGTGCCTAGCGCACAGATCGCCACCTCCTCGCCGGATGAGAAGGACGCGTTCTTCGAGTCCGCGGGCGACAAGCCGTACCGTCATCCGACTTTCTTTCACGTCCCGGAAGGAGTACGCCACCTGTGAGTGTCGCGGCCGTGAACGTCGCGGAGGCCGCCCGGTACGCGCTGCGACTCGGCGACGATGCGCTGATCCTCGCCCAGCGGCTCGGAGAGTGGTCCTCCCGGGCTCCCGAGCTCGAGGAGGACATCGCCTTGACGAACATCGCGCTCGACCTCCTCGGCCAGGCGCGGTTCCTGCTCGCGCGGGCCGGCCAGCTCGAGGGGCACGGGCGTGGCGAGGATGACCTTGCGTTCGGGCGCGACGAGCGCGAATTCCTGAACTGCCTGCTCGTGGAGCAGCCGAACGGCGACTTCGCGCAGACGATCGGTCGCCAGCTCCTGTTCTCCACCTACCAGCTCGCGCTCTACGGGGCCCTCACGAAATCCTCTGACGAGGTGCTCGCCGGGGTCGCCGCCAAGGCAGTCAAGGAGGTCGCATACCACCGCGATCACGCGACGAAGTGGACCATCCGCCTGGGCGACGGGACCCCTGAGAGCCACGACCGGATGCAGCGGGCGATCAATGAACTGTGGCCGTACTGGCATGAGCTGTTCGAGTCCGATGTGGTTGTGGAGCGGCTCGCGGCCGAAGGCGTCGCGGTCGACCCAGCGGCCGTGCGCGCCTCCTGCGACCAGTTCGTCGCGGCCACGCTGCACGAGGCCACGCTGGCGGTTCCAGAGACCAGCTGGCAGCCGAGCGGTGGACGGCGCGGTGAGCACACCGAGGGCTTCGGCCACATGCTCGCGGAGATGCAGTGGCTTCACCGGTCCCACCCGGGGGCGAGCTGGTGAGCGCCACGACTTTGAGCACCGACGAGCTGGCCATCCTGATCGGCGAGATCCCAGATCCGGAGATCCCGGTGCTCACGCTCTCGGACCTCGGCATCCTGCGCGGCATCGAGAACGCCCCCGACGGGCATCTGGTGGTCAGCATCACCCCCACCTACAGCGGGTGTCCCGCGATCGATCCGATCCGCCGGGACGTCGAGCGCGTCGTCGGCGAGCTCGGCCCGCCGGATGCCGAGGTCCGCGTGCAGCTCTCACCGGCGTGGAGCACCGATTGGATGACTGAGGAGGGGCGCAGGAAGCTCCGCGATTACGGGATCGCTCCGCCCGACCCTGCCACGGGGCCAGGGTGCGCGCTGCTGAGCATGCCGGTGCGCTGTCCGCAGTGCGGGTCAGAGGACACGCGCGAGGTAAGCCGCTTTGGCGCGACTCCCTGCCAGGCGCAGCACGTCTGTAACAGCTGCCTGGAGCCGTTTGATCGCTTCAAGACGCTGCGATGAGCGCTGTTGCGCAGGCTGGGACGCGTCATTCGCTGCACACTCTGCGCGTCGGGGCGGTCGAGGAGCTGACTGAGGATTCGGTAGCAATCACGTTCGAGGTTCCCGAGGCGCTGCGCGCCGCGTTCGAGTTCCGGCCGGGGCAGCACGTCGCGATCGTGCGCCCGGCGGTCGATCAGCTGCGCCGCAGCTACTCGGTCTGCTCGCCTGCCGGAGGGCCGCTACGAGTCGCGGTCAAGGTCTTGCCGGCCGGAAAGTTCTCGTCATACGCCCTGACCGAGTGCAAGCCCGGCGACATGCTCGACGTGATGCCGCCGGTCGGGCGGTTTACCCCGGCGCTCGAACCCACGCGGGCCCGCCACTACGCCGCGATCGCAGCGGGCAGCGGAATCACACCGGTGATCTCGATCCTCTCGTCGGCGCTTGCGGCGGAGCCTGAGAGCCGCTTCACGTTGATCTACGGCAACCGCACCGTCGCTTCGATCATGTTCCTCGAGGAGCTCGAGGATCTGAAGGATCGTTATCGAGAGCGCCTTCAGCTCGTGCACGTCCTTTCGCGCGAAGCGCCGGAGGCGGATCTACTCGCGGGCAGAATTGACCGAGCAAAGCTCACTCGGATGTTCGAAGTCCTGCTGCCGCCGGACAGCGTCGATGAGTGGTTCCTGTGCGGTCCGCTGAAGATGATCGACGAAGCACGAGCCGCCCTGATCGAGGCGGGCGTGCCGGCCGCTGCGATTCACCGGGAGCTGTTCCACGCCGAGGATGTGGCCCCGGCCGCCGTAAGCGACACCGCCACCTCCGACTCAGGAGCCGCCGTCGAAGTGATCCTCGATGGCAGGCGCAGCAAGCTGACCGTGCCACACGATGGTGTCTCGATCCTGGAGGCGACGCTGCAGGTGCGACCGGATGCACCGTTTGCATGCAAGGGAGGCGTATGCGGAACCTGCCGGTGTCGCCTGCTCGAGGGGCAGGTGCGGATGGACCACGCTTACGCGCTCGAGGAGGACGAGCTCGCCGACGGGCTGGTGCTGGCGTGCCAGTCACATCCGGTCAGTGACGCGGTGGTGCTCGACTTCGACGGGGTCAGGTAGCTCAGGGCGAAAACACCCCGCCCAGAGCTCCCCAGGGCGTTCAGTGGTGATGCTTTTGAGCCTTCGGCTTGCCCGAGACAGTGATCGCCACCGTCGCGCCAGCCGGTCCGCCGCCGCCCGCTCAAGCACAAGCACATCAAGGTCGCGGCGATCTGCTCACCGACCCACTAGGTCCCTCACTGGAGGTATGCGCCGGCGCGTCCTAAGCTGACGGACCGGTGACAATGCTCGTTCCCTCGTGCCCGTCGGCCGAGGGAACAAGCGTTTTGTCCTCGTTCCACGAGTAGGCGTAGGCGGGGTTGTCGTGCTCGCGCCACACGTCGGTGAGCTGAAGCGGACGGAACGTGTCCCACATCACGGCAAGCTCGTCGGTGTGCTTCGCTCCTAGCGCCTTCTCCACCGCGCCGGGCTGTGGTCCGTGCGGCAGACCACTCGGGTGCAGGGTGATGCTGCCGATGTTCACTCCCTTACGGGCGGCGTAGTTACCCTCGGCGTAGAACATCACCTCCTCGGACTGAATGTTCGAGTGGTGGTAGGGGAGCGGGACGGCGCTCTCGTCCCAGTCGAGCATCCGGGGGGCGAACGTGCAGATCACGAAGTTGGGGCCCTGGAATGTCTGATGGGTCGGCGGCGGCAGGTGAAACCGGCCCGCACGCGGCTCGAAATCCATCGCGTTGAACGTGTACGGGTAGACGTAGCCGTCCCATCCCACGACGTCGAACGGGTGACGGTCGAGCAGGTACGTCTGGTGCCCCCCGCGCACCCGCACCGTCAGCTCGTACTCGTCGCGCTCGTCGCTGGTCTCGAGCTCGGCAGGCGGGTGGAAGTCGCGCTGTGAATAAGGCGCGTGCTCGAGCAGCTGGCCGTAGCGGTTGCGGTAGCGATTGGGTGTCTCAATCTCGCCGGGAGTGTGAAAGCACAGCCAGTGCTGGTCGCCCTCAGAAGGCTCCCACCGGTGCGTGGTGCTTCGCGGGATGACTACGTAGTCGTGCTCCCGGTAGGGCACAGCGCCGAACATCGTCCGCACGACGCCGCGGCCACGATGGATATACACGACCTCGTCACCCTCGCCGTTTCTGTAGAAGCCATCCATCGGCTCGACCGGCTTGCAGACCGACACCTCGATGTCGGAGTTGAACATCAGCATTTGACGGCCGCGCAACGGATCGCCAGTCGGCTCGATCGGCCTGGTGTCGGCGAGGCGATGAACGTGCGCGTCTGGAACCCAGGCCTCATGCGGGATCGCCTGGAACTTCCCGATCTGAGCGATCCGGCACGGCGACCCGAGGCGATAGAGGATCGACTCGTTGCCCGAGAAGCCTTCGTAGCCGAGCACCTCCTCGACCAGTAGCCGTCGCGCACCGTTGTCTCGCCAGACCTGTGAATGGCGCTTAGCTGGGACCTCACCCAGGCTCACATATCTCATCGCTACCTCCTACAGGTTCCCGCGACGCTCCTGCTCGCGCTCGAGAGCTTGGAACAGGGCCTTGAAGTTACCGTCGCCGAACCCGCGCGCCCCGTGGCGTTCAATCACCTCGAAGAACATGGTGGGGCGGTCCTGTACCGCCTTGCTGAAGATCTGGAGCAGGTAGCCCTCGTCGTCGTGATCGACGAGGATCCCCTGCTCGCGGAGCTCAGCCAGCTGCGGAGCGACCTGCGGCACACGCTCGGGAACCTCGTCGTAGTAGGCATCGGGAATCGACAGGAACTCCACGCCCCGACGGCGCAATTCGGCGACCGTGCCGACGACGTCGCGCGTCGCGAGGGCAATGTGCTGGGCGCCTGGCCCCTCGTAGAACTCGAGGTACTCCTCGATCTGTGAGCGGCGCTTGCCCTCGGCCGGCTCGTTGATCGGGAACTTGACCACGCCACGGCCGTCGGTGACGACCTTCGACATCAGCGCCGAGTACTCGGTGGAGATGTCCTTATCACTGAAGTGGATCATCTCGCGCATATTGAAAACGTCCTCGTAGTACTGCACCCAGGGATCCATGTGCTCGACGTTGCCGACGATGTGGTCGACGCCGAGCAGCATGCCGTTGTCCTCGCCAAGTGCGCGCGCCTCGAAGCCCGGCAGGAACGGACCTGAATATTGGCCGCGCTCGACGAACGTGTGGAGCGTCTCCCCGTAGGCCTGGATCGTCGCGAGCTTGACGGTACCGTGCTCGTCGGAGAGCTCGTACGGCTCCTTGATGCCCACGGCGCCCCGCGAGGTCGCCTCCCGATAGGCATTCTCGACGCTGGGCACGCCGAGCGCGATCGTCTTGACGCCATCGCCGTGCTGGCGATGGTGAGCAGCGATCGGCGAGCCGGAGTGAAGCGCCCCGGTGAGCACCAGCCTGATCCGGCCCTGCTGGACAACGTGGGAGACCAGGTGTCGCTGGCCTGTTTCGAGCCCGCAGTACGCGACCTCGCGGAATCCGAAAGCGGTGATGTAGTAATGAGCGGCCTGGAGGGCATTTCCGACATACAGCTCGATGTGGTCGACCCCGAGCAGGGGCATGAAATCTTGCTCTGAGGCCGGCGCGGATGGTATGGCGATCGTCTCTGTATTCATGGCTTTATGATTCCCCGCTTAGCGCGGCACTACAAGGCGTAAACGTTGCGTAACGGAGCCGCTACGTCGTTCAATGGATGAGATAGATAGTCAAATCGTTGCGTTGCTCAGGGAGAATGCCCGGCGCTCCTTCCAGGACATCGGCGTGCACGTCTCGTTGTCGGCGCCTGCGGTGAAGCGACGGGTGGACCGTCTTCAAGAAACGGGGGTGATCCGCGGCTACGCCGCGGTCGTCGACCCGAGCAAGCTCGGCTGGAACACGCTGGCGATCGTCTCGCTGTATTGCGAGGGGCGGATGTCCGCAGCCGAGGTCCACGCCGCTCTCGCTCCCCACGAGGAGGTGGTGAGCGCGTACACCGTCGCGGGGGAGTCAGCGGCGGTACTGCTGCTCAGAGCGCGCGATACCACGCACCTCGAGCGGACGCTCGAGCAGATCAGGGAGCCGCCGGGGGTCATCCGGACGCAGACACAAGTGGTGCTCTCGACCGTGATCGAGCGGCCGCTTCACTCGGCTTAGAAGGTGTGCGTACGCGTATGGTGCGCGCCGGGGATCAGGCGAGCTTCATCGCCCACGCCGCGAAGATAGATGATGAAAATGTCCCCAGCTCGACAGCGAGCCAGCGCTACGCGGTCACAGCGTCAGGCCGGTCCACGTACCACTCAGTGAATTCAATGCACCGTCCTGCCGAGTCGAAGCGCATTACGAAGCAGTTATCGAACACCGTGCTCGCGCCTGTGCCCGGCTCGGAGCTGTAGGTCGTGGTCCCGGTCGCCACCGCCACGTCCCCGTCAACAGCAGCGGTCCGGTAGTCCGCTTCGTATGTGCCCGGGTCGTCGCGCGACGATGCGCCGGCATGTTCGCCCTCGCCGAGCCAAGAGTCGATCACCTCGTCGCGACCGACAATCGGCTCGTCGTACGGGTGGTAGCGGTAGCTGACCTGCTCGGCGAAGAGCGCCGCGATCTGGTCGCGGTCGTAGGTCTTCCACGCCCGGACGTAGGCCTCGAGCCACTGATCTACCTCAGCCTTGGTCACGGTGTTTCGGGGCGGGTGCCAGTTCGGCCACAGAAGCTCCGCTGGCTCGACTGCGAGCCCCGCCGAGCTTCGCGATGCTTTCGGCGAACATCGTCTCCCAGCTCGCGCCCGCCGCAGCGGCGAAGGCGTCCTCGAGCTGATGGAAGTGCTCGTCGAGGACGGCGTCCAGCGCTTCGAGGTCACCGAGGCGCATGGCGTGCAGCTGACGACGATGGATGTCGAGTGTGACCTCATCCTGCTTGGGGCCGCCCGGGTATGCGTCGCGGATCGGGGCGAGCTCGTGGCTGACTGTCCGCATTGCGGCCTGGAGCACGCGGTTGTGGCAGGCGATGCTGACGGCGCGATGAAACGCGGCGTCGGCCCGAAACACCATCCGGCGCTTGCCGCGGTGGCGCTCGAGCAGCTCGACGGTGTGCTGGATGTGCTCGAGATCCTCCTCCGTTGCCGACACTGTTGCGAGGCGCGCGACATCGGTCTCGATCGTGCGCCGGGCGGTCAGCACCTCGATCGCCTGCCGCTCCTCCGAGGCGACGTATGCGTTCAGGAGATCGACCGGGATCAGCTCGGTGGCCAGGAAGATGCCGCCACCCGAGCCGCGACGAACCTTGACCACGCCGGCGCGCTCGAGCACGCGCAGGGCCTGACGGAGCGTCGGCTTCGAGATCTGAAGCTGGTCGGCGAGCTCCGATTCGCTCGGCAGCCTCTCGCCGACGCGCAGACGAGCGCGATCGATTCCCTCGACCAGGTGCCCGATCGCCCGCTCGAATGAACGCTCTGCCAGCACGGGCTCGACGAAGGCCTGCTCGGGGGAGCGGGCCGCACGCTGGACGGGCATCTGCACGATCGATGTCCGATTCACGTGAGGTCGGGCTCCTGCAGAGCGTCGATCACGTGCAGGAGGAACATGCTCGCACGAGCCCCGTCGGTGATCCGGTGATCGAACGAGCAGGAGACGAGACCGATCTGACCTACGACGATCTCCCCGTCCCTGACCACAGGCCGCGGCGCGATTCGGTGGATGCCGAGGATCGCCGCCTCGCCCGGGTTGACCAGCGGCGTTGCGAATAGGCCACCCAGCTTTCCCGCCAGGGTCAGCGTGAAGGTCCCGCCGCGGAGATCCTCCGGGGCGATCGTGTCGGCGCGAACCTCTGAGGCCAGACGGGATACCTCCTGATCGATCTCGACCAGTGACCTCGAGTCAGCGCCCTTCAGCACTGGCACCATGAGGCCCCTGGGGCCTTGGGCGGCGATGCCGATGCCGTAGCGATCTCGATAGACGATCTCGTCGCCTTCGAGCGTGGCGTTGAAGTCGGGGAACTCCTGTAGCCCGGAGACAGCGGCCCGCACGGCAAACGCGGTGTAGGAGAGCTCGCCCCTGACCTTCGAGAGCTCAGTGAAATCGCACTCCTCGACCACCGTGACCTTCGGTATCTCTTGTTGGGAGATCGTCAGCCGCTCGGCGATCCGGCGACGCACTCCCCGCAGCGGCTCCCGGCGCTCGCCGCTCGGGTGTCCGCCGGCCGTCGCTGACGCACCGTCGCCCGGCCGCTGTCCGGCTGCGTCTCTGATGTCGCGGTCGGTGATTGCTCCTTCTGGGCCACTACCGCCGACGGATGCGAGCTCGACGCCGAGCTCGCGGGCTAGGCGGCGGGCGGACGGGGTTGCCCTGACATGCCTCGGGCTGTCCGTCTCGGAGACGCTGGGCGCCGGCTCAGCGGTCGCGGCGGTGGGCGCCGAGGAGCCGTCGGACGACGCTGAGGAGACGGCGAGCGCTCGAGCGGAATCGTCCGCCCGGTCTCCCGCCGTCTCCCCTTCCTCCTCCAGAAAGGTCACGAGCAGGCCTCCGACTGCCACGCGCTCGCCGGCCACGGCATGCACGGCGTGCACAACTCCGTCGACCGGGCAGGCAATCTCGACCGTTGCCTTGTCGGTCTCAACCTCGACCATCGGCTGGTCCTCGCGCACGTCCTGACCGACTTCGATCAGCCACTCGGTGACTTCGCCCTCGGCGACTCCTTCGCCCAGGTCGGGCAGGCAGAACCTGTACGCCATCTCAGTATTCGAGCGTTCGGCGAACTGCGCTGGCGACCCGCTCCGCGGAGGGCAGGTATACGTCCTCCAGGCGCCAGTGTGGAAACGGCACGTCGTAGCCGGTAACGCGCTCGATCGGCGCGTGAAGGTCCAGCAGCGCGCGCTCCGCCACGATCGCCGCGAGCTCGGCCCCGAAGCCCGCCGTCCTGGGCGCCTCCTGCACGATCACCACGCGTCCTGTCCGCCGCACAGACTCGAGCAGAGCGTCCTCGTCCAGAGGCCGCAGCGTGCGCAGGTCGAGCACCGTCACGGAGACATCTTCGACCGCCAGCGCTTCCGCTGCCTCCTCGGCCACCCGCACCATCGCGCCGTAGGCGACCACTGTCGCGTCACTACCCTCGCGGACGACTCGCGCCTGCCCGAGCGGGATGTGATGCTCCCCCTCCGGCACCTCCTCGCGGTCACTGCGATAGAGCACCTTCGGCTCGAGGAACACGACCGGGTCGGGATCGCGGATAGCCGCGGTGAGCAGCCCCTTCGCGTCAGCCGGAGTCGACGGGATGGCAACCTTGATCCCCGGGGTGTGAACGTAGTACGCCTCGGGTGACTCCTCATGAAGCTCCGGGGCGCGCACGCCGCCCCCGTAGGGCATCCGCACCGTCACGGGGACGTTCATCTTGCCCCCGGATCGCCAGCGGTAGCGGCCGACGTGGGTGATCAGCTGATCGAGGGCCGGATAGCTGAAGGCGTCGTACTGCATCTCGACCACGGGCCGCCAGCCAACCATGCAGAGACCCAGGGCGGTGCCGAGGAGGCCCGCCTCCGCGAGTGGCGTGTCGACGCACCGATCGACGCCGAAGCGTTCCTGCAGACCGGCGGTGACCCGGAAAACTCCGCCCGCCCGGCCCACGTCCTCGCCCATCACGAGCACTGACTCATCGTGCTCCATCTCCTGGTGAAGGGCTTCGTTGATCGCCTCGACGAGCGTCCTCATGCGAGCGCTCGGCGGGCGGGATCCAGTGCCGAGTCGCGCTGGCGCAGGAGCTCTCTCGGCGGCTCGGCGTAGGTGGTGTCGAATACGGTGGCCGGGTCCGGTTCGGGGAGCTGCTCGACCTGGCGCATCGCCCGGCGCACCGTCTCCGAGGCCTCCGCCCGAATCTGATCTGCGGTGGCTTCGTCGAGCAGGCCCTGGCGGCTCAGGTAGCCCTCGTAACGCATCAGGCACTCGTGCGTGCGCTCCTCTTCGCCGCGGGTGTCGTCGCGATACAGGCGCGGGTCGTCGGCGGTGGCGTGTGGAGCGATGCGGTAGTGAACCGCCTCGATCAGGGTCGGGCCTTCACCGCTGCGAGCACGGGCCACCGCCTCGCGAGTGGCCTCGTGCACCGCGAGCACGTCGGTGCCATCGACGCGCACCCCGGGGATCCCGTAGCCGATCGCCTTATCGGCGAGCGCAGGGGCGCGAGTCTGCCGGTCGACGGGCGTCGAAATCGCCCACCCGTTGTTGTTACACATCAGCACCAGCGGCGCCTTCATCACCGCGGCGAAGTTGATCCCCTCGTGGAAGCCGCCCTCGGAGGTGGCCCCGTCGCCGAAGAACACCAGCGCGCATCCCGGGTCGCCCTTGAGGCGCATGCCCCATGCGGCGCCGGCCGCGTGCGGGACCTGGCTGGCGATTGGGACGGCGATTCCGCCGACGCGGAACTCGAGCGGATTCCACCAGCCCGCAGGATGCCCTCGCCACCAGGCCAGCACCGTGGCGGGATCGAGCCCGCGCAGGACGCCGATGGCCGACTCACGATAGGACGGAAACACCCAGTCGGTCTCGGCCGACAGGGCGTAGTGCCCGCCGGCCTGGATCGCCTCATGTCCCCAGAAGATCGCGTAGGTCCCAATCCTCCCCTGGCGCTGGTAGCCGACCGCGCGCTCGTCGAAAACGCGCAGCAGGACCATGTCGCGATGTAACGCGAGCAGATCCTCCGCGGTCATTGCATCGAGGTGGCGATCCGGGATCGAGGCGCCGTCCCCGATAACTCTGCGGATCGTTCGGTCCGTTGCGCCGGGGGACTGGGGAGCGGGTGCGTCCGGCTCATCCGTCACGCGCTCGATGATCAGCTCGGTGTGGATCAGCTCCGCCCTTCCTCGTAGGCTCGAGCCAGGGTGCGGGCTCGCTCTGCGAAGACAGAATAGAAAGATAGTTTCTCTTTTGCAAATTAGGCTGATGCGAGCATTGCGGAGTTCGAGGAGTGACATCGCTCAGGCACGCCGCTCGGTGGCTGCCAGACTGGCGCTAGTGGCTCTCGCCGACTAGGCGACGGTTGCGCTCGTCAAAGAGCGGGTCAGCGTGCCGCGCGCGGGCCAGGGCCGGTGCGGCGCCGAGCGACTGGAAGATCGTGATCGCCTCTTCGAGCAGCGCGGACGCGGCCGGCCGCCGTGCTGGCCGATCAGCCACTGGGCAAGGTCGGTCTGCGCGACGGCCAGCCAGTATCGATGGCCGAGCTCGCCCATACAAGGCTCGGAACTCGTCGTCGTCTGACTGTGTCCAGGGCGCCAAGCGCTCGAGGCTCGTGCGGGCAGCGTCGAGCTCGCCGCCCATCGCGTAGAGGAGTGCCAGGGCGCTGTGAAGATCCTCCGCGGGGGGGCGCTGAGCGCTGTCCGCGAGCAGCTCGATGCCGAGGCTCTCGGCGTCCTGCCAGCGCCCGGTGTACAGATGAACCGCCATCAGCTCCGCCGGGTGCAGAACTTCGAGGCCGCTGGGACCTCTGTCTGACACCGCTGGACAGAGCAACTCAGACACCGAAATCCGGTAGCGTCGCCAAAGCGTACCTGCGCCTGAACCGCGCTGTGCACAGCGGCCATGAATTACGAACCGCTGAACAATCGCCTGCGCGCCTTCCCGGACCTCCGATTAGGCCGTACCGTTCTCGGGATGACCAGGTTCGGGGCCGTGAAGCAGACCGCGCTTCGCGTTGCGCTGGCCGCGATCGCCGCCGCCGCGGTTTCGGCGATCGCGTGGCCGGTCTACGGTGAGGCCGCGTTCGTCGCCTCGGTCAAGATCCTCGCACCACTTGGTTGTGCCACCACGTTGATCGCCGACCTGATCGCCACCCGCCCTACCTGGATATCTGGCGTCAGCCGGCAGCTCGGAGCGCTGACCGTGCTAGTCGCGGCGCAGCTCGGCGTGGCCGTCGCCCTGTTCGCCTCCCTGATGTTCGTTTCACACCATGACGCCTTCTTCATGGCGCTGGTGACCGCATACGCAGCGCTGATCGGCGTCAGTGCAGCGCGGCTGGTGGCGCGGCGCACGCTGGCGGACCTCGATGCGGTCCGGTCGGCGCTGACAAGCGTCGGGGAAGGCGCGCGGGATGTCCGGATCCCACTACGTGGCGCCAGCGAGCTCGCCAGCCTGGCCTCCGACGTCGAAGCGATGGTCGCCAAGGTCGCCGCCGAGGAGCAGGCACGCCGACACCTGCTTGCGGCTGTCTCGCACGACCTCCGCACGCCCATCACCACGCTGCAGCTGATCGCCGACGGTCTCCAGGACGGGATTTTCGAGCGCCAGCGCGCTCGCGAGCAGATGCAGTTGATCTCCACGCACGTGCGCGCGCTCAGCTCGCTGATCGATGATCTGTTCGAGCTTTCCCGCCTCGAGGCCGGCGACATCCAGTGGTCGATGGAGCGCGTGCGGCTCAACGAGCTCGTGCGCGAGACGATCGAGGCGATGCGCCCCAACGCCGAGGCCGGCGGCGTCGCCGTATCAGCCGTGCTCGAGGAGTCGCCCGCCACGGCCCACGGCAATCCCGAGCAGCTCCAGCGCGTGCTGTTCAACCTAATCCAGAACGCGATTCGCCACACTCCCGCCGACGGCAGCATCGTGGTGCGCGCCGAGCGTGTTCCCGGGCCGGCTGTCGAGATCGAGGTCGCTGACACCGGGGACGGAATCGACCCCGCGCATCGAGAGCGGATCTTCGAACCCTTCGTCCAGGGTCCGTCCCGGGTCGCCGGCGAGAACGGGTCGGCCGGCCTGGGGCTCGCGATTGCGCGGGCGATCGTCGAGGCGCACGGCGGGCGCATCTGGCTAGCCGAGACGGGGCCCGGCACGCACATCCGCTTCAGTCTCCCGGTCGCCTGAGCGCCCCAGCCCCCGTCTAGCCAAACGGGCTGGAGACCCCGATCACTCGCCCGCGCGTGTCCAGGGCTTGGAGCTGATATTTCGAGTAGCTGCGCGGCACGTTGATGGCGGTCTCGAACCCGTACCGCGGCGCCGTTCCGAGAACGGCCAGCTGGCTGGTGCCAGGACCAGCCAGCAGCCTCCACGAGGCCACTTGCGTGGCTCCGTTCCAGCTCGCGTACACGGTGGTCTTGCCGGCCGCTTGCCGCGCCCCCCCGGCGGGGGGATATAGCGGTAGGCCGGCCCATTGCTCCCGGGTGGCGCGGTAGCTCAGATCGGGACCCGGGAAGACACCGTCGAGCAGGGTTTGGCCCGAGCGGTCGTACTCGGAGAAGTAGGGCTGCGATCCCCAGCCGACGAACACGTTGCCGTTCGGCAGCGTCTGCGCGTTGCCCATGTACTGCGAATCGAAGCTGCTTCCGTGGCTGTACTGGGCAGCGAGCGACGCGGTATGGGTCGCCGTGTCGATATGCAGCACGAGTCCGCGCGACGGCGCGCTCGGCGAGACGAACGTGCCCGCGCCGCTGATCAGGCAGCAGTGATCGTCGAAGAGGGTGACAGTCGAGCCGCTGATCGACACGTCGTGCTGCCACTGGAAGGCCGCCCCGGAGCCGAATCTGAAGCTCGAGTGCTTTCCTCCGAGACTCCACTCGGTCTGCCCGGTGGCGGCATCAACCAGGTAGGCGGCCCAGGTGTTGCGCAACGAGACCAGGAACTTGCCGCCGGCCAGGAGCGTGACGGCGTTGACGTGATATGCGTCCCACGGGAATCCGTTGGTCGGGGGGATCGCGTAGGAGTCGCTGAGCGGGACGTGGTCGAGCGCGTCCCAGGTTCTGAGGAGCTGACCCGTCCGTAGGTCGTATTCCTGCACGGCTGAATCGATCAGCGCGCCGTTGTATGCCCCCCCGAACCTCGAGAGGTCGCGGGGAACGTTGCGGTTGGCGCTCACCCAGACGTCGTCACCGCTAATTGCCAGCGCGTGAAGGGTGAGGACCCACCCGCCCGCGCCCTTCACCCGAGCGATCTCCTGGTAGTGCTGGTTGACGATCACGTCCTCGCCACTCTCGGTCGTGCCGGTGTTCGTGACGACCCCCTGCCACCAGGCGAGGGCCGGCTTGCCGTGGTAGCTCTGCAGGCTCAGATTCGAGGCGACCTTGCTCTCGGGCACCGGCTTGAACCAGACCGGCTGCAGGCTGTTATCGAGGATCAGCGGGCCGCTCTGGCCGATCATCGGGTGCGTGGTCAGGTCGTAGAAATTCGCAGTGAAAATGTATCCAGGAGCGAGCTTGGCGCTGGCGATCGCGGCGTCCGTGGACAGAGTGGGCGGGTGAAGGCCCGGCGCCGATACGTAGCTGTAAGCGCCGTTGGTGGTGTACGCCCCGATCGGCGCGCCGGTGAAGGTCCTCGCCACGAGATAAACCGCTACGAACAACGCGATCACAGCACCGATTCCGACCCCCACCAACCGGGTCCGGCGCGCGGTTTCCGGCGACGCGCCGAGCCGCGGCATGAGCGTGAAAGTGAGCACCGCCGCAGCGGCGACGAACCCGGCGGCGATCAGATAGCCAAGCCGGAAGCCATCCGTCAGCGCTACGGGCACCGGTTTGCCAGCGCCGATCAGATGGCTCGTGTACCCGGTCGCGAGCGTGATCAGGATCGCGATTCCGAGCCCACCGCCGACCTGTCGCGAGGTGTTGACAAGGCCGGATGCGAGCCCGGCCTGCCCCTCCTTCGCTCCCATCGTCGCGGCGATCGTCGACGGCACGATCGAGAACCCGATCCCCGCCGCGGTGAGCAGCCCGGGCACGACCACGTAGGCGATCGCATTGCCGCTGGCCGCGATCCCGGAGAACATCAGCATGCCGGCGGTCATCAGGATCAACCCCCCGCCCAACACCGGCCGGACCCCGAAGCGACTCACCAGCTTTCCCGCTCGCTGAGCGCAGAAGAAGACCATCAGCGCCATCGGCAGAAAGGTGAGCCCGGCATGTAGAGGCGAAAGGCCGAGCACCTGCTGGAGGTACAGAGAGCTGAGGTACCACATGGGGAAGATCGCCGCGCTGAACAGCAGCACGATCGTGTTAGCCACCCGGAGCGGCTTGGTCAGCTCCTTGAAGGGCATCAGCGGCGCCGAGGCCAGGCGGGCCTCGATCAGACCGAACAGACCAAGTAGCGCAAGCCCGATCGCGATTGGCACGAGCGCCCGGGGCGAGCTCCAGTTGTAGAGGCCTGCGTTCACGATCCCGTAGACGAGGACCATCTGGCCGATGGTCAGCGCGAGCGCCCCCGGCAGGTCGAAGCTCGATTCGCCGCGCGTTCTGCGCCGATTGGTCACCACGGCGCCTCCCACGACCGCTGCCGCAATAGCGATCGGCGGGTTGATCAGCAACACCCAGCGCCAGCTCAGCTCCTGGGTGAGCACCCCCCCGAGCAGAGTCCCGGCAGCGCCGCCGGCGCCGTTCATCGCCCCCCACAAGCCGATCGCACGGTGGCGCTGGGGACCGGCAGGGAACGACGAGGTGATGATCGCCAGCGACGACGCCGCCATCAGCGCGCCCGCGAACCCCTGGAACGCCCGAGCCGCGATCAGCATCTCGCGGTTGACCGCCGCGCCCCCGATCAGCGACGCGAGCCCGAACAGGACCAGTGCGCTCACGAACGTTCTGCGTTGTCCGAAGTGATCGGCCGCACGCCCGCCCAGCATCAAAAAGCCGGCAAACGAGATCGCATACGCGTCGATCACCCACTGCAGCTCGGTCGCCGAGAAGCTGAGGCTCGACTGGATCGAGGGCAGTGCGACGTTGACGATGCTCAGGTCGAGGATCACCATGAACTGGGCGACGCAGCAGACGATCAGCAGCCAGCGCGAAGGCGTGCCCAGGGTCGAGCCCGCGGGCGCCTCCCCAGGTCCCTGCTGGCTGGGGGGCGCCTCGACGCTCACTCCGGATGGGCCCTCCACGGCGCTCATCGTAGTGCCGAGGTAGGACTTCCCGAGCAACACGCCGAACGTCTTGTAACCTGAGGCGCGAGAGTCCGCGAGCAATAACAGGAGCCCGGTCGATGAGACGAGCGCTGGTAGCTGCCATGACGGCGGCGGTGGTGGCAGCAGGTTGCGGAAGTCAAAGTGTCGTATCGCACACGAGCACGACTGCCGTGGCGCTGACGACCAGCACTTCCACGACTCCGACCACCCCCGCGAGGAAGAAGAGCCCCGCGAAACATAAGAAGAGCTCCGCGGCTCACCATAAGGCCGCAAGCACCACGACGACCGCGGCACCGCAGGCCACTACCGCGCAGCAGCCGAGCTCGACCGTGCCGCTCACCACTACTAACTCGCAGCCACCGCCGACGACGTCCACACCGGCTACCACTCAGTCTCAGCCCACGGCCCCGCCGCCGAAGCCGAAGAAGCACAAGAAAAAGCCGCCGAGTAATGGGTGCACCAGCCCCGGAGGCTGCTACTGAGAGTCGCCGTGCGGCGCGGGCGTCGCGCCGACGGCCTCCGCCCCCTCCTGCGCGCGCCACTCCTGGAGCGTGATCAGGGCTCCGTCGGTCAGGCGCTCTGAAAACTCCGTGCTGTCGTTGAGATGCGGGAACGGCATGTCTGGCACGGGGAGCTCGAGGAATTCGCAGAGGGGCTCCCAACCGTCGCCGACCGACCACACCAACAGTCGATCTGAGGGCACCGTCGCCTGCACCTCTTCGTGGTAGCGCTCCATCGCCGCGACCATCCACTCGGCAGTCGTGTCCTCGCCTTCCATCAGTCCGCTCTGCTGCCACATCTGCTTGATCATCTCGATGTAGCCGCGCCACTTGGGATCGACGATCGCTCTCGCCTCCGACAGGTGGCGAATCAGGATGTCGCCGTAGAGGACGCCCCAGATCGTCCCGCGCATGCTGCGCGCCCAGGCCCCTCCGTCGCGCGTACTCAGTAGCACCTTGGCGTCGGGGTAAACCTCGATCAGCTCGCCGTAGAAGAACGAACCGGGCCAGTCGACGGTTGATTCGAAGCCAGCGAAGATCTCGTGCCAGTCGCCGTCGCCGTCGAGCGCCTGGCGCCATTGCGAGGCCAAGTCGAGGTCCGCCAGGACGTTGACCATGTGGTAGCACGGACCGACGCCGAGGATTTCGAGCGCCACCTTCTGCGACAGCGTGCCTGTGCGCGGGAGTCCGGCTCCAATCAATTTCATGCGTTCGCTCCTTAACCCCAGCTCGTCCCTGCGGGACCTTGTTAGGAGCCATTCTGCCTGATCGGTAGGACTGGACGCGCTGCCGGCACCTGCCGACGCCGGTGCATCAGAATGCCTGGCCTGCTTCCCGCCGCCGCTGATCGAAGGAGAGAGACCGTATGACGACGACCGACATGGCCCCAGCTGCCACAGATCTAGCGGCGCGCGATCACAGGTACGTGCTGCACCCGTACCTGGGCGACGACGTGACCGAGCGCGTCGTGATGGTCTCGGGAGATGGCTGCCGGCTGACTGATTCCACCGGCCGCAGCTATCTGGACGCGACCGGAGGGCTATGGCTGGCACAGATCGGCCACGGCCGCGCCGAGCTTGCGGACGTCGCCGCTGCACAGATGCGCAAACTCGAGTACTTCACGAGCTTCGGGGAGTTCAGCAACGAGCCAGCGATCCGCCTCGCCGAGCGCCTGGTCGGGCTCGCACCAAGTCCGATCGGCCGGGTCTACTTCACCAGTGGAGGCTCCGAAGGCGACGACACGGCGATCAAGATGGCGCGCCTTTACTTCCACCGCCGCGGGCAGCCCGAGCGCAACTGGATCCTGTCTCGCCGCAGCGCCTATCACGGAGCCGCCTATGGCGGTGGCTCGGCGACAGGATTCGAGGCCTACCGCACCGGCTTTGGGCCGCTGCTTCCGAACATTCATCACCTCACGCCGCCGTGGCCGTACCGCTCCGAGCTATTTGAGGGCCAGGACCCGACCGACTTCCTGATCAATGAGCTCGAGGAGACGATCGGCCGCCTCGGAGCGGGCAAGATCGCCGCGCTCATCGGCGAGCCGGTGATGGGGGTCGGGGGGATGCTCGTTCCGCCTTCCGACTACTGGCCTCGAGTGCAGGAGGTCCTCCGCCACCACGGGATCCTGCTGATCCTCGACGAGGTGGTGACAGCCTACGGCCGCATCGGCGAGTGGTTCGCCGCACAGCATTTCGGGGTCGACGCCGACATCATCGTCACCGCGAAAGGCATCTCGAGTGGCTACATCCAGCTTGGGGCCAACCTGGTCTCCGATGAGGTGGCCGACACGCTCGCTGCCGATGACGGCTTCGCCCATGGGTACACCTATAACGGACACCCGTCGGCCTGCGCGGTTGGCCTGGCCAATCTCGAGATCATCGAGCGCGATGACCTGCTCGGCGCGGCGAAGCGGACCGGCGCCTACCTACTCGATCGGCTCCGAGAGCTCGAGCAGATCGAGGCCGTGGGCGAGGTTCGCGGGATCGGGATGATGTTCGGGATCGAGCTTGTCGCAGACCGAAGCACGCGCGAGCCCCTGCCCGCGCCGCCGGTTCCGCTGCCGGTGATCGTGCGACAGGAGACCGGGGTGATCGTCCGGGCCTGTGCCCATTCGCTGGTGCTCTCGCCTCCGCTAGTCCTGAGCCGTGAGGAGGCCGACGAGATCGTCGACGCGCTCGCCGCGGTGCTCCCACGCGTGAAGCCGACAGGCGAGGTGGCTGGCCAGCGGCCATGATCAGAACCGGCGACCAGTACCGAGACTCGCTGCGCGACGGTCGCGAGGTGTGGATCGACGGGCAGAAAGTGGACGATCTTCCGAGCCATCCGTCGTTCAGGCCGATCGTGGACGTCAGGGCGCGGATCTATGACCTGGCGCATGAGGATTCGACGCGCGAGGTGATGTCGTATGTAAACGACGAGACAGGCGAGCGCTGTCCCGTTGGGTCCAAGCTGCCGCTGACCAAGCCCGACTGGCACGCCAAGCGCGCCGCGGTCGACGCGGTGTTCGACGATCTCGGCGGGATCGTCACCCGAGTGGGCGATGAGACGGTCGGTGAGATGTGGTCGCTGTACGACGGCCAGGAGGTTCTCAACGAGATCAACCCCGCTTTCTCCGAGCACATCCGCGACCACGTGCGGCATGCCGCGCTCGCCGACCCGTTCCATGTGTCAGCCAACACCGATCCGAAGGGCGACCGCGCCAGGCATCCGCAGGACCAGGATCCCGACGTGCTCCTGCATGTCCTGTCAGAGACGAGCAACGGGATCGTCGTTCGCGGCGCCAAGTTCGAGACCGCGGCCGCCTACGCCAATCAGGCGTTCGTGAAGCCGACGATCGGCGACTGGGGCGACGCGGAGCTGTCGGATTATGCCGTCGGGTTCGTCGCCGACATGGCCGCGCCTGGCATCAAGCACATCTGCCGCTCCTCGCTGGGTGGTCGCGGCTCGGACGCCGACTATCCCCTAGCCAACAAGTTCGACGAGATCGACACGATGATCGTGTTCGACGACGTCGAGATCCCGTGGGAGAACGTGTTCTTCTACCGCCACACGCGGGCGGCGGCGTTCATTCGCGCGACTCTGCACCGTTACAGCATGTTTCCGTTCGTCCAGCGTCACCTGCGCTTCGCCGACCTGCTGGTCGGCGTCGCGTACACGAATGCAACCCAGACCGGAGTAAAAATGCACCAGGGGGTGCGCGAGAAGCTGGCCGAGCTGGTGTGCTACCGAGAGGGCATCCACGCTCACCTGACCGCGGCGATCGAGCTGGCAGAAGTAAGCCCGGGTGGCCTGCTGATGCCAAGCCCGGCGCTGCTCTACACGGGCCGGGTGTTTGCTTGCTCGCAGCTGCCGGCGATGATTCACGTAGCCCGCGACCTATGCGGCGGACAGCTGTGCGTCACGCCCGATGCCGCGTCCTTCCAAGACCCCGAGACCGGGCGCTGGCTGCACAAGTATCTGGCGGTCGGCGAGGTCGACGCCGAGGATCGCAGGCGGCTGTTCGCGTTCGCGCGCGATCTCATGAACTCCGCCTACGCGGGCCACCGCCTCACGTTCCAGATGTTCGCCCAATCGCCGCCGTTCGCTCATCTGCTTGCGGTCTACAACAACTACGACTTCGACGGGCCGGCGGACTTGGTGCGCCGATACGCCGGTCTGGGGGACTCCCTCGATGGGGGCAGCGCGCGGGGGAACGTGTCGCCGGCGGGGCGCCCGTGAGCAGTCTGTCGCCGGCAGGGCGCCCGTGAGCGACCTAAACCTGGTCCATGCCGCGCAGCTCGCCCTGATCACCGATGATGGCCGCGCTCGGCGGGGCGCCGGTCAGGGAGGACTGGACCTAGTGCAGGATGGCGCGGTGGCGATTCGCGATGGCCTGATCGCCGCGGCCGGCCGGACCGACGAGGTCTTGAGCGAGTGGCAGGACGACGTCCCAACGCTGGACGTAGCGGGAATGACGGTGCTTCCAGGTCTGATCGAATGCCATTCGCACCCGCTGTTCTCGGGGAGCCGCCACGCCGAGTACGCCCGACGCCTGGCCGGTGCCTCGCTGGAGGAGGTCGCTCGCGAAGGCGGTGGAATCTGGGCCACCGTGAGGGCGACGCGCGAGGCCTCCGACGAGGAGCTGCTCTACGGCCTTCGCTCGGCGTACGCGAGGATCGCCGCCTCCGGGGTGACCACGCTCGAAGTGAAGTCGGGCTATGGGCTGAGCACCGAGCACGAGCTCCACCACCTCGAGCTGCTCGAGCAGAGCCGGGCGATCACGCCACTGAGCCTCGTGGTCTCGTTTCTCGGGGCACACGTCGTTCCCGCCGGGATCGACAGCGACGACCACACCGATGCGGTGGCGGCGATGCTCCCCGCAGTACTCGAGCAGGGAATCGCCGCCTTCCATGACATCACCTGCGAGCGCGGGCTGTTCACAGCGGTGCAGGCGGGACGGCTGTTCGAGCGATCACGCGAGCTCGGGATGCCCACCAAGGCCCACTCGGATGCTTGGGCGAGCTCTGCGGGCTGGAAGACCGCGGTCGCCGGCGGGGCGATATCGGCCGAGCACCTCACCTACACCCCCGATTCGGAAATCCGGGACGTCGGCGCCACTGAGACGATCGCCGTTCTTCTTCCGCAGGCCGAGCTCATCTACATGACCGACCGACGTGCCAACGCCCGGCTCCTGATCGAGCAGCAGGTGCCGCTGGCGGTCGCCACCGACTATTGCTCTTCGATCCACGCGACCTCGCTCACCACCACGCTCGGGATCGCCGCGCCCTGGTTTCGCATGACGCCCTCCGAGGCGATCGTCGGAGCCACCCTGAACGCCGCTTACGCCCTCGGCCTGCAAGGCGACCGGGGCTCGATCGACACTGGGAAACGCGGCGATCTGACGATCCTGTCTGTCGAGCACCCGGATGAACTGGCCCTTACCGTTGGGCAGCAGGTGGTGGCCGGAACGGTCATCGGCGGCTTGCCGCCCGCTGTGCCGACCCGGGCACACTAGATAAGGAGTGCGGATGGCCCACACCCGGATCAGGAAGTTCAACACCAAGGACACGTATCCCGAGCAGCGGCTCGATAACGACCTGTGCCAGGCCGTGGTGGCCGGCAATCTTGTGTTCCTTCGCGGCCAGGTCGGCGCCGATCTGGACACAAATGAGTGCGTGGCGCTCGGCGATCCCGCCGCCCAGGCCGAGCAGGCGATGGCCAACATCGACACGCTTCTGAGCGAGGCGGGGGCGCGGCTCGAGGACATCTGCAAGGTCGTCGTATATGTCACCGACATCCGCTACCGAGAGCCGGCGTATGGCGTCATCGGCCGGTGGCTTCGCGGTGTCTATCCATGCTCGACGGGCGTGGTCGTCAGCGGGCTGGCGCGGCCGGAATGGCTTGTCGAGATCGACGTAACGGCCGTGATCCCGCAGGAGCGGCTTTGAGTCCCTCGGATCCCGAAGCGCTGCTCGCCTCGCTGGTCTCGTATCCGACCGTTGCCGGCCAGCCCAACGAGGAGTTGGTTGAGTTTGTCCGTACCTGGCTCGCGGGGTACGGCGTGCAGTCCACGATCATCCCTTCCAGCTCGAGGCCCGACGGGCTGAACATCCACGCGGTGATCGGGCCATCCGCTGAGCCCGGGGTCGTGCTATCCGCGCACACGGATGTGGTGTCAGTCGATGCTCAGGCGTGGCAGAGCGATCCCTTCCAGCTGACCCGCGACGGCGACCGGCTGTACGGTCGCGGCACCGCCGACATGAAGGGGTTCGTCGCCGCGGTGCTCGCGACCGTTCCCTACGCGGTAACACGACCGCTGCGCCGCCCGGTTCACATCGCGCTGTCGTGCGACGAGGAGCTGGGCTGCCGTGGGGTCGGCACGCTGCTCGATCTGCTCGACGCCGCGCCGACACGCCCGGCGCTGTGCATCGTCGGTGAGCCGACCGAGATGCGCGTCGCCGACCGTCACAAGGGAAAGGTGGGGATGGCGGTCTCAGTCCACGGGCGGGCCGGCCACTCCAGCGCGGCGCCCAGCGCTGTCAACGCGGTTACCTACGCCGCGCGGCTGATCATCGCGATCGATGAGCTGGGCGTTGGCTTGGCCAGGGCAGCGACGGATCCCGGGTTCGGCGTCCCGCATGCGACGCTCAGCATCGGGCCGATCCGCGGTGGCGTGTCGACCAACATCGTGCCGGACGCCTGCTCGTTCGAGTTCGAGCTGCGCTATCTGCCGGGGCAGGACCCCGAGCCGATCCTGGATGAGGTGCAGGCGCGGGCGGGCTCACTCGAAGACGAGATGCGAGCGAGCGCGCTCGAGGCGGGGATCGAGTTTCGCCGGACGACGGCGTACCCACCGCTCGCGTCGATGCCCCTGCCCGCAACCTTGCCAAGTCCGCTGCAAGGGGCGCCGATAGCGGTGGACTTCGGAACCGAGGCCGGCCTGTACCGCGAGCGGCTCGGGATTCCAGTGCTCGTGTGTGGCCCAGGCAACATGGCCCAGGCCCACCGAGCGAACGAGTACCTCGAGGTCGACCAGCTGGGTCGTGCCTGCGGCTTTCTTCGCTCGCTGGTCGACGACTTGTGCGTGGCGTGAGCTGGCCAGCCTAGATGGCGATCGCGCGGGCCGAGAAGAAGATCGGCACGCGCTCGAAAACCGGTTGCTGCTCGGCCAGGAGAGCCGTCGCGTGCGGCTCGTCGACCGCCTCGAGCCGAAAGCCGGCTGCTGAGAGCGCGTTCAGATAGATGCCGAGCGGGCGGTGATGGTTACCAGCACGTCCGCGGACCCCATCCGAATTTGGGGATCGCCAGAACTCCGGCTCGAGGTAGCGGGAGACAAGCCGCCCGGGTTCCCCATCCGCTACGACCGTCGCCGCGTGCGGCGCGAGAAAGCAGGGGTGCCCGATCACGAACACGAACCAGCCGCCGCTCTTCAGTACGCCACGGATAGCTCGCAGCGCGCTGTCGAGGTCCGGGATGTCCATCAGTGCGAGCTGGCAGGTAGCTCCGTCGAACGAATGCCGTTCACAGGTGGAAAGCCGCTCGGCGTCATCGACGCGCCAAGCGATCGATGTGCCCGGATCGGTTCGTGCCGCCGCAATCTTGAGCATTTCCTGCGACCGGTCGATGCCGACGACCCCGGCGGCACCGGCTGCTGCGAGCGCTCGCGTCGCCAGACCCTGGCCGCAGGCCAGATCGAGCACTCGTTGCCCTGCGAGATCCGGAAGCAGACCGATCAGCGAGCGCACGGCGGTCTCGTGAGGGCCGCTGCCCTGATCGATCAGCTCGTCATACCAAGCCGCAATGTCCGACCAGACCGATTCTGGGCTCACGGTAATCGCAATCTACCCGCGGCCGGTCAGACCGCAGCGCCTGTCGGCGCGTCGACGTAGCGCTGCACGTGGCGCTGCTCCTTGAAGTCTTCGAACGACTGGGCCATAGTGAACTGCGGCCAGCGATACTCGGCGCGGCCAGAATCGGGGAAATAGGCCGCCGTGTAGAGCGTGCCGATTCCGGTGGCGAACTCGGTCCGGTACAGCGGGAACTCCAGGAACTGGTGCACGAGCTGATCGGCGGTAATCCCCGGTGCGCGAAGCAGCTCGAGCAAGCGGTGCTCACGCTCGAAGGTGGCAACTGCCGCGGCGTACTCCGGCCAATCGCCGCGTCGCTGGTGGTTTGTCGCGACCGCGACGTTCAGCAGCTCGGGCTCTCGGTCCGGGCCGACGAACACGGTCGCGAAGTCACGGTTACGGTCGAGCAGGGTCACGTTCTGCGCCGCATGGACGGGCACCCGTCTCAGAACCTCGCACGCCTCGGCGACGGTCTTACCGACCTCAAGCAGATAGCGGATGACTATCGGGATGCCAAAGCCCTCGCCGACCGCCGGGCGTCCCCCGAAAGTCAGGGACACCGCCAAGCCGGCGTCATTGACGCCATCAACCAGGCCCCACAGGCAGTCGCTCATCCCGATCACACGGCGGCCGGTCCACTCGGTCGAGTAGATCATTCCCTCGAGGCGCGCCATCGGATAGTCGTAGTTGCGAGCCAGCACAGGGCCACCCTCGCCGGTGAACGCCGCCTGTGAGCAGCCGATCACGAACCCCGGTGGTCCATACATCGAGAGGAATCGTGCGGCTAGCGGGTCGCCCGCCGCAAGCTCGACGAGCTTCTCAAAGGCTCGAGCTCGGGCATCCACCTCTCGAGCATCCGGCGGCAGGTGCTCAAATCGGGACGGGCGGACTCGCCCTCCTTCAGATACCAGGCCCGGTATGCCGGCCACATGCCGGCGAACGCCGCGAGCCACCTCTCTCCGGGCTCTGGCTCGTCGATGGCCGGAAGGACAGCCGAATCGCGCCTGGCGCGCCGACGCCGTCCCCCCGAACCGGGAGCATCGCACGCTCGTGTTGCTCGGCGCTCCACACCGTCCCAACGCTACCTGCCTCAGGCACTGACTAGCGCCCTGGTCATGAATTCGACTACACCGGCAGCCGCCCATGGCGCTTCCGCTCGTCCGGGGACGACGATCGCCGGCAGATGGCCGACAGGCCACAGGGGAGGCCTCCTGAGTACCTCTATGGTCTTTGAGGTACGCGGGGCTGTCTGGGGAGCAGCCGGTGACCGTCGACGACCGCAGCGGCGAGGTCGGTCAGCTTGCGGTTGGCGGTGCGCGAGTGTTCGCGCAGCATCTCGAACGCGCTGTCCTCGTCGATCGCGGGGCGCTCCATCAGGATGCCCTTGGCTCGCTCGGTCAGCGCCCGGCGCCCGAATGCGCCTTCGAGGTCGTGGTATTCGGCGAACCGGCGCAGGACGATGTCGATCGAGCTCTGCCAGTCCTCGACGTCCGCGGCACTGATGTGGGCGAACACCCCACGCTTCGAGGCCTCCTCTACAAAGGACGGATCAGGCGCATGGAGGAGGACGATCACCGGGCAGGCGGCTTCGTGGACGATCTTGTCGATCAGTCCGAGCGCATGCTCTGAGCTCTCGCCGAGACCAACCAGCGCGACATCGGGACGCTCGCGGGCGGTCGCGGGCCCGACGTCCTCGACCTCGATCTCTCGCGCGATCACCTCGTGGCCGAGTGCGACCACGATCGGAGCGACGATCGCGAGACGGTCCTTCCGCTCGCTGGCGATGAGGACACGCAGATGCTCCGTCTCGCGGTCGCGGAGAGCCACGATATGAGTCTAAACCGCGACAGTTACCCGGCACGTCGGCAAGGTCGTCCGCGCCGAGCACAAAGGCACCTGTGTGCCGATAGACGACGACCACGACCGAAGCGTACGAGGAGTATCATTCGAGACAAGCTTCGCCTCAACCCTTCGGCGGCCTTTGTTTTCCGGCTCCAGCCATTCGGCCGGTGTGATTGCGTAAGGCCTCACGGTCAACGCAGCTAAACCGTGTCAGGAGCCGAGACGATGCACCTTCTCTCATAAGCGCCCCGGATAGCAGTGCGGTCCTGAGTTGTGCGGGCGCGCTACTCGAGCTGCTGCTCGCTCGCGGCGAGGATCCGCCGCCCCAGGGTCTTCGCGCAATGGTGCCTGTGAACATCCGCAGCGCGGGAGACCACGGCGAGCTCGGCAACAAGGTCTCCTCGCTGTTCATCGATCTGCCGGTGGCCGAGGCCGACCCGCTGCGCCGCTACGAGCTGGTGAGCGCTGCGGCCGAGGAGCGCAAGGCCGGCGGGCAGGCGCTCGCGGCCAGCGCGCTGACCGGATTGACCGAGCTTGCGCCGCCGGTGCTCCACGCCGGCCTCGCGCGCATGCTGTTTGCGAAGCGACTTTTCAACGTCACGATCACCAACGTCCCCGCCTCGCCGCGTCGCCTATATGCGTTCGGCTCGACGATGGTCGACGTCGTGCCGATGGTGCCGCTCGCGGCCGAGCACGCGCTCGGGATCGCCGTCGTCTCCTACGCCGGCGGGATGACGTTCGGGTTATGCGCCGATCGCGCCACCGTGCCCGACCTCGACGTACTCACAAACGGCATCGTCACCTCCCTGCACGAGCTCGCCACGCTGGCGACACGACATCGGCCGACGTGACTTCGTTAGCGAGCGCAACGGCAGCGAAATGCTCAACCCAGAGCCAGGACAGGTGGCCTTAACCCGCCAGCGCGGGGTTATGTAGTCATGGCTTCCCGAGCCCTTCCCAGCACAAGCCAGAAACGGTCGGCGAACGACGTCCCGAACAAGCCTCCGCGGATGGACCGCGTGGCGACGGCCATGGCTGTTGCCCTGCCTGACGGCCGTCGTCTGAGCTTGGAGTGCTGGCCCGGGGATGGCGCGCCGGTGGTGCTGCTGCACGGCCTGCTGGACTGCGCCGTGGGCTGGACGCACGTGGCAGCGGCGATAGACCGTCCCTGCTACGCGTTCGACCTGCCCGGCTTCGGCGACTCCGACTGCCCAACGCGCAACCGCATTCCCGCCTACACGGAGGACGTGCAGGCCGCCTTGGCGGCGCTCGACGTTCACGACTTCACGCTGGTCGGGCATTCGCTTGGTGGTGCTGTCGCCACCGGGCTGGCACAACGGCTGCGCAAGGATGTGGCCGCGCTCGTCCTGCTGGCACCCGTCGGTTTCGGGCGCATTCGTCTTGCCGAAGCCATCCAACTGCCTGTGGTCCGCACCTTGGTCCATCACGGCCTGCCACTGGCGCTTTGGAACCCCGTGACCGCGTTAGGCGTGTACATGGCCATTGTTGGCAACGGCCATCTGCCGGACTCCGAGCTCGTCGCGAGGCTGCGTAAGAACGCTAGCCGCTGGGCGCCGGGAGCGGAGTGCGCGAACGAGGCCGTCACGGCGTCAGGGCTCTCGCGCGGCGCGTTTTACCGCCGCCAGCTTGACTACCACGGGCCGGTACTTGCGCTGTGGGGCGACCGCGACCGGCTCGTGCCGCTCGCTCACCGGGACGGTGTCATGACCGCATTCCCGCAAGCGCAGGTCAGTGTCTGGAAGAAGATGGGCCACCATCCTCAGCGCGAGCGTCCTAGCGAGCTCGCACGGTTCATCGAAGCCGCATGCGGCCCCATCCGTGCGAGCGCGGGCGGGACCGCATCGGGCTCTAAGTCGATGCATGGTGGTTCGCCGACGGCCGCGCTCACACCCGAGCCGCTGACGGCCGGTGGCGAGGACGAGTTGCCGGCCGTCGCCTAGATCGACGACGTCCCGGGGTGTCATGGTAGCCATCGAGGTGACCTTCGACCGCGCCGTGGCACCGCACCTCCTGAGGGTTTGAGTGCGGGTTGGTGTCGTGGTGGCGGTTGCCCACAACGTCAGTGACACGCCCTTGCGCGCCGTCGGCCCCCAGCAAACTGGCTGACATACGAGTCCGGGCGCACGGCTTCTCGGCTCATCTCTTGGCGGCTTAGCTCACTCGGCACTGGCCTCCCCGACACGACGCCTCGGGACCGGCCGCTGTCGTCCTGCTCGATCGCAGACGCCATTTCTGGTCTGCTCGCGGCGCTTGGGGATGGGGCGCTCGACTCAGTGGCAAGGCTGCCGCCCTCGTCGATCCAGCGATCAGTGTCCAATTGCGCCTGGTCGTGACGAGCGTGTCGGCCTTCCAGCGTTGTGGAACCCGGGGCTGGCGTGCGTCCTGACCGTGGGCGAGCGCAGCCCGGGGATCACCCTCACCCGCGTCACGGTGTTCGCCCGAAGCTGAGGTGGATGGTAGTTTCTCGTCTCGAGGAAGCGGCAGCGCCCGGATGTGTACCGGCAGCCGGGCAGGAAATTACGGCAATCCTCAACCTGTCAGGAGGAACGCCTCGTGAGCCCTGCGCTCGACCACATACGTGTGCGCGACTGCATGCACCAAGGCATATTGAGCTGCTCGGAGGATGCCCCGCTTAGGGAAGTGGCCGCAGCGATGGCTAAGCACCGCGTGCACGCAGTGGCGATCACGAGCGGCGGGAGTCGCCGTCCGGGCGGCGCAGCTGATGGTCGAGCACGGCGTCGCGCACCTGATCGTCCTCGACGCCGCCAGCGGTCACCCGATCGGCGTCATCTCGACCCTCGACGTCGCCGCGGTGCACGCCAGCGGGGCTCATGAGTAAGCGTGTGCGGACAGTTGCGGAAGGACTATCGTCTGGGACATGATTGGCAGCACGGGTACGGCGGAGACGAACGGCTCTGATGTCGGGTTGTGCGATGTGCGCCTGGCGATCATCGGCGCGGGGTTCGGCGGTCTCGGCGTGGCGATCAAGCTGCACGAGGCCGGCTTCGACGATTTCTTGGTGCTCGAGCGCGACGAGGCGCTTGGTGGCACGTGGTGGGCGAATACGTACCCTGGGTGCGCGTGCGACGTGCCGGCTCACCTGTACTCCTACTCGTTTCAGCTGAACCCGAACTGGAGCAGGATGTTCGCCCCGCAGCCGGAGATCCTTGAGTACCTGCGCCGCACCGCGCGCGAGCGCGGCATCGAGGCCCATCTGCGGTTCCTGACTGAGGTTCAAGGCGCACGGTGGGACGAGGACGCGCAGCTGTGGCATGTCGACACGAGCCGCGGGTCGCTAAGCGCCCAGGTGCTCGTCGCTGCGGCTGGCGGGCTGGTCGAGCCGAACTACCCCAACATTCCCGGCCTTGCCGACTTCCAAGGAGCGTGCTTTCACTCTGCTCGCTGGGATCACGACCATGACCTGCGCGGTGAGCGCGTCGGCGTGATCGGCACCGGCGCGTCGTCGGCGCAGTTCATTCCCGAGGTCCAAAAGCAGGCGGCAAGCTTGACCGTCTTCCAGCGCACCCCCGGCTGGGTGATGCCGCGGCTGGATCATCCGCATTCCGATACGCAGAAACGGCTGTTCGCCCGCTTTCCGGTACTGCAGCGCGCGGTCCGGACGCTGCTGTACTACTCGGCCGAAGGGCTGGTGCTCGGACTCGTCCACGACCAGCGCCTGCTCAAGGTGCTTGAGCGCATCGCCCGCCGGCATCTCGAGAGGCAGGTGGCGGATCCCGAGGTCCGCGCGCGGCTGACCCCGAACTTCCGGATCGGCTGCAAGCGCATCATGTTCAGCAACGACTACCTCCGGTCCTACGCCGAGCCGAACGTAGAGCTCATCAGCGACGGTATCCGCGAGGTTGTCGCCGACGGCGTGATCACGAACACCGGACGACACGTTGAGCTCGACACGATTCTTCTCGGGACCGGTTTCCATGTCTTTGATCCGCCGCACGCGTCAGGCGTGGTCGGCCGCGACGGGCGGACACTCAGGGAGAGATGGAGCGACGGTGGGATCCGCGCCTACCTCGGCACGGCGGTCGCCAATTTCCCGAACCACTTCATGGTGATGGGGCCGAACACAGCGCTCGGCAACAACTCGATGATCAACGTGATCGAGGCGCACGCCGGCTTCGTCGTCGACGCGTTGAAGACGATGGACGCGCGCGGTCTGGCGAGCGTCGAGGTTCGCGAGGACGTGGAGGAGCGCTACGACAAGGTCATCCAGGCGCGCCTACAGCACACGGTCTGGAACGAGGGCGGATGTAAGAGCTGGTACGTCGGCCCCGACGGTCGTAATCACACGCTGTGGCCATCGTTCTCCGACGCGTTCAAGCGTCGACTCGCGCGCTTTGACGAGGCCGACTTCCTGACTCGGACGCGCGCCGGCGAACCGGTTGTCGAAGGCGTCTGAGCCAGGCTCGCGGCGAGGATCCGCCGCGCCAGGGCCTTCGCGCAATGGCGCCTGTGAACATCCGCAGCGCGGGGAGACCACGGCTCAGCCGCCCTCGACACGCCGCCTGAGCTCGTCGGGGCGTCCGTTGACGAGGATCGCCCGCGTCGCCGCCTCGACCGGTCGAGATTTCTAGGTCGAGTCCTCCATCCACTCCTCCGAGCTCGCGGTCCCGTGCGAGACGTGCGCGCGATGGGGGTCGTGCGCCGGCACGCTGGACGTGGCCGTGACGCGCCGGGCCGGTGAACCTCATGCTCGGGTGCTTCGAGCGGGTGCTGTATCCGCGTGTCAGTCGCGACGCGCGGAAGCTGGCCACCGAGCTCACGGCGCCGGCTGCCCAAGGATGTTGCGGCGCGCTTCACGCCCATAACGGCGAGCTCGGACGCGGCAAGGAGCTGGCCCAGGAGCTGGGCGAGGCGCTCCCCGGGACGATCGTGTCGACGTCCGGCGGGTGCGCCGCCCACCTGGCGGCCGTGCTCGGCTCCGGCCGCGTCAAGGAGTTCTCGCAATGGATGGTCGAGCGCTCGCGAGCCGCCACGCCCGAGGATCCGCGCCGTGACCGCGCAGAGGCGCCTGCCCTCACTGGTGCGGCAGCCGGGAAGCCGGTCGGTCACCGTCTGCGGATCGGGCTCCAGGACTCATGTCACCTCCGCAACGGGATGGGTGTCTGGCGCGAGCCGCGCGAGCTGCTCGCGAGCGTCGGCGAATACGTCGAGCTGCCAAGTGCTGCCGCCTGCTGCGGCGCGGCGGGTTCCTACTCGGTCGTGCGCCCCAAGGACAGCGCGCGCGTACTCGACCCGCATCTCGACGAGATCGCCGCCGCGGACCTGGACGTGATTGCCGTGGTCAACGCCGGCTGCTACCGGCAGCTCGAGCAGGGCATCAAGCGCCGCAAGCTGAGAACGCGCGTGGTCCACCTCGCCGAGTTGCTGGCCGGCGAGAGTGACGTTGGTCCGCACTCGCCGCCAAACGGCCGCGTCCAGATCACTCCGGCGATGATCGCGAAGGAGGTGCACGGCGGCCTCGCGAAGCCACCGATGTCACCCGCGCAATCGCGCTGACCGTTAGCATCGCTCCCGCACAGTCGTCCCGCGAGGGCGGGGCGGAGAGGAAGGCAATGTACAAGCAAGTCCTCGATCCGGTTTCCCATTCACTGGGATTTACCTCGATTTTCGCCGTGCTGCCGTTGGTGTCGTTGTTCGTGCTGCTGGGCGGTGTGCGCATGAAGGCCCAGTGGGCCTCGCTGATCTCCCTGGGTGTGGCGGTGGTGGTCGCGATCGCCGTCTACGGGATGCCGTTCGGGCAGACCCTCGACGCTGGCGCTGAGGGGGCGGCGTTTGGGCTCTTCCCGATCATGTGGATCGTGATCAACGCGCTGTGGATCTTCAACATGACGGAGGAGACCGGGGATTTCGCCGTCCTGCGCCGGGCGTTCAGCTCGGTGTCCAACGACCAACGGGTGCTGGTGGTGGCCATCGCGTTCTGCTTCGGCGCCCTGCTCGAGGCCCTCGCCGGCTTCGGCACGCCGGTCGCGATCTGCGGGGTGATGTTGGTGGGGGTCGGGTTGCGGCCGATCAAGGCCGTGGCCGTGGCACTGGTGGCCGACACCGCCCCCGTCGCCTTCGGGGCGATCGCGATCCCAATCATCACGCTGGCCCAGGTCACGGGACTGCCGAAGCACGCCCTCAGCCAGGTGGTCGGACGTCAGGTTCCCTTCCTGGCGCTGCTGGTGCCACTCATCCTGATTGCGATGGTTGACGGCCGCCGCGGGCTGCGCGAATGCTGGCCCGTCGCCCTTGTGGCAGGCGGCGTGTTTGCCCTCGTGCAGTTCGCGAGCTCCAACTTCATCTCCACCGAGCTCACGGATATCCTTGCCTCGCTCGCGTCTGCCGCGGCGCTCTTCGCCCTTGTGCGGGTATGGTCACCCCGTGCCCACGAGGACAGCACGGTGCGCGTGGCGGGGGCTGGGCGCCCGGCCATCGCCGGCGCCGCCCAGGCCGATGCCGGATTTGAGCGGCGTGTGGCCGCCGACGAAGGACGGCCGCTGAGCACCGGGGCGATGCTCCGCGCTTTCGTGCCTTACATGATCATCATCTTGGTGCTCGGCGTGGCCAGTCTTCACGCAGTCGCCCTTCAGCTGGACAAGGCGACCAACCTCGTCTCATGGCCGGGCCTGCACGTGCTCAACGCCAAGGGCAAGCCGCCGACGAGCGAGATCTACAAGCTCAACTGGCTGAGCGCCGCGGGCAGCCAGCTGTTCGTGTGTGGGCTGCTGACGGTCGCCGCCCTGCGCGTCGCTCCCCGGCGGGCACTGGCCATCTACGCCGCCACGCTCAAGCAGCTGCGCTGGGCGATCCTCACCGTCTGCTCAGTGCTCGCGCTCGCGTACGTGATGAACCTCTCCGGGCAGACGATCACGCTGGGCTTGTGGGCCGCGGGGGCCGGCGGGTTCTTCGCGTTCCTGTCGCCGATCATCGGCTGGTTCGGCACGGCCGTCACCGGCTCGGACACCTCGACAAACTCGCTCTTCGGGGCCCTGCAGGTGACGGCGGCCAAGCACGCGCATCTGTCGCCGACGTTGCTGGCCGCCGCCAACAGCTCGGGGGGGGTGCTGGCCAAAATGGTCTCGCCCCAGAACCTGGCGATCGGAGCGGCCGCGGTCGGGCTGGCCGGCCGCGAGGGCGACATCTTCCGCAAGGTCAGCGGCTGGAGCATCCTGCTCGTGCTGATCATGGCGCTGCTCGTTTGGCTGCAATCCACGAGCGTGCTGTCTTGGATGCTCCCCTAGCCGTCCCCGAACCTGCAATCGACCCCGGTGACGGGGCAATCAACACAAGGAGGATGAAGTTGCCTGACAGCGTCTATCGAGTAACTGAGTTGGTTGGTGTCAGTAGCGAATCGTGGGAGAAAGCCGCCCGCAACGCGATCGAGACCGCCTCGAAGACTTTGCGGAACCTGCGTATTGGGGAGGCTCACCGCTTCGACGTCACGATCGAGGACGGCAAAGTGACGAGCTACCGTGTACGTCTGAACGTTTCGTTCAAGTACGAACCGGGCGAGTGAGTTTGAAGTCGACGCCGCTTCCGCTCGCGAGCTCGGGGCCGCGACCTTGGGCTTGCGAGTGGTGGCTGATCGGCGTAGTCTCAAAGAACGAGGTCTGGCGACGCGCTTCTGACCGGCCGCCAAGGCATCGGCGCAGACAGCAGAGCGCGCTCACGGCGGCCGAATCGGCGGTCGGTGGGGGCCGTTCCGGTAAGCGACGCCATCCAACTCGCGAGGTCGTCATGCCCAGAGCAGCTTGCGCACGAGTCCGCCGGGCGACCTGCCGATGAGCAGCCTGCCGCGCGACCTCACGCCCCTGCCAGATTTGCTGCACGGGCACTCACGCTCCGGGCCGGTGCGGGAGAACCGTCCGGTGTACGTCGATCTGCTTCCGCCCTGCAATGCGGGCTGCCCGGCGGGGGAGGACATCCAGGCCTGGCTTGCCCACGCTCAGGCGGGCGAGCACGAGCTGGCGTGGCGCGCGCTTACGGCCGACAACCCGTTCGCGGCGATCCACGGGCGGGTCTGTTACCACCCGTGCGAGAGTGTCTGTAACCGCGCCAGCCTGGATAGCGCGGTTTCGATCCACGCGGTCGAGCGATTCCTGGGCGACCTCGCGCTCGAGCGCGGGTGGCAGTTCGATCCGCCATCGGTGAGCACTGGCCAGCGAGTGCTCGTGATCGGTGCGGGCCCCAGTGGGCTTTCGGCTGCCTACCACCTGGCGAGGCTCGGCCGCGCGGTCGAGATTCGCGATGCGGGCTCCGAGCCGGGCGGGATGATGCGCTATGGCCTTCCGGCTTACCGGATGCCCCGCGACGTGCTCAGCGGAGAGCTCGAGCGGATCGCGGCGCTCGGTGTAGGTTTCACCACCGACCACGTGGTCGTGGACCTTGACGCTGAGCGCCGCGAAGGCGCCTTCGACGCGGTGTTTGTCGCGGTCGGCGCGCATTTGTCAAAGCGGGTGGAGATTCCCGCCATGGATGCCCGGCCGATCGTTGATGCGGTGTCCTTCCTGCGCGGGGTCGCGTCGGGCGAGCGGCCAGAGATCGGGCGCCGCGTCGCGATCTACGGCGGCGGCAACACGGCGATGGACGCCGCGCGGACGGCGCGCCGATTGGGTGCGGAGGAGACGCTGATCGTCTACCGCCGCACGCGTGAGCAGATGCCGGCACATGAGGAGGAGGCGCGAGACGCCGAGCGGGAGGGCGTGCGGATCAACTGGCTACGGACGATCAAGACCTTCGAGGGCCCAGAGCTGAACGTCGAGGTGATGGAGCTCGACGATTCCGGGTTCCCGCAGCCGACCGGACGATTCGAAACGCTGGCTGCTGACAGCGTGATCCTGGGTGAGCGAGTCGGCGTCCTGCAACTCAGGCTATACCGCCCATTCCCAGCCCGGGAGCTCGTGCAGGCGCTGCCGGCGAGCGTGCGGCGGGTGGCCGTACTGGACCGGACCAAGGAGCCCGGCTCACTCGGCGAGCCGCTGTTCCTCGACGTGCTCGCGGCGCTGAGCGAGTCACACGCGGACGGGGAGCGCACGGTGATGCCGAGCGTGATCGGTGGCCGCTACGGCCTTTCCTCGAAGGAATTCACGCCGGCAATGGTGGCGGGCGTGTTCGAGGAGCTCGAGCGTGAGCGACCCAAGCGCCGGTTCACGATCGGGATCACCGACGATGTCTCCGGCACGAGTCTCTCCTACGACGCGTCGCTCGACATCGAGCCGGCGGACACCGTGCGCGCGGTGTTCTTCGGCCTCGGCTCCGACGGAACGGTCGGCGCCAACAAGAACACGATCAAGATCCTGGGCTCCGAGGAGGGGCTCAATGCGCAGGGCTACTTCGTCTACGACTCCAAGAAGTCGGGCTCGCAGACGGTTTCGCACCTGCGCTTCGGACCCGAGCCGATTCACGCCCCGTACCTGATCTCCCAGGCCAGCTTTGTCGGCTGCCACCAGTTCGGCTTGCTCGAGCGGGCCGAAGTGCTTGATCGAGCCGCGCCAGGGGCGACGCTGCTGCTCAATTGCCGGCAGCCGCCGGATGAAGTCTGGGACGCCCTCGCGCGCCCGGTTCAGGAGCAGATCCTGGCCAAGGAGATCAAGCTGTACGTGATCGACGCGGGCAAGATCGCGCGGGAGGCGGGCCTGGCCGGCCGAACCAACACCGTGCTTCAGACATGTTTCTTCGCGATCTCCGGCGTACTCGAGCGCGAACAGGCGATCGAGCGGATCAAGGCGTCGATCGCGAAGACCTACGGCAAGCGCGGAGCCGAGGTCGTGGAGCGCAACCAGACGGCCCTCGACCGCTCGCTGCAGGATCTTCACCGCGTGGAGCTGCCCCCGCGGGTTACGGCCGAGCGTGAACCGGCGCCGGAGGTTCCCGCGCACGCGCCCGAGTTCGTGCGCACCGTGACAGCCGCAATGATGGCCGGCCGTGGCGATCAGCTTCCGGTCAGCGCGTTGCCGGTGGACGGGACCTACCCGAGTGGCACGACGCAATACGAGAAGCGCAACATCTCCGAAGTCGTGGCCGCCTGGGACTCCGAGCTGTGCATCCAATGCGGCAACTGCAGCTTTGTCTGTCCTCATAGCGTGATCCGCTCCCGCCAGTACGAGCAGGCCCGCCTTGAGGGCGCCCCGGACGGCTTCCGCTCGGCGCCGCTCAACGCTCCTGGCGTCCCGGACGCGCGTTACACGCTGCAGGTATATGTCGAGGACTGCACCGGATGCGGACTGTGCGTGGAGGCGTGTCCGGTCTCAGCCGCGGGAGAGCCGGCGCGCAAGGCGATCAACCTGGAGGCGATCGAGCCGCTGCTCCCAGCAGAGCGCGAGAGGATCGCGTTCTTCGAGCAGCTGCCGGCCAACGATCGCTCGCGGGTCGACTTCGGCACCGTCCGCGGCACCCAGTTTCTCGAGCCGCTGTTCGAGTTCTCCGGCGCGTGCGCCGGTTGCGGTGAGACCCCGTACCTGAAGCTCGTCTCGCAGCTGTTCGGAGATCGGCTGACGATTGCCAATGCCACCGGGTGCTCCTCGATCTACGGCGGGAACCTACCGACGACGCCGTGGACGGTCGACGCGGATGGGCATGGCCCGGCCTGGTCGAACTCGCTGTTCGAAGACAACGCCGAGTTCGGACTCGGCCTGCGGCTGGCCGCCGATCGCCACACCGCCCTGGCTCGCCGGCGGCTCGCCGAGCTACGTGAGGTCATCGGTGGGGAGCTGGTGGACAATATCCTGGGCGCCCCGCAGCTGCGGGAGTCCGAGCTGCGCGACCAGCGGGCGCGGCTGGCCGAGCTCCATCGGCGGCTCGGAGAGCTGGACGACGCGGTGGTCGCCGACCTGCGCAGCGTTGTCGACTACCTGCTTCGGCGCAGCGTGTGGATTGTCGGTGGCGACGGCTGGGCGTATGACATCGGATCCGGCGGCCTGGATCACGTGCTGGCCAGCGGACGCAACGTCAACGTGCTCGTGCTCGATACCGAGATGTACTCCAATACGGTGGGCAGATGTCGAAGGCGCCGCCGCTCGGCGCCGTGGCGAAGTTCGCCTCGGCGGGTAAGACGATGCCGACCAAGGACCTCGCGCTGCAGGCGATCGCCTACGCCAATGTGTACGTGGCCCGGGTCGCGATGGGCGCCGACCCCCAGCAGACATTGAGTGCTTTTCGCGAGGCCGAGGCCTACGACGGGCCTTCGTTGTTGATCGCCTACAGCCACTGCATCGGGCAGGGGATCGTGATGCGCGAGGGGCTCGAGCAGCAGTACAAAGCGATCGCCAGCGGCCACTGGCCGCTGCTCCGCTTTGACCCGATGGTCCGGGCGGCGAACGGCAACCCGTTCCTGCTGGACTCCCCCCGGCCGCGGATCCAGCTGAGCGAGTACCGGAAGGGGGAGCTGCGCTTCCGGGCGCTGAGCAACTCCGACCCGGCCGAGGCCGAACGGTTGAACGACCTCGCGCAGCAGACGGTCCAGCAGCGCTGGCAGCTCTATGAGGAGATGGCGACCCGCAGCGCGCGGGACTTCCCGGCCGACGCGCGAAAGGATGACAATGGAACTCGCCACTGAATACATGGGCCTCGCGTTGCGCAACCCTCTGGTGGCTTCGGCATCGCCGCTGTCCCACACCGTCGATGGCGTCCGGCGGCTCGCGGACGCTGGAGTCGGCGCGGTGGTGCTGCACTCGCTGTTCGAGGAACAGCTCCGGGAGGAGGCCGAGCTGGACGCCCGGTTGGCCGACGCGGGCAGCGAGAGGTACGCCGAGTCGCTGTCCTATTTCCCGGAGGTGGCCGAGGAGGACTACGGCCCACGCCGCCATCTGAGCCTGGTGGAGCGCGCCGCTGCCGCGGTTGACGTCCCCGTGATCGCAAGCCTCAACGGCGTCGCGCTGGGAGGCTGGACTGACTTCGCGCGCGCGATGCAGGATGCCGGCGCCGCCGCGATCGAGCTCAACATCTACTACCTTCCGGGCGACCCGCGGCTCCCCGGCCGCGACGTCGAGCAGCGCTATATCGATGTCCTGGGCCGGGTCAAGGACGCGGTGACCGTGCCGGTAGCGGTGAAGCTCGGCCCGTATTTCAGCTCGACCGGCGAGATCGCGTTGCGACTGGACGAGGCAGGCGCCGACGCGCTGGTGCTGTTCAACCGCTTCCTGCAGCCTGACATCGACCCGAAGCTCTCGCTGTCGTGCCCTCGGTCGGACTCTCGAACCCGGCCGACGCCGGCCTCCCGCGGACCTGGATCTCCCTCCTGCGCGGGCGGGTGCACGCCTCTCTCGCGGCCACGACCGGCGTTGAAGCATCTGCGGACATCGCCAAGTATCTGCTCGCGGGTGCGGATGTGGTGATGAGCGCCTCGGCGCTGCTGCGCCACGGACCCGAGTACGCGACCGTGTTGCTCGACGGGCTGTCCCGATGGATGGCGCGGAAGGGATTCCAGTCGGTCGACGAGCTGCGCGGCATGCTGTTGGTGCCGCAGGACGCCGACGCGGCGGCATACGAGCGCACCGGCTACGTCACCGGACTGCGGGCGGCCAACGTGCGCGCCTACAGCGCGTGGTGAGGCATCCTGCGGGTCTCGCTCTTCATCACCTGCTTCAACGACACGCTGTTTCCGCAGACGGGACGCGCGATGGTGACACTGCTCGAGCGGTTGGGGTGTGAGGTCGACTTTCCCGAGGCCCAGACCTGCTGCGGCCAGATGCACACCAACACGGGTTACCAGGAGCAGGGGCTCACGCTGGCGCGACGGTTCGAGCGGGTGTTCGCGGACGCCGAGGTGGTCGTCTCCCCGTCGGCGTCGTGCGTGGCCCACCTGCGCGAGAGCGGCGCCGGGCTGGACGGGCGGCTATCGGAGCTGTCGGAGTTCCTGGTCGATCGGCTGGGGCTGGAGGACGTCGGCGCCACGTTCCCGCACCGGGTCACGCTGCACCCGACCTGTCACTCGGTGAGGCTGATGGGAATCGGAGACCGGCCGCAACGACTGCTCGAGCGCGTGCGGGGGATCGATCTCGTCGAGATGGGCAACCCCGGCGAGTGCTGCGGCTTCGGTGGGACGTTCTCGGTCAAGAACGCCGCTACCTCGATGGCGATGCTGTCCGACAAGCTGTGCGACGTGCTGAACACCGGTGCGGAGGTCTGCACGGCGGCGGATAACTCGTGCCTGCTGCATATCGGGGGAGCGTTACGCCGTCAGCACGCCGGTGTGAGGGTCATGCACCTGGCTGAGGTTCTGGCGGCGACGTGAGCAGGAGCGGATTCCCGGCCGCCGCGGCCGTGGCGCTCGCGGACACGCAGATGCGCCGGAATGTGGGGAAGGCGACGAGCACGATCCGCGAGCGACGGGCCGCGCGTGTCGCGGAAGTGCCCGATTGGCAGGCGTTGCGGGACGCCGGCGCGGCGATCAAGGCCCGAGTGATGGCGACGTTGCCCGAGCAGCTGGAGCGGCTGGAGGAATCGGTCACGCGCGCGGGGGGCCACGTGCATTGGGCGCGCGACGCCGCCGAGTGCAACGCGACCGTGAGTGGGATCGCCCGAGGGCATGGAGCGCGTCAGGTGATCAAGATCAAGTCGCTGGCCACCGACGAAATCCGTCTCAACGACGCGCTCGCCGCGGACGGTGTGGAGGCGATCGAGACCGATCTGGCGGAGCTGATCAACCAGCTCGGCCACGACACCTCCTCGCACATTCTGGTGCCCGCCATCCACCGCAACCGGGCGGAGATCAAGCTGCTATTCGAGCACACGATCGCGCGCGGTCAGGATCTCGGCTGGGATATCACGGCGATCGCCGAGGCCGCGCGCAGCCACCTGCGGGAGAAGTTCCTGTCCGTGCCGGTGGCGACTTCGGGAGCGAACTTCGCGGTGGCCGAGACCGGCACGATCGGTGTCGTTGAGTCCGAGGGCAACGGACGCATGTGCCTCACGCTCCCGCAGGTTCTGATCACGGTGATGGGAATCGAGAAGGTGTTGCCGGAGTGGCGCGACCTCGAGGTTTTCTTGCAGCTGCTGCCGCGGTCCTCGACCGGCGAGCGGATGAACCCGTACACGTCCCTGTGGACCGGTGTGCACGCCGGCGACGGGCCGCAGGAATTTCATCTCGTGCTCCTTGACAATGGCCGCACTGACGTGTTGAGCGACGAGGTCGGCCGCCAGGCGCTGCATTGCATCCGCTGCTCGGCGTGCCTGAACTCGTGTCCGGTCTATTCGCGCACTGGCGGCCACGCCTACGAGTCGGTCTATCCCGGCCCGATCGGCGCGATCCTGACCCCGCAGCTCCGCGGCTTGGAGAATGCCTCGACACTGCCTTACGCGTCGTCGCTGTGCGGTGCCTGCAAGGAGGTCTGCCCGGTCAACATCGACATTCCAGCCGTGCTCCTTCACCTGCGCGGGCGTGTTGTACGCGAGCACAAGAGCCGGTTGTCGCCCGAAGCGTTGGCGATGGAGGCGATCGCTCGCGTGTTCGGCTCCCAGAGGCGCTACGAGCAGTCGCAGAGACTTGCGCGACTGGGCCGCGGGCCGATCGTGATGGCTGCGCTCCCCGGCTGGTCCGCGATGCGCGGCTTGCCGGAGGTGCCCGAGCAGACGTTCCGGGAATGGTGGCGCTCGCGGCCGCCCCGTCCAGCCGCCGGCAACGAGGCCGCGCCGTGAGCGGCTCACGTGAGGCCATGCTGGCAAGCGTGCGCGACGCGCTCGGCCCGGCGACCGTCGTCCCGGAAGTCCCACGCGCCTACCGTGCAGCCCGCGCGGACGGAGTCCGTCAGGACCCGGTTACGGTCGATTTGTTCTGCGAGCGTGTCGCGGACTATCGGGCGACTGTGAGACGCGTGCGCGGCGACGAGCTGCCTGGCGCCCTGCTGGCCGCCTGCGAGGAGCGCCGGGCGGGCCGGATCGCGGTGCCGGCTGGGGCCCCTGCGTGGACTATCGACGGCGTCGAGCTGGTGCGGGACGACCCTCCGCTCTCGCCTCGTCAGCTCGACGAGCTGGACGGTGTGCTGTCGGGATGCGCGCTTGCGATCGCCGAAACGGGCACGATCGTCCTCGACGGAGTGGGCCCCTCGGGGCGCCGGGCACTCACATTAGTGCCCGACTATCACCTGTGCGTAGTCAGATCGGAGGACATCGTCGCGTCCGTGCCCGACGCCGTCGCCGCGCTCGCCGCTGTCGCCGCGGAGGGTCGGCCGATCACCTTCATCTCGGGCCCGTCGGCCACTGTGGACATCGAGCTCGTCCGCGTTGAGGGCGTCCACGGTCCCCGCACGCTCGATGTGCTAGTCGTCGAATCCCCCACCAGTCGACGTGAATAGGTCAGCGCCGAGGAGGTGAGCCGTGCAGGTCGGACGGCGTCTCTTGACCCTGCGCGGAGAGGTCGGAGTCGGGGCCGGGCGAACGACGATTGATCGAGTTCGCCACCAGACTAATCCTCGCACGGCGACGCACGCGAAGTGGTAGAGTTTGACTTGGAATTGTCTAGTAGTTGACGACAGTTCTAGCTGAGATCTCCAGCCCACATTGAGTGGGGTGGGTGGTCGGTGTTTGTAGTAGAAGGCTGGCCTCATCTCGTTTCCCCGGGACCTCGTTTTTTCCGGCGAGGATTCGCGGATTCCCCACGGCGACGGAACCAACGACATCTTCCGCGCCACGGCCGCGGTGCTGTACGCGAGCATCCACCAGTCCGGCGCCTTCCCGGGCACGGGTCGCATAACCGATGCGGGAGCGCGTGCGGGCGAGGGTTACTCGATCAACCTGCCGGTCCAAAAAGGATCGTTTCAGGACGCGTGGTTCTCGCTGCTCGAGCACATCGTGATCCCCGCCGCTGAGGAGTTCCAGCCCGAGCTGGTGCTCATCTCGGCGGGATACGACGCCCACCGCGATGACGAGCTCGGGGATTGCGAGCTCGAGGCGTCCTCGTTCGCTGAGATGGCGCGATACATCCGGGGGCTGGGAGAGCAGACCGGCGCGCCGGTGGGGGTCGTCCTCGAAGGTGGCTACGCGCTCGACGCGCTCGCTGCCTCGGTGTGCGCCACGATGGAGGCCCTAGCCGGCGATGAGCCACCAGACTCCGTGGCGCCGGACTCTCTCACCTCCCAAGCCGCGTCCCACGTTGGCTTTCACTGGAGACTGTGAGCGCTCGCGTTGGTTATACCCCTACAGCTAGGTCCCGTTCGCTCTATCCCGAATGTCCTTGGGCTATCGAGTGACCGCCCCGAACGAAAAGGAATCAGATGACTAGCGTTGTGATCACTTCGGCCGCCCGAACCGCGATCGGGTCCTTCGGACGCAGCCTGCGTGATGCCCCGCCAACCGAGCTCGGGGCGACCGTCGCCCGCGTAGCCATCAAGCGCGCGGGCCTTGAGCCCGAGCAAATCGAGCAGGTGGTGTTTGGCAACGTCATCCACACATCCCCCGAGGACATGTATCTGGCCCGGGTTGTCGGGATCGGCGCCGGCATCCCCAAGGAGGCGCCGGCCTTCACCGTCAACCGCCTATGCGGCAGCGGCGTGCAGGCAATCGTCTCTGCCGCCCAGGCGATCCAGGCCGGCGATGCCGACGTGGCTCTGGCAGGCGGTGCCGAGTCGATGAGCAGGGGCGCCTACTGGATGGAGAACGCGCGCTGGGGGGCGCGAATGGGCGACGCGTCGCTCGTCGACGCGGTTGTCGGCTGCCTGACCGACCCCTTCAATGAGATCCACATGGGGGTGACGGCCGAGAACCTGGCCGAGTCCCACGGTGTCTCGCGCGAGGCACAGGACAAGTTCGCGCTCGAGTCCCATCGCCGCGCCCAGGTGGCGATTGAGGCGGGGTTGTTCGACGAGGAGGTCGTACCGATCGAGGTCAGGGCAGGCAAGGGGAGTGTCGAGTTCAGGGTTGATGAGCACCTGCGCCGTGATGCCACGCTGGAGACGTTTGCGAAGCTCAAACCGGCCTTCAAGAAGGACGGCACGGTTACCGCCGGCAATGCCTCCGGCGTCAACGACGCGGCCGCCGCGGTCGTTGTCATGTCGGCAGGCCGGGCGCAGGAGCTGGGTACGCCAGTGCGGGCCCGTATCCTTTCTTACGCGGTGTGCGGCGTGGAGCCCAAGACGATGGGCATAGGCCCCGTCCCCGCCGTGCGCAAGGCACTCGAGCGGGCCGGGCGGACGCTCGATGAGGTTGACGTGATCGAACTCAACGAGGCGTTCGCCGCCCAATCGCTGGCGGTCCTCAAGGATCTCGACCTCGACCCCGCGAAGGTCAACCCAAACGGCGGCGCGATCGCCCTCGGCCACCCGATCGCGGCCACGGGCGCGATCCTCACCACCAAGATCCTGGCCGAGATGGAACGCGAAAACCACAAGCTCGGGCTCGTTACCCTCTGCATCGGCGGCGGCCAGGGCATCGCGTTGCTGCTCGAGCGCGACTGACGCACGACGGAGCTGCGTCGGCAACGCCGGTGGACTGTCACGACGCCGGCAGCACCCAGCCGACGATTGCGACGTACTGCGCGGCGGCCGCCGCGATCACCAGCGCGTGGAAGACCTCGTGGAACCCGAATGTCCGCGGCCAAGGATCCGGTCGCTGCGTCGCGAACACGATCGCCCCGACGGAATAGAGCACGCCGCCGGTGCCGAGCAGGGCAAGAGGGACGAATCCAAGCACGAGCACAAGCTGCGGAAGTGCCATCACGCCGATCCACCCGAGCGCGAGGTAGCTGCCCACCACGAGCACGCGCGGTGCTCCGATCCAGCCCAGCGTGAGCGCCACGCCGGCCGCAGCGCCCGCCCACGCGACTACCAGGATCATCCACACGAGCGCGCTGTGTAGCAGTACGACTGCGATCGGTGTGTAGCTCGCCGCGATGAACAGGTAGATCGCGCTGTGGTCAATCCGTTGCAGCAAGGGCTTGAAGCGCGCGGGTCCCGGCCAGCGGTGATAGAGCGCGCTGGTGCAGAAGAGCGCGATCAGCCCTGCGCCGTAAACAGCAAGCGCCACAGCCGCGCGAGCCGTGGGCGCGAGCGCAACGACCACGGTCGCCGCCGCGATGGCCACGACGGATGCGACTGCGTGCGAGACGCCGCGCAGCCGCGGCGCCACCCACTGAGCGCCGCTCGCAATCATCACGCGCCCGTCCGCACCTGAGGGCTGGCTCTGTGGCCCCGCCTGCGGGCAGTCCTGACCGGCAAGACCCTCCATGGAGACCTCAACCCCCCTTCCTGGTCGCGCGCTCGGCCGTTCCGACCGTCGCACTCCCGATGGGTCCCACGAGGGTACTCCTGCTCACAGCGGATGGCCAGGCGTCTCGACACGGGCGACCCCGGGGACGTGGTCAGGCAGTTACGGCAGGTGAAACGGGATGCTGGTGATCGCGATTCCGGCGTGAGGGCGCAGCGTGCGGCGTAGGTGCAGGCCGATGTGCCGGTGCAGCGGGCGTTGCCAGCGATGTTTGACGACGATCTCGGGCACGACCACGGTCAGGGTGACCTCGGGTCGCTGGTGGTGCAGCGCCTCTACGTAGTTGGCCAAGGGCGCGACGGTAGACCGGTACGGCGAGACGATGACTTCGAGGGGCAGGTGAGCACCCCACGCCTCCCAGTAGCGGTGGAAACGGGCGGCCTCCTGTTCGTCGGCGCTGATATGCACCGCAAGGACGGGTTGGGCGAGCGAGACGGCGTAAGCGAGTGCGCGCAGACTGGCCGCATCGATAGCGGCGACGGCGACAACGACGAGATTGCTTATGGCACGCGGATCGTTCGAGTCTTCTGGCCCGTGGTCGTCTCGCGCCGGCTGAGGTTGCGGCGCCAGGAGCCGCGGCCCCAGGGGTTGTCCGCTGTGGCGGTCGTATGCGTGCGGGATCAGTGCCTCGTGTGCTTGTTGATAGTGGGCGTGGATCTTTCGGCTTACCCAGACGATCAGCGGAATTAGAACCAGGACCAGCCAGGCACCGTGAGTGAACTTGGTGACCGCGGTAATCGCCAGCACGACGGCTGAGAGCAATGCGCCCACCGCGTTGGTCAGCGCCGCCTTGCGCCAGTGTCGCTCACGGTGTCGGCGCCAGTGGACCACCATGCCGCTCTGCGAGAGCGTGAACGCGAGGAACACCCCGACCGCGTACAAGGGGATCAGCGCGTCGGTCTTACCGCCGAATCCGGCGAACACGGCGGCCGCGGCCGCGGCGAGGGCGATGATGCCGTGACTGAACGCAAGCCGGTCGCCCATCCGCAGGAACGTGCGCGGGACGTTGGAGTCACAGGCCATGAAGAACAGCAAGCGTGGGAATCCGTTGAACGCGGTGTTGGCGGCCAGCAGGAGAACGAGCGCCGTCGCCGCCTGGACGTAGACGTACAGGATGCCGCTGCCAACGCTCTGGTGCGCCAATCGGGAGAGCACGGTCTGCCCCCCACCGGGAGCAGCGCCGTCGAGGTGCGCAAGGAACACGGTGCCGGCGAACAGGCCGATCAGCAGGACGACCATGACCGAGAGTGTCCGCCGAGCGTTGACGGCCTCGGGCGGCTGGAACGCCGGGACCGAGTTTGAGATCGCCTCGATCCCGGTCATCGCGGTCGCCCCAGAAGAGAACGCGCGCAATATCAACAGGATCCCAACCCCCTGGGTGGCGTGAACAGCTGCCGGCGGCGTGGGGGCAAACCCGTGGGTGGCGGCCCTGAACAAACCCACGATCACAATCAGCGCGATCGCAATCACGAATAGGTAGGTCGGGCCCGCGAACACTGAACCTGCCGACCGCACGCCACGGAGGTTGCCCGCAACCAAAATCCCGATCACCGCAATCCCGATCGGAACAGTCGCCGTCGCCAGCGACGGTACGGCCGACGTCACGGCAGCCACACCGGCTGCGATCGACACCGTAACGGTCAACGTGTAGTCCAAGATCAGGCCGGCCCCAGCCAGCAGACCCGCGAGCGACCCCAGATTCTCTCGCGCCACGATGTACGAACCCCCGCCGTGTGGATAGGCTCGAATCACCTGCCGGTAGCCCAAGCCGACCGCGATCATAAGCACGATGATCGCGCCGGCGATCGGCAGCGAGAGCTTCAGCTCGGCGCTCCCCGCGAGCACGAGCACGGCGAGCATTGCCTCCGGCCCATAGGCCACCGAGGACAGCGCATCGGATGCTAGTACCGGCAGCGCCACGAGCTTGCGCATTCGCTCCTCGGCCACCGCGGCACTGCGCAACACGGGGCCAACGAGGGCACGCCGCACGACGAAACCGAGGCGACCCGAGCTCGCTGGCATCGCACCCGCCCATGGCATCGCCTCCAGGTCCTCGGAGTGCTCAGGCCGTCTACTACGGATCTGCACAAAACGTCCTCGTCGAGCGCCGGGCTCACTCTCGTACGACAGCTTGGGGTCCACCGGCAGCGCTCGCTCCCAGGAAACGCGGTCCTCGAGCGAGCCCCGCCACTGAGCACCTACCGCCCGCAGGCCCGACAGCTCCCGATCGTCCAGAGGCGGCAGCACCGACGATCCGGCCACCGCTAGTTCCTGGCCGTCATCGCCTGACGCGCGATCTCGAATCACTTTCGCGGTTCCCAATTCAAATCTGCCTTGATGATCGCGGCTACGCCAGCCGGCCACAGGCCACACTGAGTGAATTCGCCTCGGTGCATGGGCTTGGACCGTCGGTACGGCGGGCGACTGGCTTTTCAACCGTAGGGCTGCACGCTCAAGAGCCGTGCGAGAGTCTTGACCCTCCAGGGAACGCAGATCGTTGCGTACTGGCGAGGGTCACGAAGGCCCCCTTTCTAGTCGCACCCCGACGGTTCCGACCGTGGTGCTCCAATTGCGTGCACGCCACTTTCCTCTTATCGAGCCAGAAGTCAAGGTCTCTGCTCGTGTGCCCCTGGTACCCCTCTCGAAAGGCGAACAATTGCAGATTTGAAAGGGGGTGGCGGGGGAAGCCGGCGTGCCAAGCCGCCGGTGCGACAGATCACACTCCGATGCTCGAGCCGACGATCGCCGTGCGCTCGACCGGGAGGCCAAAGTGCTCGATCGGGCTGGTGGCGTTTCGCGCCATCGCGACAAACATCAGCTTGCGCCAGTGGCGCATTCCCGGATCAGACGTAGGGGTGATCCTGATCCGCGATACGAAGTACGAGGCATGCTCGAGATCGAGGTTCCGCGGCAGCAGACCTCGCTTCCGGGCAAGTGCAAGCGCTGAGGGCACATCCGTCTTTTCCCTGTAACCCGTTCGCATCGCGACATGAATGATCTTGAACAGGCCGCTGCCGAGCGTTTCGACTGCGAAGCGGTCTTCGGGATCGACATGCGGGATGCTCACCGTCTCCACGGAGACAATCAGGACCTTCTCGTGGAACACGCCGTGGTGCTCGACGTCAGCCTTCAGTGCCAGCGGGGTGGTCAGTTTCCCGGGATTGAGATAGACCGCGACGTTCCGCGCCCGCTGGATCGGCGGATCTGCCATGCGCACGCTGTAGAGGAAGTCCTGAAGCGGACCCTCCTCGCGAGTCCGGTTAGCAGTGACGATCACGCGCCCGCGCCGCCAGGTGACCATCACGATCGCCGCAAGCAACCCGGCACAGAGCGGAATCCATGCACCGTGGTCGATCTTCGTCAAGTTGGAGGTGAAGAAGGAAATCTCCACGCTCAGGAAGAGCCCGGCGAGTAGGGCGAGCTTCCACTTGGCGGTCCGCCACAGGTACCGAGCGACCACGAGGAACAGCACCGTGTCGAGGATGAACGTTCCAGTCACTGCGACGCCATAGATCTCGGCCAGTGAAGTGGAGCTTCTGAAGATCAACACCAGCGCCGCTACGCCGACCGCCAGACCCCAGCTGACCAGCGGAACATAGATCTGTCCTTCGAGCTCGGAGGTGTGGACGATCTTTATGCGAGGCAGGAATCCGAGCTGCACGGCCTGCCGCGCCATCGAGAACGAGCCGGTGATCGCCGCTTGGGAGGCGATGATCGTGGCGGCTGTGGCCAGGAAGACCATCTCGATCCGCGCCCCGCTCGGCACCAGCAGGTAGAACGGGTTCGAGATCGTGCGCGGGTGGGCGAGAATCAGCGCGCCCTGCCCGAGATAGGACAGGAGAACGGCCGGGAAGACGATGGCGAACCAGGTAAGCCTGATCGGACCGGCGCCGAAATGGCCGCGGTCTGCGTACAGCGCCTCGGCGCCTGTGACCGCCAATACGACCGCTCCCAAGGTCAGGAATGCAGCAACCCCGTGATCGAGCATGAATCGCGCAGCCCAGGTGGGAGACAAGGCCTCGAGGACACCTGGATGGGCGAGCACCTCGCGGCCGCCGAGGATCCCGATCACCGCGAACCAGATCAGGATCACCGGGCCGAACAGCCAGCCGACTGCGCCGGTTCCGCGGCGCTGGATCGCAAACAGCCCCACCAAGATCGCCAGCGATATCGGAACGACGAGATGCGCCGCGCTTGGTGCCGCCACCTTGAGCCCTTCGACTGCGGAGGTGACCGAGATCGCCGGCGTGATCATGCCGTCGCCGAAGAACAGGCCTGCGCCGAAGATACCGAGCGTCACCAGCAGCGTCGTGCGACCCAACTTGCGTCGTTCGATCAGGGCCGCCAGCGCCATCACGCCGCCGTCTCCGCGATTGTGCGCGCGCATCACGAACAGTGCGTACTTGATCGACACAATGATCGTGAGCGCCCAGAAGATCAGCGAGACGACCCCGTACACCCCCGCCACTGACGCATGGGCGGCGTTCGCGTGCTTGGTGAAAATCACCTGCTCTGCGTAGAGCGGGCTGGTGCCGATGTCGCCGAACACGACTCCTAGCGCGCCAAGCGCGAGCACCGTGCGGCTGGCATGCGCAACTACATCCCGTTCCTCATCGGCTTGGGCCGAGAACGACGCCCCATTCCCAGTCGAGCGCGGTGCGGGCGATACTGGCCAGTAGCCGAGCTTGTGAGCCGCCTCGTTGAAGCTCCGTCGCGCGCCCGGCTTCGCCCCGCTCGAGGCGCCATCGGTCTTCTCGGGCGGGAGCTTGTGCGCCGCCTCGTGAAGGCTCTTGCGTGGCGGTGTCGTGCTCACCTCACCGCGTTCCCTTGCCGGTCCAATCGCATCGCATTCAGCGAGGTGGACGCGTCGATCATTCGGCGGCAGGGCTGAGGCGGGGAGTCACTTCTGCCACGCCGTCTCGACGCTGCCGCGTCTCGGGGACCGCACGCCTCCGGGTAACCAGGATCCTGCCGCCCAGGTCGACGACAAGAGAGCTGCGCCAGCTCGTCGTCACGGGCGGACCGCCGCGCTCACGGCCATCATCCCGCTCGGTCCCTGATTCGTCCGCCATCTGCTTCGCGCTCCCTCTGTCGGGTACACCCGCAGGAAAGCCCACGCAGCGATCGCGAGCTATCGGTAGTCCTACCTATCTTCTGTTTCGGGAGAGCCGATGGACAGCAGCGGATCCGATGGGCTGCGGCGGCTCGGCCTCCCTCCGCGCATAGGTGCAAGTGCCCACTCCGAGGCGGCGCCCACGGGCGGTGGCTACGGTTCGAGCAGGCCGCGACGGATCGCGTATCGCGTCAGCTCGGCCACGTTGCGCATCCCGAGCTTCTCCAGGATGCTCGCGCGATGGTGATCCACGGTCTTACGGCTGATCACAAGCTCCTGAGCAATCTCATCGCTCGTATAACCCTCGGCGATCAGCTTGACCACCTGGAGCTCGCGAGGTGTGAGCGGATCTTCAGGCGCCGCTTCCCCCCTGCGAGCCTGGTCGAGGTACTCCCGAATCAGGGCGGCGACCGCTCTTGGATACAGGAACGGCTCGCCGCGCATCGCCGCTCGGCAGGCATCGACGAGGTCACGATTCGCAGCGGACTTCAGCACGTACCCCGATGCCCCCGCCTTTAACGCCTCGAAGAAGTACTGCTCGTTGTCGTGCACTGACAGAATCAGGACACGGAGCCCCCGACGGCGCCGGCACAGCTCGGCGGTCGCTTGCAGGCCGGTCAGCTTCGGCATCGAGACATCCAGGATCGCGAGATCGACCTCGTTCGCGAGCGTCTTCTCGACCGCCTCGACGCCGTCCGCGGCCTCGGCGACAACCTTGATGTCGGGCTCGCCGTCGAGCACTGCGCGCAAGCCACTGCGCACGACCGCGTGATCGTCAGCAAGCAGGACCCGTGTCTGCAGCGGGGTCGCCACCGCTCACCCCGCCGGCACGCTGAGAACGATCTCGGTGCCCCTGTCTGAATCCGAGCGGATCTCGAGGTCCGCGTCGATCAGCATCGCGCGCTCGCGCATCCCTCCGAGCCCGCTCTCTCCCGTCCCATCCTGCAGACCGGTCCCATCGTCGCTCACGGCGAGCACCACATGCGGCGGCGCGTGTCTGAGGGTAACCATTACCTCGGTGGCGTTGGCGTGGCGAAGGGCATTCGTCAGCGCCTCCTGCGCGACGCGATAGACGACGAGCTCTACGTCAGCCGGCAGCGTCGGCAGATGCCAATCCAGATCGCGGTCCACACGTATCCCCGTCTGGAGGGCTACTCGCGAGCACAGTGCAATCAACGCGTTGACCAGCCCAAGATCGTCGAGCGCCTCGGGGCGCAGATCCCGGCCGATGCGATGGACATCCTCGAGGCTCCGCTGGACCGTCTCGGCGATCTCGGCCAGCGCCTCGCGCTGCATCGATGGCTCGATCGTGGCTCGTTCGGCTCGAAGCGCGATCGCGGTCAGCGTCTGCCCGACCTCGTCGTGAAGCTCGCGAGCGACCCGCTTGCGCTCGCCCTCCTGCGCGGCCAGAGCTCGTCTACCACTCTCGCGTCGCTCGCCCTCGAGGCGATCGAGCATCGCGTTCAGGGCTCTGGCCAGCGCGAGCACCTCGTGCCCTGCGCCCTCGGGGGGTTCGGCTCGGCGCCCCGGTTGACCGGGATCGACGGCGCCCATCAGAGCCGCGAGCCGGCGCAGTGGACCGAACGCCCGGCGCAGGAGGAACAGATCCACGGAGAGCATCAGAGCCAGGAGCAGCGCCAGGATCACGAGCTCGCTCGGGGTTGCTACGCGGTGCACCGTCACCGGCGCCCAGGCCAGGATCGCGAACGCGGCGACGAACACGACGGTATTCGCCGCAAAGACCCGCCAGAGCAGCGAGACTCGGTGCCAGGCGCGCTCCGGTCGGACCGGCTCCGGGCCGGGTTGCGCAAGCACGGGTGACGGCTGTCGATCACCCGTAGCGGCGGGCAGCTTGGCTTCAGTCGACGAAAGCATTTGCTTCGCGCTCTGCCGGCTCTAGCCGAAGAGCGCACACTCACACCACGTTAGCGGCAGGTGCGCTCGGCTCACAGGAAGCGGTGCATGATGAGCAACCCGACATACCCGTGGGTCGGGTGATCGAACGCCTCCGGAACGGTCGCCAGCACGCTGAAGCCCAACGAGCGCCACAGAGCGATCGCGTTCTCGTTCGTCTCGACGACCGCATTGAATTGGATTGCCCGGAACCCGTTCTTGCGCGCCCAGTTGATCACGTGCTCTCCGAGCGCGCGGCCCGTGCCGCGCCCGGCGTGTCGCGGATCGACCATGAAGCTCGCTGAGGCAACGTGTGATCCGGGGCCGGCGCGATTTGAGTACATGTTGGCCGTGCCGAGGACGATCCCGTCGTCGTCGGTGGCCACTGCTGTGCAGCCCGGTGCGGTGACCATCCAGACGCGGCGACCCTCCGAGTAGTCCATGTTCCGGTCGTAGGCGTATGTCTCACCCGCTGAAACAATCTCGCGGAAGAAAGGCCAGATGGAATCCCAGTCGTCAGGCTCGGCATCTCTGATCACCATGGGCGCAAGTATCACCCGTCGCCGGCGCCTCTCCTGGGACTGGAGCCAGCGCTGGATGCCGTCGACGATTGCGAGCTGCTATCACGCGCGGCATGGCGCGAGGCCAGGAGGTGGAACGGCTGATGGTGCATTCCGGCAGCCCGCGCGACCTCGAGGCTCGAGAGGAGCTCGCCGCCGCGCTGCCCGACGCGGAGATCTCCGAATCCGATGATATCGGTGCATTCACGGTCGTGCTCGATGCCGAGGATCAGGAGCAGCCGCTGCAGCGTGTGTGGGATGCCGTGGCAGCGTCGGGGACCGACGACCACATCGTCTTCCTCGAGCACCCAGACCTGTCCGAGCACTGGCGCCTACGGAGCCGGCGGCCTGGGGGCGCTTAGCTTTCCGAAGAAGGGAGCGCTAGAGAAACCCTGCCAGAACGGTTAACGACTGCGCCGGAGCATTGGCATCCCCGCCTGTCTTACGGTAGCGGAGCAACACTGGCTAACGGCTCGACGCTCATCAGCCCAGAGCGCTGATGCGATCGATTAGCAGCGCGAGAAAACGCTCCCGATCGACATCAACGGCCACATGACAGTTGGGCTCCCAGGTCGCGCACCGGAGGTCCACGTGCGTGCGACCCCGGGACAGCTCGGGCCCGGTGTCGACGACCACACCGCAATGAGTGGTCTCCAGCAGCGAGGGATCGACCACTTGCGCCAACGCCACCGCGTCGTGCACCGGCGCGCCGTCCCACCCGTAGCGGCGGGCATGAAAGCGGCTGAAGAAGTGGTACAGGTCGGCGACCATCTTGCCCGCTTTGCCGCTGTCGGCCAGCCGCTGCGCATGAGCCGGGATCATCAGCGCCTGGTGGGTCACATCGAGGCCTACCATCGTCAGGTGCAAACCACTGGTGAAGACCCGATATGCCGCCTCGGGATCCGCCCAGATGTTGAACTCCGCCGCCGGCGTGACGTTGCCTTCCCCGATCGCTCCGCCCATCAGCACCACCCGCTCGAGCTTCGCCGCGAGATCGGGATATCGGGCCAGAAATAACGCCACGTTGGTCAGCGGCCCGGTCGGCACAAGCGTGACCGGCTCTGGACTGTTTGCGACTGCGGCGGCGATCCAGTCGATCGCGTGCGTAGGCTCGGGCTCTCTGGAGGGCGGAGGCAGGTCCGGTCCGTCCAATCCCGTCTCGCCGTGGACCTCCGCGGCGACGTGTCGCTCGCGGGTCAGCGGCCGCTGCGCTCCGGCGGCGACCGGAACGTCGCGACGGCCGACGTGGTCAAGGACGCGGATCGCGTTCGCGGTCGTCTTCTCCAGCGTCTGATTGCCGGACACCGTAGTGACCCCCAGCAGCCGGAGCTCGGGGCTGGCGAGCGCGAGCAGCAGCGCGATTGCATCGTCGTGGCCCGGGTCGCAGTCGAGTATGACGTCGGTCATGCGCTGAGGATCGCATCGACTTCAGCGGCTGTCGGAAGTGACGGCTGCGCGCCCGACCGGGAGGCCGCGAGGGCGCCGGCGGCACAGGCTCTCTGAAGCGCCTCCCCGCGCTCCCGGCCCTCGAGCAGCGCGAGCACCAGCGCGGCGCAGAACGCATCGCCGGCAGCGGTCCCATCCACCACCTCGACGGGCGGCGGGCTCGCCCGCGTGAGTTCCTCTCCGCCCTCGAGCAACACCGCTCCGTCCGCGCCCCGCGTCAACGCCACCAGGCCCGAATATGGGCCGACTTTCTCGAACTCGTAGCGATTGACGATCAGCAGGTCGGGTTCGAGCTCCAGCGGACCCCGCGCGGGCGCAGCGTTCAGGCAGAAGAATCGCGACGAGGCGGCCGCCGCAGCGATCGCCGCAGCCGGAATCTCCTGCTGGCACAGCACTGCGTCGGCGTCGCCGACCTCCACGTCGTCAGGAGTCAGTCGCCCGTTTGCGCCCGGGGCGACGACGATCACGTTCTCGCCGGCAGAGTCGACCAGGATCAGCGCCACGCCGCTCTCTCCACGATCGACGACCACGCCGCTGACGTCCACCCCCTCCCGCTCGAGCGAGCGGAGCACCAGATCGTCCCGGCCCACACGACCGACGAACCGCACGCTCGCACCGAGTCGCGCCGCCGCCACCGCCTGATTCGCGCCCTTCCCGCCCGGAACGCGCTCGAACACGGCGTCGCTGACGGTCTCGCCCGGCCGCGGTAGCCGCTCGCAGCGCGCCACCAAGTCGATGTTCGCCGATCCAACGACCGCAATACGTGGCGGCGTGCTCACGCGTGAATCCTAGGCCCGTTGGACCTCGACCGACGCGATGCCCCCCCTAGCAGCCCGTCCCCGGGCGCGCGACGCCAGGAGCAAGGCAAGCGATTTGCACCTGGGGCAACTTATCGGCGCGCATCACGAATAGGTAGCGCTTGCCAATCCAGCCCGAGCGAGTGATTGCGACGATGAGGTGGGCCCCAGGGCGGAGGTGGTGATTATCCAGAGCGCGCGCGAGGTTGACCGGTCCAGTGCGATGTCTGACGCAATTGTGACGACCCCCAGGACAGGTGAACTTACGTACCGTGATCGTCCGCGCGGCGAAGGGACATCCACCGCCGTGGCATCTTATCCGCACAGTCGCGCCAACTGGTGCTCCATTTAGATTGAACGTCAGCACAGTGGTGTAGGAACGCGTATGCGTGAAGCTCCACTGCATCGTTGCCTGAATCGTGCCGAGCACTTGAACCGGAACCGCGACGATGTTTGACGGCGATCCACCGAAGTTGCCATCGCCGTTATAGGTGCCGATGATCCTGTGCGTTCCGGCCTGGTTGTAGCGGACCGTGCACGTTGCGGCAGGCAATCCGCTGATCCCCTGCAGTGGCTCGCTGGCGCAGGGACGAATCAGTCTTCCGTTGTCTTGGAACTGCACGGCACCCGAGGGCTGGATCGACCCATGATGAGCAGGAGTGACCACCGCCGTGTAGGTCACGTTCTCTCCGACGGGCACGAAGGAGCGCGACGAGCTCAGTGACGTAGACGTGCCATCTGGGCCCACGTTGAGTGCGGCGACGCCCGTGGACCCCGCGACGCTCGATGAGGAGTCCGGTGTGAAGGTCGCCACCAGCTGCTCGGGCGAGGTCGACCCGCGAAACGAAGCCTGGCAAAGGGCGAAGCTGTTAGCTGGAGCGATGGGCTCGGCAATGCATCCGGTGATTGCGGCGCCGTTAGCGGTAAAGCTCATAGTTCCGGACGCGGAGCCCGCACTAGAGGCGACCTCTGCCAGTAAAGTCACGGCTTGGTTCGTGACCACAGAAGACAGTGGCACCGTAAGCGCCGTAGTGCTGGCGTTCGGCAGCTGGCTCAGGATGGCCCAGCCGCTGATCTTTGCGGTTCGATCGGTTGCCGTGATCGTTGCCTGCCCTGGTGTCGCGGATGACCTAATCGGCGCGGTGTAGGTGCCGTCGTGATGGTTGGTCGTCGGGCCGGGGGTCTGTCCGGAGTCACTCGAGGCAAAGCCGACGGAGTCGGTGGGTACCGGATCGCCGAGGGCGTCGGTGACGGTGGCAATCGCAGTAGTGAACGAAATGTCATCGCTGACGATGACAGGTGGCGACAGGGCCACGGAAATGCGCGTCGCTCGACCATATTGGAAAAGAGTCGCGTGGGCGTCGGGTGCGCCCCCGGAGTGGTCGTGCGCTGTGATGACAAAGGCGCCCGCTTTCGTCGAACTCGTGATCTTGGCGATATACGCGTTCCCGTGGCGGTGCATCCGCCAGCCTCGGCCATCGCTCGAACGCAGTGAAATCACCTGGCCGGGCACTACTTTGCCGCTGGCGTCGGTGACCAGCGCGCTGGCAATCGTCGCCGACTTTCCGTTGGCAGCGATGAACGGGCGCGACAGCCGAACGGTCAACCTGGCCACAGGACGGGCTGCTACAGCGGTCGAGGCGAATAGCCAGCAGCCCAACGCTGTCGCGGAAAGCGCGACCAGCGAGTCGATAAAGGAGCGAGAAAGCGTTCTGGGCACGATGGCTAGCACTCCTTCGTTCAGTCGTCGGCAGCGTTAACCACCGGCATCCCCGAAGGTTGCGCGAGCTCACGACGCGCGATGGCGAGCTCGAGCCCGGCAACGACGACAGCGTCTATGCCCAGATCGGCGACCGCAGGTTCACGGTGGAGCGCAGCAGCGCCGAGCGACCCGACGCCACCTTCCAAACCGAGCAATAGGTAAGTACCCCCCAGGCCACAGCGCTGCGGACTGTGAGCCGCGCCTGGGGATGGGACGCTCGCGCGGGCGGGTCGGCCCCGAGGTCCCCGCGCCGCCGGAAATAGTCAAGCGACGCGCCTCAACCGCATACCCGCGCCGAACGAAACCACATCGCTCGCTTGAGAGACTGCCGCTCTGTCGCGCGCGGAGCCATGTCCTAGCGACTGCTGCTTCAGGAGCGCGCGAGCGGGAAGCGGCATCATTCTCTGTAGGTCTCGGCGAGCCAGATCGTGGCCGATGGTTCGTGAAGGCAGCCGTGACGGCGGCACGTCCCCGACGGGGTGCAGTCCGGGTCTGCGAAGCTGACGTGTCGAATGGTGGGCAGGATCACGAGGGAAGACGTCGGGCTCGCCTATGAGGATCTCGGGACCGGCGAGCTGCCGCTGGTGCTGATCCATGGCGTGGCGTGTCACCGGGGTTTCTGGGCGCCCCAGCTCGCCCATTTCTCCAGCGATCACCGGATTGTCGCCGTTGATCTTCGTGGCCACGGCGACAGCGACGCGCCCGTCCAGCGTTACAGCATCGACGGGTTCGCTGCCGACGTTGCCTGGATGTGTGACCGGCTTGGTGTTTGTCAGCCGGTCGTCGTGGGCCATAGCCTCGGCGGACTCGTAGCACTCGCGCTCGCCGCTGACTATGGCGATCAAATCCGGGCCTGTGTGCTGATCGACTCCGTACTACTGCCCAGTGGAAATCGTCGTTCCGTGATCGAGCCGCTCGTCGAGAAGTTGCGGTCAGCTGATGGTCCAGACGCGCTGCGGGAATACTTTTCCGTCTTCTTCGGTCCTCACGATGATCCAGCTCGCACCGAGTGGATCCTCAGCCAGGCCGTGAGAACCCCACCTCATGTGACCAGTTCGGTGTGGGAGCAGTCACTGACGAGCTGGGACGACGCCGACGTCCTGCGCCGCTGCGCAATCCCGGTGCTCTACCTCGACGCCGGCACTCCGAACGCAGACCTGACTCGCGCGGTCAGGCTGCGATCGGAGCTAATCATTGGACGAACGGTAGGTTCCGGTCACTTCAGCCATCTCGAGGTACCTGAGCAGGTAAACGCAATGATCGAGCGGTTCTTGGCCGTCGGCGTGCCAACGTGACCGCCTCCTCGACGTGTGACTCCGACCGCCGAAGCGAGCCCCCAGCCGAAACGCAAGCAGCTTGGAGCCAATGTCGCTCGGTAAGCGTCCGGCGCCACGGTGGGTATCACTGCCGTTAGCGGTGGCTTCCGCTGCGTCGCCAAAACAGTCGTTAGGGTCGAGCTGCCCCAGTGCGAGGAGCGCCGCAAGGCAGCCGTGGCGCCAGCGGCGATTCCGCCGGCTACAGCGAGAGAGCGACCCACCGCTCGATTCAGGCCCGCGCAGATTCCTGGGTGGGGCCGGCGCTCGCCGGTTCGCATCCTGTGTTTGTGAGAGCCCCGTACTAACTCGCGGGGCTCTCGTCTACCTCACATGACGCTGCGGTGCCTACCGCAGCTGGTAGGTGACAGGGGTGCTCGGTCCGATGGGGGAGTAGGTGTAGTTGTCCAGGGCGACCTGGGCGGGCATCGATGAGGTCAGCGTGAACGTCCCCGACTGAGGGCCATAGGGCGAGCTCTCGATCGTGACCGGCACGTACCTAGTCCACTGATAACCGATCGAAGCGCACGAGACGGTCACCGAATTCGGAGTGTTGTACGTC
>JALYZY010000253.1 GCA_030948665.1 Actinomycetota bacterium | reverse complement strand
AAGATGAAGACCCATTCCGGCGCCAAGAAGCGCTTCAAGCTGACCGCCACCGGGAAGGTGCGCGGACGCCACTCCTTCTCGACCCACATCCTCGAGAAGAAGTCGCCCAAGCGCAAGCGGCACTTCGCTAAACCAGTCGAGATCTCCGACCACGACACCCCGCGGATCAAGAAGCTGCTGGGGGCCAAGACGAGATGACCCGCGTCAAGCGCTCGATTCACGCGCGTAAGAAGCGCCGCGCGACGCTGGCGATGGCCAAGGGCTTTCGCGGCGATGCGAGCCGCCACTATCGGGTCGCCAAGGAGGCAGTCCTCAAGGCAGACCAGTACCGCTACCGTGACCGGCGCAACCGCAAGCGCGACTTTCGCCGCCTGTGGATCACGCGCATCAACGCCGCCGCGCGCCAGAACGGCATGTCGTACTCGCAGTTCATCCACGGCCTGCAGGCCGCCGGGATCGAGCTCGACCGCAAGATCCTTGCGGACATCGCAGTCCGCGACGCAGAGACCTTTCGACGGTTTGCCGACCGCGCCCGCGAGGCGCTGGCGGCCGGCTGATCAGCAGGCCGAATCCAGCACCATACGGGCGCCGCTCCCACCGGGAGGGCGCCCTTTTTCGTTCCAGAGCACACCATGACGATCACAAGCCACCACAACAGCAAGCTTCGGGAGATCCGCAAGCTCCGCCAACGCCGCCGTTGGCGCGAGCGCTCGGGCCGGTTCGTGGCGGAGGGCGAGGACCTGCTCGAGGCCGCTGACGCCGCCGGCTGGGAGCCCGTGGAGCGCTACTGCGTCAGTGGTAGCGGCCTCCCCGGCGTGGAGGTGGATGCGGAGCTGCTGGCCTCGGCGTCGGGTCTGGGGTCCGGGACGCGGACGCTCGCTGTGTACGACGAGCGCTGGGCACCGGCGCCGGTAGGGCCACTGTGCGTGTACCTGCATGGCGTGCACGACCCCGGCAACGTCGGCGCGGTGCTCCGGAGCGCGGAAGCGTTCGGGGCGTCGAGCGTCGCAGTCGGGCCGGCCACTGCCGACCCGTTCGGTCCCAAGGCGGTGCGGGCGAGCATGGGCGCGATCTTCAGCGTGCCCGTTGTGCGGGCGGGCGATTTTGATGCCCTCCCGGGCACCAAGATCGCCCTGGTACCGAGGGCCGGACGACCTTTAGCGGATCAGGAATGGCGAATTGGTGGCATATACGCCTACCAGAGCGCCGATCCCGTGAGCCTCCTGGTCGGAGCCGAGCGAGAAGGTCTCCCCGAAGACGTGGTTTCAAAAGCCGACCACACAGCCCACATCCCCATCCACGCCGACTCCCTGAACGCCGCGATGGCCGCGACGATTGCGCTCTACGAGCTGACGAGGAGCACCACGAGAGCGACATGACCGAGCGCATCGACCAGATCCGAGCCCAAGGCCAGGAGGCAGTGAACGCCGCGCCCGACACTCAGGCGCTCGAGGAGATCCGGATCCGCTACCTCGGCCGTAAGGCCGAGCTCCCCAACCTCCTGCGCCACGTCGCCGAGCTCGAGCCGGCGCAGCGTGCGGCAACAGGCCAGGCCGCCAACGCGGCGCGTCAGGCGCTGACCGCGGCAATCGAGCGAAAGGGCGCCGAGCTAGCCGGGCAGGAGCTCCAGCGTCGCCTCGAGCGCGACAGGGTGGACGTGACCCTGCCGCCCGACCCGCTCCCAGCCCTCGGGCGCCTCCACTTGATCACCCAGACCCGGCGAGAGATCGAAGACGTGTTCATCGGCCTTGGCTTCAACGTCGCCGAGGGCCCCGAGGTGGAGACCGTCTACTACAACTTCGACGCGCTCAACCATGCGCCGACCCATCCCTCGCGCCTCACCACCGACACCTTCTACATCGCGCCGCTCGACGACCTCTTCGATCCAGAGTCGCTGCTGTTACGGGTGCACACCTCCCCGGTCCAGGTCCGGGCGATGGAGGTCCAGCCGCCGCCGATCTACATCATCGTCCCGGGCCGCGTCTACCGGCCCGACAGCGACGCCACGCACAGCCCCCAGTTCATGCAGGTCGAGGGGCTCGCCGTCGACACCGACATCACGCTCGCCGACCTCCACGGGACGCTGCTGGCGTTCGCACGCGCGATCTTCGGCCAGGAGCGCAACATCCGGATGCGCCCGCACTTCTTCCCGTTCACCGAGCCGAGCGTCGAAGTCGACGTGTCCTGCTTCAACTGCACGGACGGCGTGACCGCCGATGGCCAGCGCTGCCCGCTCTGCAAGGGGACGGCCTGGATCGAGATCCTCGGCGCCGGGATGGTCGACCCGAACGTGTTCGAGCACGTGCGCGAGCACGGCTATGACCCCGAGAAGGTGCAAGGGTTCGCCTTCGGGATGGGAGTCGAGCGGATCGCCCAGCTCAAGCACGGCTTGCCCGACCTGCGCCTGCTCTACGACAACGACATCCGCGTGCTGGAGCAGTTCGGATGAGCGCGATTCCGGGCCTGACACCTCTGATCAGGACGACCGCGGAGCTGAAGCACTGATGCGCGTCCCGCTTGACTGGCTGCACGAGTACTGCCGCGCTGAGCTCGACGCCCAGGCGCTCGCCGAGCGCCTGGCGATGACCGGCACTCAGGTTGAGCGCGTGGAGCGCCACGGGGTGGGCGCACTCGAGCGGTTCGTGGTCGGCAGGGTGCTCGAGGCCGGCAGGCATCCCGACGCCGACCGCCTGAGCGTCTGCAAGGTCGACGTCGGCGATCCGGAGCCGGCCCAGATCGTGTGCGGCGCTCCGAACGTCGCGGCCGGACAGACTGTCGCCGTCGCGAGACCCGGAGCGCTGATGCCGGACGGCACCAAGCTCCGCGCTGCCAAGCTCCGCGGCGTCGTCTCAGACGGGATGATCCTGGCCGAGGACGAGCTCGCAATCGGCACCGAGCACGACGGGATCCTGGTGCTCGACCGCGATGGCTTGCAGCCCGGCACGCCGCTGGCGAAGGTGCTCCCGATTGCCACCGACGTGCTTGTGCTCGAAGTGACCTCGAACCGCCCAGACTGCCTGGGGATCTACGGCGTCGCGCGGGAGGTCCATGCTGCCACCGGCGCGCCTCTCGCCCAGCCACCCTGGACAGAGGACCCCGGAGCGCCGGGCGAGGTCGAGCAGGTGCAGATCGACGTGCAGTGCCCGGAGCTGTGCCCGCGCTTCGCCGTGCGCGTGTACGAAGACGTTCAGATCGGCCCCAGCCCGCCGTGGCTGAAGGCAAGGCTCATGGCCGCCGGCCAGCGACCCATCTCAAACGTGGTCGACATCAGCAACTACGTGATGCTGGTGACTGGCCAGCCCGTTCACGCCTTCGACCTGGACCGCGTCGCAGGCGGTCGGCTCACGGTCCGCAGGGCGCGAGAGGGTGAGACTGTGGAGACGCTCGACGGCCAGACTCGCCGCCTGAACTCGGAGATGGTGGTGATCGACGACGAGCAGGGCCCCACCTCGATCGCCGGCGTGATGGGCGGCGCGCGGTCCGAGGTCGAGCCGGCGACCACCCGGGTCCTTCTCGAGGCCGCGACCTGGATCGGCGCCAACATTCATCGCACGGCGCTCAAGCTCGGGCTGCGCACCGAGGCCTCGGCGCGCTTCGAGAAGCAGCTCCAGCCTGAGCAGGCGATGGAAGCCCAGGCCTTGGCCAGCCAGCTGCTGATCGAGCTCTGCGGCGCGCGAGTGCTCCCCGGGACCCTGGACATCGGCGGCCCCGGTCCGCAACCACCGACCATCCGCCTGAGGGACGCCCGGATCGAGAGCCTCCTTGGGGTCCCCGTCCCGCGCGAGCGCAGCCAGGAGATCCTGACCGCGCTGGAGTTCGACCTCGCCGACGCACCCGACGGACTCGACTGCAGGCCGCCGGCCTTCCGCCGCGGCGACGTCACACGCGAGGCCGACGTGATCGAGGAGGTCGCGCGCCTGAACGGTCTCGAGAACCTGCCGGCGACGCTACCTTCGCGCCACGGCGCCGCGGGTCGGCTGACCTCCGTGCAGCGGCTTCGGCGCCGAGCCAGCGATGCTCTCACGGCCCAGGGGTTGCACGAGATCGTCGGATGGAGCTTCACGGGGCCGGGAGTGCCGGAGCGGCTACGGCTGGCCGACTCCGCCGCGGTCGTCCTCGCCAACCCGATGTCGGCCGAGCAATCGCGCCTTCGCACCACGCTGCTGGTCTCGTTGCTCGACGTTGCCGCTCAGAATCGCGCCCGCGGCGCACATTCGATTCGCCTGTTCGAGGCCGGCCCGGTGTATCTGCCAGGCGGCGAACGCCAGCTTCCCGACGAGCCCTTCCACCTGGGAGCTGTGATGATCGGCCCGGTGCGCCCTGCCACCTGGCGCGAGCCCGAGCCGCGCGCAGCGGACTTCTACGCCGCCAAGGGCGTCCTGCAAGGAGTGCTCGACGCGCTGAGAGCGCCGTGGCTACTGCGGCCCTCGCCGGAGCTGGCGTTCCTGCACCCCGGGCGCGCGGCCGAGATCGTCGTCGCCGATCGGAATGCCGGGTGGCTCGGCGAGATCCACCCGGAGGTCGCGGCGGAGTGGGAGCTGAGCGGCGCTGTGGCCGCGTTCGAGCTCGACCTCGACGCGGTGCCCGAGCCCCCCACGGCGCTCTACGCGGATGTGACGAGCTTCCCGGAAGTCCGCGAGGACCTTGCGGTGGTGGTGGCAGAGCAGACCTCCGCCGCGCAGCTGCTCGACACGATCCGCCGCGCCGGTGGCCCGCTGCTCGCGGATGCCGAGGTGTTCGACGTGTACCGCGATCCGCAGCGCCTGGGCGAGGGGATGCTCTCGCTGGCCGTGCGGCTCGTCTACCGAGCGCCCGATCGCACGCTCACCGACGAGGAGGTCGCGGAGCGGCGCAAGGCGATCGTGCAGGCGCTCGCGCAGAGGCTCGGCGCGAGGATCCGTGCCTAGCGTCTCGGTTTTCGGCGCAGGGGGTTTTACGGGCGCGCTAACCGCGCGCCTGTTGTTTGCGCATCCGCACTTCGAGCTGCGGTCGCTGACCGCCCGCTCCGATGTGGGCCGCCGCCTCGATCAGCTCTATCCCCGGCACCGGGTGCCACTGGAGCTCGAGGAGCTCGATCTGGACCGCCACGCCGAGGTCGACTGCGCGGTCGTCGCCTACCCCCACGGGGCCGCTGCGCCGGTGGTGATGGAGCTCCTGCGCCGCGGCGTCAGAGTCGTTGATCTGAGCGCCGACTTCCGCCTGCGCGACGTCGCGACGTATGAGCGGTGGTACCGGGAGCATCCCGCTCCGGGCCTGATCGACCAGGCCGTGTACGGCCTGCCGGAGCATTACCGGCAGCGCATCGCGGATGCCAACCTCGTCGCTAACCCGGGCTGCTATCCCACGGCGACGCTGCTCGCGCTCGCTCCCCTCGCGCGCGCGGGACTGATCAACGACGTCGTAATCGACGCCAAGTCCGGCGCGTCGGGGGCGGGGCGGACGCCGAGCGAGAAGACCCACTACGTGACCGTCGACGAGAACATCACCGCATATGGCGTAGCGCAACACCGCCACACCCCAGAGATCGAGCAGGAGCTTGCCGCGCTCGGTGCTGAGGTGCTGGTCACGTTCACGCCCCATCTGCTGCCACTCGACCAAGGGGAGCTCGTCTCCTGCTACGTGACGCTCGCCGACGGCGATGCGGACCTCGACCAGCTGTACGCCGATGCCTACGCGGGCGAGCTGTTCGTGGAAGTCGTCGCCGACCCTCCCGGAGTGCGGGATGTGCGTGAGACGAACTTCTGCCGGATCTCGGTCCATCGGGACGATCGGACGGGCCGTGCGATCGTATTTGCGGCGATCGACAACCTGTGGAAGGGCGCAGCGTCTCAGGCGGTCCAGAACCTGAACCTGATGTTCGGGCTGGACGAGGATCGCGGGATCAGTTGAGCGCTTTCTTCAGCTCTAGGTGGATCAGCGCACCCGCGCACGCCCGCGAGCTGCCCGGCGGGCTCCCCCGGGGCTTCCGAGCCGCGGGCGTCGCCTGCGGGATCAAGGACAGAGGGGCGAGCGACCTCGGTCTGCTCGTCTCTGACGCCCCGGCGACCACCAGTGCCGCCCGCTTCACCCGCTCCGGGACCCAGTCAGCGCCGGTCCTCCTGTGTCTTGAGGGCTGCCGCCTAAATGCGATCCGGGCGGTGGTAGTCAACTCGGGGAACGCCAACGCAGCGACCGGAACTCCCGGGTTCGAGGCCGCCGCGCGGATGCAGTCGCTCGCCGCTGATGCTTGCGGGCTCGCCCCCGAATCGGTCGCCGTCGCCTCGACGGGTGTGATCGGGGTCCCGCTGCCAGGGGACGCCGTCATGGCCGGAATCGCCGCGGCCGGCGCTGAGCTCCGGGCGGACGGCGACAGCGACTTCGCGGCGGCGATCCGCACGACGGACACGCTGCGTAAGCACATCAGCCTCGAGGTCATGCTCGAGTCGGGGCCAGTCAGGCTGAGCGTCCAGGCCAAGGGTGCGGGGATGATCTCGCCGGCGTTCGCGACGCTGCTGTGCTTCGTCCAGACGGACGCAGCGCTGCTCTCGGAGACCTGCGAGCTTCTGCTCACCGTTACAGTGCGGCGTTCCTTCGAGCACGCCACAGTTGATGGGCAGCTCTCCACGAGCGACACGGTGATCATGCAGTGCAGCGGCGAGTCCGGCGTCGAGATCCAGCCCGAGTCCGGAGACGAGCTTCGGTTCGGAGAGGCGCTCGACGCCGCCCTGCGCCAGCTCGCCCTCGCGGTTCTCCATGACGGCGAGGGGTCCCGGCGAGTGGGGAGGGTGGTGGTGCGCGGCGGGGACGAGGACGCCGTGCACCGGTCGGCCCGCGCTGTCGCGGGCTCGTCGCTGGTGAAGACCGCGCTTTATGGCGGGGACCCGAACTGGGGCCGGATCGTCCAAGCTGTGGGGATGGCGATGCCCGGGACCGCGCCGCTGCCGGTGGACGTGGCGATTGAGGGCGTGCAGGTCTGCGCTCGCGGGGCGTACGTGCCGCACGATCGGCAGGCGCTCGCCGCCGCGGTGCAGCGCGAGGAGGTCGAGTTCGAGGTGGGCCTCCCGGGGCAGGGCGCCGAAACCGAGCTGTTCTTCTCGGATCTCGGGCACGAGTACATCACAGTCAACGCGGAGTACACGACCTAGTGCTTCCCGATTCGTCCGGTGCTGACCGATGAGGGACATCGCCACCCTCCTCGAGGCGCTTCCGTACATCCGCGAGTTCCACGGCAGGACTGTGGTCATCAAGTACGGCGGGGCGGCGATGACCGATCCGACGCTGAAGGAGGAGTTCGCCCGCGACGTGGTCCTGCTCAAGTACGTCGGGATGAACCCGGTGATCGTCCACGGCGGAGGCCCCGAGATCACGGCCTACATGGAGCGGCTTAACCTGCCCGTGCGCTTCGTGGACGGTCTGCGTGTCTCCGACGCGCAGACCGTGGAGCTCGCAAAGATGGTGCTCGTCGGGAAGATCAATAAGGACATCGTGTTGCTGCTCGGCCGTCATGGTCAGCCGGCGGTCGGGTTGTGCGGCGACGACGGCCTCCTCTTCCGGGTGATCAGGCGCCTTGCCCCAAGCGGCGAGGACCTCGGCTTTGTCGGTCGCATCGAGCATGTCGACGTCGGGGTCCTCCTGCATGTCGCTCAGGACTACATCCCGGTTGTCGCGAGCGTCGGCGCTGACGAGCAGGGGAGCTCGTACAACGTCAACGCCGACGAGGCGGCGGGGGCGGTGGCCAGCGCGCTGCACGCCTACAAGGTCATGTTCCTCACCGACGTCCCCGGATGGCTTCGCGATCCAGCCCAACCGCGGAGCCTCGTGTCCGAGACCGGCCCTGCGGAGGTCTCAGAAGCCCTCGACAGTGTCTCAGGCGGGATGCGTCCAAAGCTCGCCGCATGCCTCGAGGCGATCGCGGGCGGCGTGCGCTCCGCGCACATCGTCGACGGACGGGTTCCACACTCGCTGCTGCTCGAGCTGTTTACCGACGCCGGCCAGGGCACGAAGATCGCAGCGACGCCATGACTCTCGCCGAGCTCGAGGCGCTGGAGCGCGATCACGCTGTCCCGACCTACGCTCGCAACCCCGTCGAGTTCGTGCGCGGCTCGGGTTGCCGGCTGTGGGACGCCGACGGAAACGAGTACCTGGACTTTCTCGCGGGAATCTCAGTGCTGAACGTCGGCCACTGCCACCCGCACGTGGTGCACGCGGTGCGTGAGCAGGC
>JALYZY010000220.1 GCA_030948665.1 Actinomycetota bacterium | reverse complement strand
CGGTGGAGGGCAGCGCGGTGAACCGGCTCCTGGCCTCGGAAGAGCAGGCGATCCTCGATCTGATTGAAACGTGGGCGCCACTCGACCGCTCGTATCGAAAGCTGGCGTATCGCGGTTCCTACACCGGCAGCGTGTTCGTCTCTCCCTCGACCGTGCAGCGGATCGCGCTCAAGCACCAGATCACCGTGCCCGGTGAGCCTCCCCGGTCGCCGCGTCGAAAGCTCGTATTTCCGGACGTTCCGTGGGAGCGCAACCGGATCTGGATGTGGGAGGCCTCGCTGTTCCCAGCGGCCGGACGCGTCGCGTACGCGATCGTCGACGTCGTCACCCGTTACTGGATCGCCTACCTGCTCGCGAGCGAGCAGGTGCAGGTCCAGCTGCTGTTCGCCTCAGCACTCGAGGAGGAAGGCCTGCACGAAGGTGGGGGCACGCCCGACGACGACAGCGGACCAATCCTGGTCGCTTGGCCTGACAACGGGGCCGAGATGATCGCCGCCGGCACCCCGACCGCGACGGCGTACGTGGAGAGCTTCTTCGGTCTGCTCAAGGGCGAGTGGCCGCGTCTGACCTTGCCCAGCGATCCCGACGCGCTCGACCAGGAGCTCGCTCGCGTCCGCGGCGAATACAACACCGTCCGCCTTCACGCCGGCGTCGGCTACGTCACCCCCTCAGACGAGCACAACGGACGCGGGCCGCGGATGCGTCGCGCTCGCGATGACGGCCTCAGGCGAGCACGAGCGGGGCGCATCAAGCAAAACCGAGGGCTCGACCAATGAGCCTGGTCCGCCGGTACTTTCGGCAGATGCATCACGCTCTGGGGTGTTGCTTCATCGACTGACCGCGCTCCTTGGCTGCATCGTGACCGGCTACCCGGCCTCAGCACACCCGGTTCACGTCCGGCGGCCCGCCGCGGGGCTCCCTCCCTTGGTCCCACCGAAGCTCGTCGTGCAGGCGTAGCCCAGGGTCGACCTCCGTCACGCCGTTCAGAGCGGCACGAACGGCCAGGAACTCGGCCGTCTGGGCGACGTCGTGCACGCGAAAGACGTGGGCGCCCGCGTCTGCGCCGTGGCCGACGGCGGCGAGCGTGCCGGGCAGGCGTGCGCGGGGCGGACGGCCGGTGATCGCGCCAACGAAGTCCTTGCGCGAGACGGCCAGCAGCAATGGCCGCTCGAGCGTATGAAGCGCCTCGAGTCCGCGCAGCACCTCGATGGTCTGGGACGGCGTCTTGGCAAGATCGGGGCCCGGGTCGAGCATCAGCTGCTCGAACTCGACGCCGCGCCCGGTCACCAGGGCGATGCGCTCCTCCAGGAACCGCATCGCGTCGGACAAGGCTCGACCGTCCAGCGCCGGATCCAGCAGCTTCTGCTTGGGGGCCGCGCGATTGTGGGCGAGAATCAGCCCGGCGCCCGTTTCGGCGCAGACATGTGCGATCTCCGGGTCGTGCAGGCCGCTCGGGTCGTTGACGATCGCCGCGCCGGCCGCGATCGCCGCCCTTGCGACCGCAGGCTTGTACGTGTCGATCGAGACGAGCGCGCCGAGTCCCCCGGCCACAGCTTCGATCAGTGGCACCACACGCTCGATCTCCTCGCTTGGCTCGACAGCAGGTCGGTTGGTCACCCCTGACTCACCGCCAATGTCGATCACATCCGCGCCTGCCTCGAGCAGCGAGCGAGCGAGCTCTACGCGCTGGTCGAGGGTTCGGTAGATCCCGCGGTCCGAGAACGAATCGGGCGTCGCGTTGACGATTCCCATCAGCCAGGGCCTGCCGCCGAGGGTGAGAACTCCTCGTGCAGTGCTGAGCGAGCGGGCCGGCGCACTCATCCGGCGATCCCCTCCGCCCGGGCTTCGGCCGCGAATCGCTCGAGCTCGACTTCCACTCGGTGCTCACTCCAAGCCAGCTCTCCGGAGAGCGCCCGCGCGACCCGCGCTGGCGCTTCACTCGCCGGGCTGGTCACGGCACGACCGGCTATCAATCCCAGCCGGGTGCGGCGCAGGAGCACGTCCGCGATGCTGCGGGCCTGCTCGTCCCGGGCTGAGTACACAGCCTCCGCGAGCAGATCCGGAAAGCCCGGGAGGATCGGCGCGGCCAACTGGGGCCGCTCACCGGCGATTTCGAGCACCTTCTCGGCGGCAAGCCCGTAGCGGTCGGCGAGCACGGAGTAAGAGTCCTCCCGTAGTCCTATCACCCGCGAGAGCTCCTGTGGAGGCACCGGTTGGCCAAGGGGAATCTCGTGTGTCCGGCACGGAGCCTCACGACCGTCGCGCTCGACGAGCCGATCAACTGCAAGCTTCGCCATCCGCCGCCAGGTGGTGAGCTTCCCGCCGGTGATCGTGATCATCCCGCTTGAGGTTTCGTACAGCTCGGCCTTGCGCGAGATGTCGACAGACTTCCGCGCGTCGCCGGACGAGATCAGTGGGCGCACCCCCGCGAACGCCCCGCGGAGGTCGCCGACCCCGAGCTCCGTGCCAAAGAACGAATTCGTCGCGTCGAGCAGGTACTCGATGTCCCCGGGCGCAGGACGCACGTGCTCGATCTCTCCGTGATAGGTGTCGTCGGTGGTCCCGATCAGGGCGTGTCCGAGCCAGGGAAGCGCGAAGATCGATCTTCCCTCACCGGCCGGAACGATCGCCCCGGCACGCATCGGTAGGTCATCGTGCGCGAGGATCACGTGGGTTCCCCGGCTGGGAACGATCGTCGGAACCTCGGCCTCGGAATGAAGCTCCTCGGGACGGATGCGATCTGCCCATACTCCGGTCGCATTGACCACGCTGTCGGCACGCACGGTCAGCTCCTCGCCGGTCTCCACGTCCCGAGCCCTCACGCCTGGCCCGGTAGGCCAATCCGCTCCACAGACCTCGATTACTTCGAGCCGATTGGCGCAGATCGCTCCGAACCGCTCGGCCTCTCCGAGGATCGTCAGCACGAGGCGGGAATCGTCGGTCTGGCAGTCGTAGAACAGGTAGCCGCCAGTTGGCTCGCGGCGCGCAAGGGCGGGCAGCAGCTCGAGGACCTCTTCGCCGGCGATCACCCGGTGGCGCGCCGGGCTCCAGTCGCTCTCTAGATCCTCGACCGCGACGCTGCTGAGCGCATCTCCGCTGGACGGCTGCCCGGTGGCCCGCCGTGCCCAGCGACCCCGGACCCGAGGACGACCGAGCCACGGTGCCGCCATAACGTCGTACATGTTCAGCCCGATCCCCATCAGCCGGTCTGGACGAGCGCCGTCGAACGTGGCGACGACGATCGGCAGCGGCTTGACCAGATGGGGCGCCAGCTTGACGAGGAGCTGGCGCTCGAGGAGCGCTTCACGGACCAGCCCGAGGTCGAAGTTCTGCAGATAGCGCAGACCACCGTGGACGAGCTTCGAGGAGCGGCTGCTCGTGCCGGCGGCGAAATCGGCTCGCTCGAGTAGGGCGACGCTGTAACCACGCGAGGCTGCGTCGAGCGCCACGCCGGCCCCGGTAACCCCGCCACCGATCACCGCAACGTCGAATCGTTCGGCCGTCAGCGTCTCGATCGCACGTGCCCTGCTGATCATCAGCCCGAGGTTATCCCGGGCGCTGAGGTGCTACCTGGTCGCCTTGCGGTAGAGCTTCAGGAGCACGTCGTACCACCACGGCGAGGTCTCCTGCCAGCTGGGGCAGCACGGCGGGCCCCCCCGCCCGCTGATCCCGCTTTCGATGTGCGGTCCG
>JALYZY010000200.1 GCA_030948665.1 Actinomycetota bacterium | reverse complement strand
GGCTTCTCGGGGTTGCCGAAGTTCAGGCAGTTGGTCAGCCCGAGCGGCTCGGCGCCGACACAAGCGATATTTGCCGCGCACTCGAACACAGCTTCTGCGGTACCGGCGCGAGGATCGCAGGCGACGCGACGACCGTTGCAGTCGATCGAGACCGCGATTGCCGAGCCGTCGGGTAGCGCCAGCACAGCGGCATCGGCCTGCTCGGGGCGGCGAACCGTGCGCGACTGAACGACGGGGTCGTACTGCTCGAAGACGGGACGGCGAGAGCAGATGTTGGGGGAGCGCAGCAGCGCGACCAGCTGTTCCGAGAGGGTCTCGTCGCCGGTCAGGATCCGATCGGGCGCGGGGTATACCGGCTCCACCGGAGGCTCGGGGGACAGGTCGTACTGGGGGCAGTCATCGACCAGCACCGACACCGGCAGCTCGGCCGCGACCTGCCCGCGGTTGAGCACCCTGAGCATGTCGCCCGTAGTCACGCACCCAATCGGAGTGGCCAGCGTCTCCCAACGCTCGCACACGCCGAGCAGCGCGCCCATCCGCTCGGGAGCCACCACACACAGCATCCGCTCCTGGGACTCCGAGACCATGATCTCGAACGGCTCCATGCCGGGCTCGCGCAGCGGCACGCAGGAGACGTCGATGTCGAGACCGACGTCGCCCTTGGCGGCCATCTCCGACGCAGCTGAGGTCAGCCCCGCCGCGCCGAGGTCCTGGAGTGAGACCAGCAGCTCGCGGTCGAGCAGCTCCAGACAACACTCGAGCAGCTTCTTTTCCGAGAACGGGTCCCCGATCTGGACCGAGGGTCGCTTGCTCTCGTCGGCATCTCCGAGCTCCGCGCTGGCTAGCACCGACGCGCCGCCGATCCCATCGCGACCGGTCAGCGCCCCAACTAGCACCAGAACGTTCCCCGGCCCAGCCGCCGCGCTGCGGATCAACCGCTCTCGGGGCGCAAGACCGAGGCACATCGCGTTGACCAGGCAGTTCTGCTCGTAGCTCTGCTCGAAGTAGATCTCGCCGCCGACTGTCGGCACGCCAATCGAGTTGCCGTAGTGGCCGATCCCGGCGACCGCGCGGTCGAGCAGGTAGCGCGAGCGCTCCGAGCGGGCGGGCTCGCCGAAGCGGAGCGAGTCGAGCACGGCGATCGGCCGCGCGCCCACCGCGAACACGTCGCGCAGGATCCCCCCGACACCGGTCGCCGCTCCCTGAAACGGCTCGACAGCACTCGGATGGTTGTGCGACTCAACCTTGAAGGCGACGGCGAGGCCGCCACCGACATCGACCGCGCCGGCGTTCTCTCCCGGCCCCATCAGCACGTGCGGGCCACTGGTGGGGAGGCGGCGCAGGAGCTTTCGAGAATGCTTGTAGGCGCAGTGCTCTGACCACATCAGTGAGAGCATCGCCAGCTCGACGCGATTTGGCTCACGGTCGAGCAGTTCGACGATCAGCTCGTACTCGGCGTCGGTCAGGCCGAGGGCGCGGTGGCGGTGGTCTCTAGGCGATAACGCGGTCATCGAGATGGGCGCAGATCGAATCGAAGATCTTCAGTCCGTCGACCGATCCGGTCAGGGGATCGACTGCGTGCTCGGGGTGGGGCATCAGGCCGAAGACGTTGCCCCGCTCGCTGCAGACCCCTGCGATGTCCCGCGAGGAGCCGTTCGGGTTATGGCCGGGCGCGTAGCGGAGTAGCACTTGACCGGCTTCCTCGATCCGGTCGAGCTCGCGCTCGGGGGCGTAGAACCGCCCGGAGGTGTGCTTGACCGGGATCGACAGCCGCTCGCCGGGCGCGGCGGCACCCGTGAATGGCCCATCGGCGCGAACTACCTCCAAGTCGACTTGGCGGAACAAGAACCGCAACGAGACGTTCGGGAGGAGCGCGCCGGGAAGCAGCCCCGCCTCGCACAGGACCTGAAAGCCGTTGCAGATACCGAGCACGAGGCCGCCGTCGCCCGCGAACTCGGCGACTGCGTCCATCACCGGGGCAAACCTGGCGATCGCTCCCGCTCGCAGATAGTCACCGTAGGAGAAGCCTCCGGGCACGATCACGGCATCGACACCGTTCAGATCACGGTCGGCGTGCCACAGCAGCTCCGCCTCGCCGACGCGCGCTGCCGCGTTCAAAGCATCGATGTCGTCGCACGAGCCCGGGAAGCGGATCACGCCGAACTTCATGACTCGGTGCGCTGGGCCCTCGTCATGCCGGGACACCCTCGACGATCTCGTAGTCCTCGATCAGGGGATTCGCGAGGAGCGCCTCGCACATCTGCGGCAGCTGGCTTGCGTCCTCCACATCAAGTTCGATCAGCCGGCCGATGTGGACGTTACGCACCCCGGTGAACCCGAGTGCGGGCAGCGCGCGTTCCACCGCCTGGCCCTGGGGATCGAGAATTCCTACTTTCGGCCTGACCAGGACCCGGGCCCTCATCGGGCGCCGGTTCGCTCCAGCCACCCGGAGAACGGCTCGCCGGTGATCCGCTCGTAGGCCTCCCGGTACTTGGCGCGGGTGCGCTGCACGACCGCCTCCGGGATCTCCGGGGCGGGCGGATTGCGAGCCCAGCCCGTCGAGGAGGCCCAGTCGCGCACGGACTGCTTGTCAAAGCTCGGCTGCGCTCGGCCCGGCTGGTACTGGTCCGCCGGCCAGAAGCGCGAGGAGTCAGGCGTGCAGACCTCGTCGCCGACCGTCAGCTCGCCGCTCGAGTCGAGACCCAGCTCGAACTTCGTGTCGGCGAGGATGATCCCTCGCTCCCGGGCGTGCTCGGCCGAGTGCTCATAGAGGGCGATCGACACATCGCGGACGCGCTCAGCGAGCGCGCGATCGCCGATCAATTCCACCGCCCGCTCGAAGTCGACGTTCTCGTCGTGCCCCTCTTTGGCCTTCGTAGCAGGGGTGAAGATCGGCTCGGACAGCCGATCGGATTCGGTTAGCCCGGACGGGACGGCGACTCCGCAGACCTCGCCGGTGCGCTGGTAGTCCTTCCACCCCGAGCCGCTCAGATATCCGCGGACCACGCACTCGACCGGAAGCATCTCGAGCCGGCGAACAACCATTGCCCGCCCGCGTACCTCGTCGGGGATTTCATCGGTCACCGATACCACGTGGTTCGGAACGATATGAGCGGTGCGCTCGAACCAGAACGTCGAAAGGCCCGTGAGCACGCCGCCTTTGTCGGGGATCGGCGTCGGGTGGACGACGTCGTAGGTCGAGATCCGGTCGGAGGCGACGATCAGCAGCTGGTCGCCGCGGTCGTAGATCTCACGGACCTTGCCGGAGGCGATGTGATCGCCCAGAGCGCTCATGAGTTTGATCCTACCGACCGGGGACGACGCCGAGGATCGGCGATTCCGGTAGTAGCGGGGACCGGTGATCACCCCACGATGCGGCGATACCGACCGGGGCGGACCCCGAACAGTGGCGAGCCGGTCGGAGGGGTCGACCGAAAACGCCATAGTTCGTGCCCATGACACGAATCGCGGTTGTGGGGCATATCGAGTGGGTGGATTTCATCTCGGTTGCGGCGCTCCCCGGCGAGGGCCAGATCGCCCACGCCGAGCACGCGATCACCCGGGCCGCCGGCGGCGGTGGCGTCGCCGCAGCAGTTCTCGCCGACCAAGGTGGCGAAGTCGACTTCTTCTGCGCGCTCGGGCGCGACGCCGACGGGGAAGCTGCAGCGGCCCAGCTCACCGAGCGTGGGGTGAGGCTGCACGTGGCCTGGCGGGAGCAGCCGACCAGGCGGGCGGTCACCCTCCTGACGGGCGCCGGCGAGCGGACCATCGTCACGATCGGCGAACGCCTCGAGCCACTCGGCGACGACGACCTCCCGTGGGATCGCCTTCGCGGGGCGTCGGGCGCCTACTTCACCGCGGGTGATGGGCAAGCGCTGCGTATGGCGCGCGAAGCGAAAGTGCTTGTGGCCTCGCCCCGGGGGCGCGGCGCGCTCAAGGACGCGGGCACGACGATCGACGCGCTCGTGTTCAGCGAGCTCGACGACGACGAACGCATGTGGGCGGAGCGCTTAGCACCACGTGCCTCGCTGCTCGTCGCAACCGAAGGCTCGGCTGGTGGCCGGTGGTCGGGTTCCTCAGAGGGCAGCTGGCAGGCCGCCGAGCCTCCTGGGCCGTCTCGCGATTCTTATGGCTGCGGGGACTCGTTCGCGGCGGGGTTCACGCTCGGCCTGGCGCAGGGCGCCACGGTGCAGGAAGCGGCCGCGCTGGGCGCGCGGCTCGGGGCTGAGTGCCTGACCCGGGTCGGCGCTCCTTAGGCGGGTCGATAGTGCGCCACGGTCGGGAGCATGCGCCTTCCGTGTCGCAGCACCCACGCCAGAGGACGATGGTGCGCCACCGTCCCCAGCGTGCGCCGTCCGTGTCGCAGCACCCACGCCAGAGGACGATGGGTCGGACGAGGCTAGGGCGAGAGGCGGTGCATGTCCCTGGGAAACAGCGTGACCTCACGCACGTTGGCCGCGCCGACGACGCGTGCGATCCAGCGCTCGAAGCCAATCGCAAAGCCGCCGTGGGGCGGCATTCCGTACTTGAACGCCTGTAGATACGGCTGGTATGGGTCCGGCGACTCTCCGCGGAGGGCCAGCGCCGACAGGTAATCCTCGTGTCGGTTAAGCCTCTGGCCACCGGTGATCAGCTCCATTCCTCGGAACAGGAGGTCGAATCCGTTCGAGAACTCGGGGCGCGCCGGGTCGGGATGGGTATAGAACGGCCGGACCCGCATCGGGTAGCCGGTCACGAACACGAATTCCGACCCGTGCTCGCGCCGCGCCCACTCGCAGATCCAGCGTTCGTGAGCCGGGGCGAGGTCGTACTCGTCGTGTAGCGACTCGCCCGTGTCGGCGGCGATCAGGTCTTGCGCGTCGGCGAAATGAATCCTGGGAATCTCGGCCGGCACAGCGGGCAGGGCGATCGCGAGCAGCTCGAGTGCGCGCTCCGCTCTGTCGTACATCGCCTCGAGCATTCCGGCCAGCGCCTCGCCAACGACGTGCATCACATCGCGGTGATCGACGATGAACCCCAGCTCGGCATCGAGCGAGACGTACTCGCTGAGATGGCGGGCGGTGTCGTGAGGCTCGGCGCGGAACACCGGCCCCGTCTCGAACACCCGCTCGAACACCCCGACCATCATCTGCTTGTAGAACTGCGGGCTCTGCGCGAGGAATGCTGGTCGTCCGAAGTAGTCCAGCGCAAATACGTTCGCTCCGCTCTCGGTCGCCGAGGCAACGATCTTCGGCGTCTGGACCTCTGTGAAGCTGAGTCCCTGCATCGCGCTCCGAAAGCCGGCCAGCGAAGCCGCCGCGAGCTCGAACGCGGCGCGACGGCGAGGATGACGGAGGGCGAGCGGAGCCAAGTCGAGCTGGGTGGGAAGCGACGCCGCCAATGAAGGTCGCCAGAGCTCGAGCGGAGGCGGTTCGGGCGGAGCGGCGAGCACCTCGATCCGCGGCTCGTGAAGCTCAGCACCTCCCGGCGCCTGATCGCTGGCGACTACCTCGCCCGTCACCGCCAGCACCGTCTCGGCGTGGAGCTTCGTGGCCTCACCAGGCTCTGGGATCACCACCTGCCCGAGGCCGCTGCGGTCGCGCACGATCAGGAATGTGACTTGGCTCAGCTCCCGCAAGCGATGAAGCCAGCCCATCACCGTCACCCGCTCACCGACGTGCTTCGTCAGCTCGTTCACCAATATTCGCTCGTGCATCGCCGCACCTCCGAGGTCCATGCCGCCCTCCTGGTGCGGACGGGAGGCGTCCCCGTGGTGCCACCGCACTTCGCCCGATGGGCTCGAGCCTCGTGTGGCCCGTGACGGGGGCCAGGCGGCGGGGCTTAGTGGGCAGAGCCGTTGTTCCCCGCAGCTCGGGAGGGTCGTTCACGGAACCCGAAGGCCGCCTTTGCAGCTGCCGGCGGCTCTCTTGGCTTCGGCGATTCCGCTACTGCACTCCGTCGTTGCCGTTGGCGCCAACGGTAGCGAACTCGCTAAGGCGGCTACGCGGACGCGCGAGGCGCGCCGGATGCTTCTCTGGTCGAGGTCGCTTCTCCGGCCTGGCGATAGTCGACAGCTCGACCGTAGGCGGCCTGTGCCGCCTCGAGGTCTCCCTGTTCCTCGAGGGTCATGCCGAGATTGACCGCACCTTTCGGGTCGCCCCGTTCATCGGCTCGGCTGTACGCAGCCAGGGCGAGGGCGAGGAGGCCATTCTCCTCCAGCAGAACGCCGAGATTGGACGCCGCGGCAGCGTGGCCTCGCTGGTCGGCCCGCCGGTACGCAGAGCGAGCGGCGGCGAGGTCTCGTTGCTCCTCGAGCAGCACGCCGAGGTTGAACGCGCCCGCGGGCTCGCCGCCCTCGAGCGCACGCCGGTAGTGTTGCTTGGCAGACTCGAACTCGCCTCGCTGATGGAGCAGCACGCCAAGGTTCGACTCGGCCCCGAGGTGCCCCCTCCTCGCGGCGTCCCGGTACGCCTTCTCCGCGCCGATAAGGTCGCCCTCCTCCTCCAGAAGCAGCCCCCTTCTGAATGCAGCGGCCCCAGCCGAGGCCCCCTCGCATCTGCGTTGGGGGTCCGTATACCGCAGCCGATTGAACCTGAGCCCCGGTGGGCCGCCCGCGGCCGGGCGCGAGAAGGGGACGGCTGCGCCATTCCCCACGGGTGGGAACCGGACGGCTGGACCAATGGCCAGGCGTGGGAACCGGACAGCTTCGCCCCGCGCCCGACGGCGAGCCGCCGCCAGCACACCAGCGAGCGCGAGCAACGAGACGAAAACGGCCACGACCGCGATCAGGATCGCGGGTACGCCCTTAGCAGCGACGTGTCGGCGCCCGAGCCTTGGTCGGACCGGCGACGCGCGTCTGGACGGGGACCCAGCGGAGGGTGTCGTCTGCTGCGGGGTCGCCTGAGCCCGGGGGTTCAGCGGGAAGCTGTTGAGCAGTTGCAGCGGGACGCGCTCGTGGTGAGGAGACGAGCTGGTCGCGGGCGAAGGAGCGGCACAGAGCGCGACCACACTCAGCGTGAGGACCGCGCCGCCGCGAACGCGAATGCGCGTGACCGCGCTCACCTGATCACCACCGGAGTTCCGACTGGCATCAGCTTGGCGAGCAGGGTGATGTCTGAGTTGCGCATCCGCATGCACCCGTGCGAGATCGCTCCGGGGACCAGGCGGGGCTGGTCGGTGCCATGGATGCCGATGTAGCCGCCAGCGGGCCAGTCGGTGAGGACCGCGGATCGGGCGCTCGTGCCAAAAGCGACCGGACCGTAGGTGTGGCTCCGGTAGCGGGTCAGCACATCGCGGATGTAGAACGTTCCGGTCGGTGTCGGAGAGCTTCGCTGCCCCACGCCTACGGGCGCGCGGAAGACGATCGCTCCATCCCGGAACAGGGTTGCGCGGAAATGGGCCAGGTCGACGACGAGTTCGGTGTCAAGCTCCGTCGAGGCGCCCAGTGCCGATTGTGGGACCCATCCGGTCATTCCGTTCGGTAGGGCCGCGAGCCGCACTCGCTGCCACAGCCCAGTGCGCCCGAGCCGAGCCGTCCCTAAGAGCTCGAGGATGTTGGTGGTGCCTTCAGGGGTACGGGTGGATACCCGCGCGATCACCCGACTGCTGGGCGAGGGAGCCTGTCGAGCGAGTACGGGTGCTTGAACGGACGCCCATCGAGACGCATGCTTCAGGGCCGGAAGAGGCTCCGCCCGCGGAATCGTCGCTCCCTGCGGCGGGGCGGGGAGCACGATCGCCCGCTCTCCGGAGCGCCCGCGCGGTGCGAACAACAAGACGACCAGCGCGGACGCGGTGAGCACGAACGCCGCCCGGGCGAGCGCTCGTCGCATCACCCCGGGAACTTCGGAGATCTGTGGGCTGAGGTCTGGGTCGTCCCGACGCGGTGCGAACAGCAAGACGACCAGGGCGGACGCGGTGAGCAGGAACGCCGCACGGGCGAGCGCTCGTCGCATCACCCCGTGAACTTCGGAGATCTGTGGGCTGAGGTCTGGGTCGTCCCGACGACGAAGTGCGTCGAGGCTACGAGCGCCTCGACCTTGCTCGGCGCCAGCGGCTGGTCGAACGGCGTCGCCGCCGGAAGCACCCCTGCGAGCCGGCGAATCCAGGCCGCGTGACGCGCTTCGACGGAGTGGATCGAGACCGCGGCCATCAGATAGGCCGTCGAGCTCAAATGCGGGGCCTGGTACTTGTAGGCGGCAACCGCGAGATCCTCGAAAGCCACCGCGGTGCGGCGAAACGCGCTTGGATCTTGCGTCACGCCCTGAAAGTTGAAGGTCGGCGTCTTGATTGCCGAGCGTCCGAGCACCTGGCGAAATGCAGCAACGTGCGCGCGTTCGTGGCCGCCCACCACCCGCGCCTGCGTGGCCAGCGGACCGTGCAGCGCCCCGAGCCGTTCTGCCTCGGTGTAGAAGGCAGCCTGTAGGTACTCGAGACCCAGTGCGTAGTTGAGGATCGCCACGTCCGCCGCGGCGAGGTCGCGGCTGAGGGCCGAGGCGGGTCGAACAAGTCCTCCCAGGACCGTCCCCGCGGCGGCCACCGCGAAAAGGCCACGTCGAGTCGTCGTGAGCTGGTCTGCGGCGTCGCCGAGCGCACCATCGCTGTCGAACGCTGCCGCAGGCCCCAGTAGCTCTGGCTCAGCCAACGCTCACCCCCGCACTCTTGAGGCGTGCCTGCACCTGGGTTACGCTCGCCGGATCGTCAGTGGCGGCGGGAGCGGGATTGAGACCGGCTAGGTCTCGCGCCCAGGACGCGTGCCGGGCCTCCACCGAGACGATCTCCGCCGCGTGCGCGAGTACTGCCTTGCTGACGTTTGCGGCCTGGCCGTTGTACAGCGCGACGCCCAGGTCTTCGAGTGTGATCGCAAGGCGCTGGAAAGCTGCGAGGTCGGTGGGCGGATGCGACAGTTTGAGCGAGACCGGCTTCGCCGCGTGGCCTAGAGCGCGCCGCAGGAAGGCAACGTGCGCCTGCTCATGCGATCCGACGACTTGGGCGAATTGCAGCCATTCGCCTTGAAGCGACAACGTGCGTACCGCATCGGCGTAGAACTTCGCCTGCAGCTGCTCGAAGGCCAAGGCAAAGTTCAGGACTGCGACGTCCTGCGAACCCGCAGCCGCCGAGCTCGCAAGCGAAGCGAAGCCCCCAGCGAGGATCGCGCCCGAGGCTACACCCGCAGCCCCCGCGAGCCCACGTTGGATCCATTGTTCTCGGGTTGCGCCCGCCGGTCGACCATCTATCGACCGCTCTTGCGCGATGCCCTCGCCGGCCAGATCGAGCATACGCCGGAGATCATAGTAGATATGAGGAAGTTTTACGAATTAGCAGATTTTATGAGCAACAGCTGCCATCGGCTTTCAAGCGATCCCGTCGACTCTCGCCACGATCTGGTCGGCGTAACGAACGAAGGGGGCGTAGTCGAAGATCGCCTCGAGGTCGAGCCCCTGGCCCGCGGGGTCGGCGGCGAGCAGCTCGCGCAGTGGCCGGCGCTCGTCGATTGCCCGTTGGGCCAGCCGCTGCGCCACGCGGTAGGCGTCATCTCGGCTCGAGCCGCGCTGCACAAGCGCCAGCAGGACCTGCTGGGAGAGAAGCGCTCCATGAGTCAGCTCGAGGTTCTCGCGCATGCGCTCTGCGTTTACGACCATTCCCCGGACGAGCGCGAGCATGCGGCGTTGAACGTGGTCGAGCAGCGTCGTCGAGTCGGGAAGGATGATCCGCTCGACCGAGGAGTGCGAGATGTCGCGCTCGTGCCACAGCGCCACGTCCTCGACCGCGACATGAGCGTTCGCGCGAAGCACGCGAGCGAGGCCGGCGACCTGCTCTGACTTGATCGGGTTGCGCTTATGGGGCATTGCGCTCGAGCCCTTCTGTCCAGCGCGGAACGGCTCCTGGAGCTCGCCGACCTCGGTTCGAGCGAGGTGGCGGAACTCGATCGCGAGGCGCTCCAGGCCAGCGCCGGCGAGCGCAATCGCCTGGAGCAGCTCGGCATGGCGGTCCCGCGGAACCACCTGCGTCGAGACGGGCTCACGCGGGAGCGCGAGGCGTGCAAGCACCCGCTCCTCGAACTCGGGCGAGGTCGCGGAGTAGGTGCCGACGGCTCCGGAGATCGAGCCAACAATTGCTTGGGCGAACGCACGCTCGAGCCGCTTCGCGTTACGGTCGGCCTCGAACGCGAACCCAGCCAGCTTGATCCCGAACGTCGTCGGCTCGGCATGCACGCCGTGGGTGCGGCCAACACATAGCGTGCGGACGTGCTGGCGCGCCTTGGCGGCAAGCTCGGTGACGAGCGCCCGAGAGTCCGGAAGGACGAGCTCGGCGACGCGCCGGAGCTGGAGTGCAAGCCCGGTGTCGAGGACGTCGCTGGAGGTCAGGCCGAGGTGGATCCAGCGACCCGCGGGTCCCGCGGTGGCCGCGAGCACGTCGACAAACGCGGCGGTGTCGTGCTCGGTGACGCGCTCGCGCTCGGCGATCGCCTCGACGGTGAAGGTGGCCGCGCGGATCGCCTCGAGGTCCGCTTCCGTCGGACCTTCGAGCTCCTCACAGGCGGCGACCTCGACCTGACGCATAGCCTCGAAGTGCGCCTGGTCCGACCAGACCTCGGCCAGCTCCGCCCGGGTGTAGCGCGCGATCACACGAGCGATTATGTCCGCCGGATCGGGTCCGGGTGTAGCTGCGCGATCACACGAGCGATTATGTCCGCCGGATCGGGCCGTGCGCGCCAGGGCGCGCGGGAACGGCTCGGGGCGACTCAGGGGTAACCGAAGAAGGCCGTGGGGCTTCGGGCCTGATTCATCGTCACGATGCAGGTGACTCCGGAGACGGTGTCACATCCGACCCAGTAGTCGAAATATGACCCGACGTCCGGACTGGCAGTCAACGTGACCGTGTTACCGCCGGAGAAGTTCGCCATACACGACCCCGCGGGGCAGTTGATCCCGGCGGGGCTGCTGGTGACGACACCTGTCTGCCCAGACTCGACCGAGTGCTCGAACACGCTCAGCGGGTAGGTCGGGGGTGGCAAGCCACCGGTCGGAATATTGAAGCTCGCGGTGACCTTCGAAGACGAGTCCAGGAACACCTCGCAGTCGCCCGTCGAGGTGACGTATCCGCACCCGATCCAGCCTGAGAACTTCGATCCGCTGTCGGGCGCCGCGTGCAATGTGACCATGGTCACGCCGTACTCCATGATCGTTTCCGCGCAGACAGAACCGCACATGATCGGGCGAATGGCTCCATCCGTTTCGGAAACGCTTCCGCTCCCGGTGCCGGTTTTCGCGACCGTCAGCTGAGCGCTGTGGGCGACTCGGAACCCATCGATCAGGCCCTGATAGCTCGAGTTGTTCACATCGTCGATCGCCACCACAGCGTGGGTGACCTTTGGCGCGTGTACCCTGGTGAACCGCTTCTCCTCCTGGGCGGCGGCGGCGTACGCGTCGGGCACCTTGAGCGGGACCTGCGCGACGACGCTGCGCCAGCGTGAGGCCAGGGCGGGGTTCCCGAGCTCCTTCTGGATGAAGTCGGCGACGACCGGATCCTTCTTGAGCGCCGCGTAGCTGTTGGGATTCCCGATCGCGCCGGCGATCAGCTGATACATCGCCAGCAGGCGCGCGCTCGCGTGCTGGCCGCCGATCCAGGGCCCCGAGGTCCGTCCGGCCGATGCCGAGGCCACCGGAGCCGAAGCGCCCACGGGCGATGCCGAGGCCTGCGGCGCCCAGGCGCGCACAAGCGGGTGCGTCGCTGCCGCGATGGCATGGGCCATCTGCAGCACTCGGATGTAGCGGCTCCAGTTGCCTAGCGCAGTCGAGAGGATGTTCCGGACCGAGAACACCGTCGCGTAGCCGGCGCGGTCAACGCTGGGCACCCAGAACGAGCCGACCTGCACCTGCGCGTTCGCGATCGTGAAGACCACTTTCGCGTTCGCCGGGCCGTGGCGTGCGCTCCCTCTGAGGATGAAGAACGCGGCATCTCGCAGTGAGGAGCTTCCGCCGCGAACACGCGAGACGACCACGTAGACGTGGACAGTGGCTCGAAGCGAACGCCAGGTCGCAGAGCGAGCGGTGACCGCGAGACCGCCGAGGCGAGTGACGAAGACCCTCGGCTGCCCGCCCAGCCCGGCCGGGGAGGACAGCCGCGATCCAGGCACGATCCGAACCCGGGCCACCCCGTAGGAAACGTCGCCCGGACTGGGTACGGGCAGCGCGACGGCAGCCATCCCGATGGCCCGCGACGATCGCACTCCAGGGCCTGGGTGGGCGCCGGTCGCCAAAGCCGTCCCGGCCCCGAGCAGGGCACAGATTGCCGCGAGTGACACATAGCGCGGGCTGAAGCGGAGGAGCCTCGTCCAGCTCATCCCTCGAGAGATCGGACGAGAAGGGTGATCCTTGTGTCCGCTCGGCGAATGTACTAGTGCCGCAGGCTGTCAACCGCCAGCGAGCTGCACGGCCTTGACGACCAGGAGCACGACCGCCAGCAGCAGGTAGCCCTCCATCGTCAGCATCGCCCATTTGCGGGCAGCCGACGCCGGTGGCCGGGCCAGGAGGGCCAGCGGCGGCATGGTCCACAGCTCCTTGGGGACGCGATAGGGCACCTCGGGTGCCCTGCCACCGCGGCGACGGGAGCGCAGGAGCACGCCGCCGAACAAAAGCAGCGCCGCCGCCAGCACAGCGCCGCCGATCAGCGCGAACCTGGTGACGTTCAGGCCCGGGAAGATCGTGGTCGCCATCAGGATCATGGACAGGAGCACCAGCACGGCGACAATCACTGTCGCGAACACGTTTAGCCAGGCCGGATTGCGCCATGGCCCGAGCACCTCGCGGTCGTTGCACAGGAGCAGCAGGAACATGCTCGCGCTGGGCAGCAGCACGCCGGCGAGCGCCTGCACAACCTCGGTGATCAACCCGAGCGGCGCTCCAGGGATCAGCACAATCGCGGCCGCGCCGACGATCACCAACGAGAACAGGGCGTAGAAGCCCTTGGCGTCTCTGAAGCTTCGATGCAGCGAGCTCTTGACGCTGGTGATGTCGCCGAAGGCGTAGCTCGTGGAAAGGGTGAGCGCCCCCGCCCCGATCAGCGAGGCGTTCAGCAGCACCAGAGCGAAGAACGCTCCCGCGGCCGCTCCGAGCCTGTGGTCGAGTCCAGTCGCTGTGACGCCGGCATTCTTGAAGTGTCCGGCGTAGGACGTGTGCGCGAACGCGAACGCCGATACGCACATCACGATGCCTGCGCCGACCACAACGACGACCGCTCCGATCCACGTGTCGAGTCGCTCGTAGTTGATCCACCGTGGAGTAATCCGCTTGTCGATCACGTTCGACTGCTGGAAGAAAAGCTGCCAGGGTGCGACCGTAGTGCCGACGATCGCGATGATCAGCAACACCGACGTCGACGTCACTCCGCCCTGGATGCCCGGGACGAACAAGTGGTGGAGGATGGGGCCACTGCGCGGATGGGCTAGGAAGAACAGCGGCACCATCAGCACGTTCGCGAACACGAACACGAACATCGCGCGCTCCCACGAGCGGAAGCTCCCGCTCGCCGTGATCCCGACCAGTGCCGCAGCTGCGATCGGGACTGCAACGTACTGAGAGACGCCAAAGTACCCGAGCGCGAGACTCACGCCGATGAACTCCGTGACGACCGTGAGGAAATTCAGGACGAACAGGTCGATCACCGAGAACCATCCCCAGAAGGGCCCGAAGCGCTCCTTGATCAGACGGGCGTGTCCGACGCCGGTGACAGCGCCGAGCCGGACCACCATCTCCTGATTGACGACCAGTACCGGGATTAGCAGCAGCAGGACCCACAGCAGGCTGGTGCCGTAGTTCTGTCCTGCCTGGGAATAGGTAGCGACGCCGCCCGCATCGTTGTCGCCGACCATCACGATCAGGCCGGGGCCGACGATCGCCAGCAGCGCGAGTGCCCTCGAGCGGAGGCTGCGGTGAGCCTCCTCGTGCTGGCGGATTGTGCCGAAGGCACCCTTGATGTCGCCGACGTGAGCCGAGTCGAGTACCGCCCGGTCGCGCGGCGAGGCAGGCGCAGCGGGAGGTGGTACCGGCGGCGCGCCGGTTGACGGATTGCTCGCCATCGCTCGACCTCCTTTCCGCGGACCCGCCGCTGCCGCGGCCGGCCGGAGGTCGCTCAGGTCCCTGGCTTAGCCCCTGGGACCCGAAGCGATGCCCACGACACCGGCCGCGAGCCAGCTACTTCGCGGTAGTTCGTCGTTGTCTGAAAACGTGTCGTGGATCATCTTCGTCATAGGTGGAATGTGCCACCAAAGCGGCACATTCAGGCTAGCAAGCGGGTACCGATCTGACCAGGCCGCAGCCGTCAGCTGCGGGCGCCCGCGGCGCGCCGCCGCCAATCCTCGGGCAGCAGCAGCTCGAGGATGTCGTCGACCATGATCACGCCTTCGGGTCGGCCATCGCCATCGAGCACCGGCAGCGCTATCAGGTTCCAGTCGCTCATCAGCGTCGCGACCTCGGGCAGATCGGTTTCGGCAACGACCGCGGGCGTGCGCTCGTCGATCAGATCGCCAAGGCGCGCTTCCGGGCCCGCCTGAATCAGACCGGCAAGCGACACCGCGCCGAGGAACATGCCGCCGTCGTCGACCACGCACACGATCGAGGCTTGTTGGGGCCCCAGCTCGCTGGAGCGCACGCGCGCGAGCGCCTCCCGCGCTGAGGCATCGGCCGGAGCCGAGACGAAGTCGGGATCCATCAGCCCGCCGGCCGTGGACGGGTTGTGGCCGAGGATCGCCGTGATCTTCCGCTGATCCTCGGCCGGCATCAAGTTGAGGATCGGCAGCCGCCGGTCCTGGTCGAGCTCGAGCAGCAGATCCGCAGCATCGTCGCTGGCCATCCTGGAGAGCAGGGCTGCCGCCTGCTCGTCCGATCGCTCCTTCAGGAACTCGACCTGATGCTCGTCGTCGAGCTCTTCGAACACGTCGGCCTCGAGCTCCTCATTCTCACGGACGGCGTCGAGGATCTCCTCGCCCTCCTCGTGCGACGCGGCCTCGACGAGGTCGGCGATCTGGGCTGGGTGCAGCCGAGCGAGGCGGCGGGCGGTGAGCTTCATCCGCAGGGTCGGGACATGGCCCCCGAACGGCTCCATGTCCTCCCAGGCGACGAACTCCACTGGCGGCGCGTCGTGGTTGCGGAAACGGCGCGGCACCAGTCTCCGCAGACGTGCCCGGTAGCTGGGATCGATCCCGACGACACGCCAGGTCCCGTCCTCGGAGCTCAACTCGACTTCGCGCGCGGTGACCAGGAGCGCCGTATCGGTATTGATCATGCTCCGATCGAGGAGGTCGGCCCGGAGCAGGAGCTCACCCGGGCGGCGCTCGAACTGTCCGAGGTTCAGCTCGGTCGTCGAAGTGCGGACAGCAGCCGGCTCCATCTGCTCGATCCGCGCACAGGGGACGAACATCTCGCGGCCTCCGATCCGCGCCTTCAGGCCGATCACGGGAGGCGGACCGTCGTCCTCGGGGTCCAGCGGCGCGACCACGTCCTCGACATGGCCGAGCCGGCCACCGTCGGAGTCGAGCAGAGGGCTCCCCGCGATGGACGACAAATGAACGATCGCCTTGGGTATCACCACACCCGAGACGAAGGCTACCGTCAGGCTCGGAGGATGCGCGCCGCCAGCACGGCGGCATTGCGCGCGCTGTCGACGCCGACGCACGCGACCGGCACGCCCGGCGGCATCTGCGCGATCGCGAGCAGCGCGTCGAGGCCTCCGGCAACCGACGTCCGGCTCGTGAGCGGCACGCCGATCACGGGCAGTTCGGTGTGCGCCGCCACGACGCCAGGCAGGGCAGCGGAGAGGCCGGCGCCGGCGATGATCACCCGGAGCCCGCGAAGCTTGGCGTTTCGCGCGTAGTCGGCGACCTTGTCGGGCTCGCGATGAGCCGACATCACGCGCACCTCGCTCGTGATTCCGCGGTCTGAGAGCTCCTTCTCGGCGGCCTCCATCGCCGGCAGGTCGCTGTTAGAGCCCATCAGAATGCCGACCATCGGCGCATCGGCACCCATCGCTTCGAGCTCCACCTCTGGCTCGACGAGGAGCTCGGGAACGACGATCGCTGGATCGGTCATGTCGCCCGCTGGGCGATGTCCCGCCGCAGCTGCCTGCCATCGAACGCGATCATCTCGGCGGCAGCATAGGCGCTCACCCGGGCGGCAGCAGCGTCGGCGCCAAGCGCGGTGACGCTGAGCACCCTTCCGCCCGCGGTCACGACCGCACCGGCGGCCCGGCGAGCCGTCCCGGCGTGGGTCACGTAGACGTCGGCCGGGACGTCGCCCAGACCGGTTATGACATCCCCGCTCGAGGAGCTCTCGGGATAGCCGCGGCTCGCGAGGACCACGGTAACGGCTGTCTCGGGCGCCCAATCGAGCTTCACATCGCGCAATCCTCCCCGGACCGTCGTGGCCTCGAGCAGGGAGAGCAGGTCGGATCGCAGCCGCGGGAGGATTGCTTGCGTCTCGGGGTCTCCGAAGCGCACGTTGAACTCCAGGACCTTGGGGCCCTCGGCGGTCATCATCAACCCCGCGTACAGGACGCCATGGAACTCGAGGCCTCTCGCCGCAAGCTCATCGAGCACCGGCTGGTGGACTCCCTGGCAGATCTCCCGGGCGCGTGTGGCGTCTACCGCCAGCACTGGGCTGTACGAGCCCATCCCTCCGGTGTTGGGCCCGCGATCGCCGTCGAAGATCCGCTTGTAGTCCTGGGCCGAGGCCAGCGGCAGCGCGGTCTGACCGTCGCACACGGCCAGCAGCGAGAGCTCCTCGCCCTCGAGGTGCTCTTCGATCACCACGCGCCGGGTGCCAAAGCGGTGCTCGACGAGCAGGTCCTCGAGCGTCTGGCGCGCCTGGACTTCGTCGCGCGCGATCACGACGCCCTTGCCGGCAGCCAGACCGTCCGCCTTGATGACCGCGGGATAGCGGGAGATCGCCGCCAGCCCGGCAGCGGGATCCTCGACCACCTCGTAGGCGGCCGTGGGCACCCCGGCGGCAACCATCACCTCCTTGCAGAAAGCCTTCGAGCCCTCGAGCGCTGCCGCCGCGGCCGTCGGGCCAAAGCAGGGGATCCCCGCGTCCGAGAGCACATCGGCCAGGCCTGCCACAAGCGGCGCTTCCGGCCCGACCACGACCAAGTCCGCGGCATGCCTCCGAGCCGTCGCGACGATGCGCTCGACATCGTCGGCTAGGACATCTACGACCGTGACCTCCGCGGCGATTCCCGCGTTACCCGGCGCGCATACGATCTCCGGGCGCCGGGGCGATCGCAGCAGGGAGTGGATGATCGCGTGCTCGCGAGCCCCGCCACCGACGACAAGGACGCGCGGTGTGGACTCAGATGGCACCGATGAAATCGTCGATCGGGATCGCGACGAGCGTCTCGTATCGTGCCGTGCCGCGAGATCCAAGCTCGAGCGAGACTCGAGCGATCGTCTTCTCGTCGGGCGCCTCGATCACGTTGACGAAGTCGAACTCGCCGAGCGTCGCCCACTGCGCCTTTACGCTCGCGCCGAGCTGCTCGACCTCACGGTTGACCTCGCGGATCCGAGAGGGGTTGTTCTTGATCGTCTGCACGCCTTCAGGGGTCAGGCGGGACAGCATGATGTAGGTGGGCACGTGTGCTCCTTGTCGGTCGGGTATGCCTCTTCTACCGCAAGGGACCACCGTGCGTCGGCCGGACTGACACGGGAGCACCTCGGCGTCGCTGACCACTTCACCCAACTGCATGATCGAGGTGCCGTCGAGGAGGGGAGAGGCGCCTGTGAAGGAGTCCCTCCCCTGCGTCCACTAGAGCGCTGTCGCAACAGCAGCCGGCGTGGTTGCTCGCTCGAGCACCAGCTCGCCGTCGGCGGCGTCAACTGTGACCGTATCGCCCGGGACGAACCGCCCCTCGAGGATCGCCAGCGCCAGCCGATCGACCAGGCGCTTCTGGATCACCCGCTTAAGTGGACGGGCGCCATAGGTCGGGTCGTAGCCGAGGTTCCCGAGCAGCGTGCGCGCTGTGTCGGTCAGCTCAACGGTGATGTCGCGCTCGCGGACCCGCTCGATCAGCTTCGCCACCTGTACGTCGACGATCTCTCCGATCTGCTCGCGGGTGAGCGAATGGAACTCGACGATGTCATCGAGCCGGTTGATGAACTCGGGCTTGAAGTGTGCCTCCACTCCCGCCCGGCCACCGGGGATGTTCGAGGTCATGATCAGGACCACGTTCTTGAATGACACCGTGCGGCCCTGGCCATCGGTGAGCCGCCCGTCGTCCATCACCTGAAGCAGGCTGTTGAACACGTCCGGGTGAGCCTTCTCGATCTCGTCGAGGAGCACCACCGCGTAGGGTCGACGGCGGACCGCCTCGGTCAGCTGGCCGCCCTCGTCGTAGCCGACGTAACCGGGAGGCGCCCCAATCAGCCGCGACACGGAATGCTTCTCCATGTACTCCGACATGTCGAGCCTGACCATCGCGTCCTGGCTGTCGAACATGAACTCCGCGAGCGCCCGCGCCAGCTCGGTCTTACCGACTCCGGTCGGGCCGAGGAATAGGAACGTGCCGATCGGGCGGTTGGGATCCTGCAGCCCAGCCCGAGAGCGGCGGAGCGCGGCCGAAACGGCCTCCACGGCCTCGTCCTGGCCGATCACACGCTGGTGCAGTCGCCCCTCCATGTGAACGAGCTTCTCGATCTCGCCTTCAAGTAGCCGCGAAACTGGGATGCCGGTCCACTTGGCAACAACCTCCGCAACGTCCTCGGCGTCGACCACGTCCTTCAGGAACTTCGGGGCGACCCCCTCCTGCTCTGCGTCAGCGGCGGCCTGGAGCTGCTTCTCGAGCTCGGGGATCGTTCCGTACTGGAGCTCGGCGGCGCGCCCAAGGTCGGCCTCGCGCTGGGCGCGCTCGAGATCGATTCGCGCCTGCTCGAGGCGCTCCTGGATCTCGGCCACCGCGCCGACGGTCTCCTTCTCGCGCTGCCATTCGGCGTGCATCGCCGCGGAGCGCTCGCGCTCCTCGGCCAGCATCCGCTCGAGCTGCTCGCGACGGGAGATGGTCCCGGGGTCGTCGTCGTCTCCGAGCGACTGGAGCTCGATCTCAAGCTGCATGATGTGGCGGTCGACTTCGTCGATCTCGGTCGGCTTGGAGTCAATCTCCATGCGGATGCGAGAGGCCGCCTCATCGACCAGGTCAATCGCCTTGTCGGGCAGGAAGCGGTCGGCGATGTAGCGGTGGCTAAGGGTCGCCGCGGCGACGAGCGCGGAGTCCTGGATACGAACCTTGTGGTGCACCTGGTAGCGCTCCTTGAGCCCGCGCAGGATCGCGATCGTGTCCTCCACCGACGGCTCACCGACGAATACGGGCTGGAAGCGGCGCTCGAGCGCAGGGTCCTTCTCGATGTGCTTGCGGTACTCGTCGAGCGTGGTCGCGCCGATCGCTCGAAGCTCGCCGCGGGCGAGCATCGGCTTTAGCATGTTGCCCGCGTCGACCGAGCCTTCGGCAGCGCCGGCGCCGACGATCGTGTGGAGCTCGTCGATGAACACGACCACCTGGCCGCGGGCATCGGCGATCTCCTTCAGAACAGCCTTCATGCGATCCTCGAACTCGCCGCGATACTTCGATCCGGCGACCATCGCGCCGATGTCCAGAGAGATGAGCTTGCGGTCCCGTAGCCCTTCGGGCACGTCGCCGTCGATGATCCGTTGGGCGAGCCCCTCGACGATCGCCGTCTTACCGACGCCCGGCTCGCCGATCAGCACCGGATTGTTCTTGGTGCGTCTGCTGAGGACCTGGATCACGCGACGGATCTCGTCATCGCGCCCGATCACGGGATCGAGCTTGCCGCTCGCTGCGGCCTCGGTCAGGTCGCGCCCGAACCGCTCGAGGGCCTGGAACTTGTCCTCGGGACTCTGGTCGGTCACCCGGTGGCTTCCCCGCACCTCGGCGAGTGCCTTCAGCAGCTCCTCGCGCGAGGCACCGGCGCTGCGCAGGGCGTCGCCCGCCCGGCCGGGGTGCGCAGCGATCGCGAGGACTAGATGCTCGGTCGAGACATACTCGTCCTGCATGTCGCGCATCTCCCTCTCCGCGGTGCGGAGGACCTGCACGAGCTCGCTGGATCCCGCTGCCGGCTCGCCCGCGGCAGGGCCGCTCAGAGTCGGTAGTGCATCGAGCGCCGGCCCGAGCGCGCGACGGACCGCCGCCGGATCGACCCCGACCTTCCGCAGTACGGGAGCGACGACACCGCCGTCCTGCTCAAGCAGCACTGCGAGCAGATGCTCCGGTGTCGTCTGAGGATTACGGCGCTCGTCGGCTAGCCGCTGGGCGGCTTGGAGCGCCTCCTGGGACTTGATCGTAAAACGGTCTGGCTGCATGTTCTGGGTTCTCCAAATCTAAGTCTTGTTGACTGAGATTATGACAGAAAAACCGCTAGGCGGTGGGGCGTTTCGCAAAGGTGCCGCGCGACCGCGAACGGCCGCGCCCGCCGAACCCGCCTACGACCGGATGAGCGGCAGGACCTGGAGGTCGGTGACCTGCGCGACCTGGCCCCGAGAATCCAGCGCAACGCCAAAGATCTCCGCCTCGATCGTGTGGTGGTTGCGAAGGCCCGAGCGCAGCCACTGCTCCTGGCGGGGGGTGAACTTGACCGTGACGATTTTCGAGCCGCTAGTCGTAAACGAGTATTCCCGCGTGCGCACCTCGAAGCTGTGGCCGCCGCGGATGATCACGTAGCCGAGTCCGTACGCGGTGCACGGACCGCCGCAGGCGAGCCTCAGCGACAGCCTGTGCCGCTTGATCGGCCGCTGGTGGTGCAGGAACTTAAGTGAGACGTTGCTGAAGGGCACCTGCATTTGCAGGGCGATCCGGTCGAGGCTGGCCAGATCGACGCTCCCCCAGCCGGATGCTTCATCGAAACCTGGACCCGCGGCGCAGCAGCCCAGCGCTTGGCGGTTGCCGATGTATGACCCGACGTCATTGCCGAACTGCTGCACATCCGAGTAGACCTGGGCGCCGTGCGCTCCTGACCCGATCTGGTAGAGGAGGGGATTGAGGAACCCGAGCAGCTCGCGCTGATTGCGCCGCAGGTCCTGATCGACTAGCGCGATCCCGCCCGCGAGGAGCGGCGTTGCTGCGCTGGTCCCGCCAACCGTCGTCCACCCGTTACAGTTCGCAACGCCCCTGGCGGTGCAGTAGATCGCATATCCGGGACTGATGTCGGCGAGCATCGACACGTCCGGCAGCGCGCGCCAGTCCCGGGTCCCCAAAGCGGCTTGATAAGGCGGACGATGGAAGATGGCGCTGAAGCCGCCACCTCCGGCATCGACCTGATCAGTGGTGTCGTTCCAGACCACCTGTGAGCTGATCTGGTTGGCCGCGTTCAGCGTGAAGTTTGTGCCACCGACCGCTGTCACCCATTGCGAGGACGCGGGATAGTTCGTGGCGAGTTGATCGACGGGATTGCCCTGATTGTCGACGCAGTCGGCCGAGCCCTTGTCGCCGCTGGCGGCCAGGACCGAGATCCCGGCAGCGGCAGCGAACTCGAGGGCGTTCTCGACGGTGAGGATCCCGGCGCGGCCGAAAGCGTTCTGCATATCTGGCTCACACAGACCCAGTGATGCTGAGACGACATCCGGCTTGGCCCCGGGGGTGAACAGGGGAGCCACGAACGACTCGTCGACCTGAGCGGCGTCGCCATTGCTCTCGAACACCTCGAGGGACTTGAGGTTCGGAGTCGCCGCATCGAGCACCTCGACGTCGAGCGTTGATTCCGGGCCGAACGGGATCGCGTTCGGAGACCCCTGCGAGTAGATGCTGATCGGCGGTACCTTCAGCCCGAAGCAGCGGGCGAACGTGCGGATGTCGGACGGGTTGAAGCGGTCGATCTCGATGACTGCGACTCGCTCGCCCTGCCCACCGAGCCCGGTCTGCTGAAGCGGTCCGTAGTTGTACGCGGTCAGATATTGGTTCGGGGTGAATCCCCCGCTCAGCTTGCCGCCGTTACAGCCGGCCTGCGTCCCTGTCACGTTCGGATAGTCAGAAGGCTGCTGGGCGGCGCTGGCATGGAGGCCCGCGACGTCGCTCGCGCTCCGGTGTGGAACCGAATCCGGCACGACCGGCTCGGTATCGAGCCCGACCACCCCGAGCGCCAACCCTCGGAGCGCCTGCGGCAGGTTTGTAGCGGCCGAGCTCGCCCGGGCCAGCGGGGCGGGCGCGATAAACCGGACGCCGCTTGCCGTCTGGAAGCTCGCCAGCGAAGTGCCGAAGGTGCGCTCTGCGAGCGCCACGCTCATGGTGGCCTTTACGAACAGACCACTTGGACTGGCGGACACGTTTGTGGCGCCAATCCGCCCCAGATAGCCCACGACCCGCGTCTGCGTCCCGAGCGACGCCCCGAAACGGCGGGCAATCGCGGCTACCGGAAGATAGTGGCGGTATTGAGGCGAGCCGGGGGTCGACACGGCGCGCGCGAACTGTTTGAGACCCGCGCTGTCGGCCGCAAGTGGGATCACGAGCTGGAGCGGCTGGGATGCCGCGGCGGGCCCGAGCACCGCCACGCGCGCCTTCGGCGCCGCTGCAGCTGTCGAAGCAACACCCCCGATCAGCCCGAGTGCGCAGACGAGCATCGTCGCCGCGAGAGATCGCACCGTCGAGGATGCACTGAGAGGAAGCGCCCGCGCCGCGTTCCACACTGGACCGCGTTCTGCGCTGTGAAGCGAGGCCATTTCCGGTGACGATGTTGGCATACGGAACCGACTCAGGGCGCCCCGGCCTCCGTGCGCCGGGGCGTCCCTGTAGTCGCTGCTCTCATGAGGTCGGATCGATCCAGACGGCCTGCGGATTGTGCGGATCGATCTTCACCTGCAGAGAGGCCCCCGGGGCAAGCTTGGCGGCCAGATGCGGCGCCATCGGCGCCGACACCGTCGCGGGGTACGGAGGTCCTACGGAGGGGAAGATCGTCAGGTCGACCTCCATGATCGGCTGGTAGTTGACCATTCCACCCGGCTGCCGGACTTCGACGACACTGGCTGTCCCGTCGACGCCCGTGGCCGCCAGCGTTGCCGCCGCGGTCTGCTGCGCCATCATCTGCTGGGCTTGAGCCATCTGGGCCTGGGCATTGGCCATCTGCGCCCCTGGGTCCCAGGTCTTGCGGATTTCCTTGCCCTGCTGATTGAGCTCGTTGAGGTTCTTGAAGAACCCCATGCTCAGACCCCTCGGTAGATCGCGTTGAAGCGCTGCGCAACGCCGGGGTTGGTGCGCATCCGGGCGTTCCAGCCTTCCGAAGCCTGCTGCCAGCTGTCGGCGTCGATGCCCATCGAGGCGGCGACTTCCGGTGCCTTAGTGGGGTCGTAGCCATACCCGGCAAGGCCCTTGCTGACTGCGACGTAGGCGTCAATCGAGACGCCCGCGATCGGCTCGAAGTCGGCGTCGCTCGCCTGCGCGGCGACCGTCGCCTGCTGCCCTGCCTGCGCCTGCTGGTAGGCGGCCTGCTGCGCGGCGGCGTACTGCTGCGCCTGGCCGCCCATCTCCTGTGCCTGCTTGACCATCCCAGGCGCGGCGTTGACCACGTTCTTCATGTCCTTCATCTGCTTGAAAAGCCCCACTGCGTCCTCCTTGAGCGGATGTCCTCGTGACAGCGCGGAAGAGCGCGCCTTACGCACGAGCCAGTCGCCCCAGTTATCGGCAGGCGCCGCTTAAACTTTCGTGTGAGGCGGCGGAGGCGCGAAATGCTTGAGATCCTTCGTGCGAACGAGCGGTCCGCCCTTGATGTAGGGAACGATCTCGGCCCGGAGTTCGCTGCGCAATTTCTCGAGCCGTGAAACCTCCTGCTGAAGCTGCCCCGCGCGCTTCTCGAGCGCTCTGACCTTCCGGGTCATCTGCGCGAGCTGCTCCTCGAGCTCGAACACGCGCTCGACCCCAGCGAGATTCATGCCCAGCTGTGCCGTCATCTCCTGGATGCGCCTCAGCCGGCGGACGTCCTCCTGGGAGTAGAGCCGGGTTCCTTTCGGGGAGCGCTTGGGCTCAATCAACCCGCGCGCTTCATACATGCGCAGGGTCTGGGGATGCATCTTGGCCAGCTCCGCCGCGACCGAGATCATGAACACGCCGAGGTCGGAGGAGACCTCGACTCGCGTGGTCGTCCGGATCCTCGTCGTGGAGGATTGCTCGTGCGTTCGCCGGAAAGCCATCAGCCCGCAGCCCTGCTGCGCTCTTTGGCGCCCGGAGCGTCCGCGAACAGACGCGCCCGTGGATTGCCGTTCATCACCTTGGAGAGGCGGTCGACAGCCTCCCGTTGCTCGGCGGACAGCGAGTCGGGCACATCGATCACGAATCTGTAGCGAAGGTCGCCCCGAGCCTTACCGCCGAGGCGTGGTGGCCCTTCGCCGCGCAGCCGTTGGACGGTCCCGTGCTTGGTGCCGGGCGCGACCCGCAGCCGCTTGGTGCCGTTGAGCGTGGGGACGTCGATCACCGCGCCTGAGATCGCCTCGGGGATCGTGAGCGGAACCTCGACCTCGAGGTTGTCGCCGACCCACTTGAAGACCGGGGAATCCTTCACCCTGGTGACGACGAACAGGTCGCCGGGCTCGGTGCCGCCCAGGCCGCTCTCGCCCTTTCCGGCCAAGCGGATGCGGCTGCCCTCGCGGACTCCAGCAGGGATGTTCACTCGCAGCCGCCTGATCGTGCGCTGCGCACCGGCGCCCGCGCAGGTCGGGCATGGATCCTCGATCACCGTTCCGGTCCCATGGCAGTTGGAGCATGGCTGGGAGATCGAGAAGATTCCCTGGCTCTCAGCCTCGACCCCTCGCCCGTTGCACACGGGACACACCTTCGGGCTGGTGCCGGGCTTGGCTCCGGTGCCGTGACAAGTCGGGCAGGGCTGGGAGGTCGGGACCGAGAGTGGAACCTGCGTCCCGTTCACTGCTTGGTCGAAGCTCAGCGACACCTCGGTCTCGAGGTCCCGGCCCCGCTGCGCCCGGCCCGTGCGGCCAGGGCCAGTGCGACCGCGCGCGGTGCCGGCGGTGCCGCCAAACAGGTTCGAAAGGATATCGCCGAAGTTGCCGCCGAAGGAGCTCGGATCGAATCCGCCCTGGCCGCCACCGAATGCGCCGAATGGGCCGCTCCCCCGGTCATAGGCCTTGCGCTTCTCGGAATCGGAGAGGACGTCGTGCGCCTGGGAAATCTCCTTGAAGCGCTCCTCCGCCTGCTTGTCTCCGGCGTTGCGGTCGGGGTGGTAGCGACGCGCGAGCTTTCGGTAGGCCTTCTTGATCTCCTCGTCGGAGGCGTTCTTGCCTACGCCGAGGACCTTGTAGTAGTCGGGTCGAGCCGCCATTTCAGACCTCGCCTCATCCGGCCACGACGACCCGCGCGGGGCGGATGACCGCATCGCCGAGCCGGTAGCCACGCTGGTAGACCTCGACGACGGTGCCCGGCTCGGCGCCCTCCACCGGGTGCTGAGCTACAGCCTCGTGCTGCTGCGGATCGAACGTCTCTCCTTCCGGTGAGAACCGCTCGATCCCGGCGCGCGTCAGCGCGGCAATCAGGTCGGTGTGGGCGAGCTTGATGCCCGACGCAAGCGTGTGGGCGCCATCCTCGGCGACAGTCGCCTCAGCGGCCTGCGCGGCCTCGAGGGTCCGGTCCAGATTGTCGATCGCGGGCAGCAGCTCGCGAGCCAGCTTTGCGACTCCGCGCTCCTGCGCGTTGGCGGCATCGCGCGCCGCCCGCTTGCGGTAGTTCTCGAAGTCGGCCTTGGTCCGCTGGGCGAGCTCCAGGTACTCCTGGGCCTTGTGCGCCTGGGCCGTCAGCTCCTCGAGGTCATTCGCGAGCTTGCCCTCGTGATCCTCATCGACCGACTCGGGTGCGGCTGCAGACGCTTCGGGAGACGACATCTCCGCAGGGGATGCGGCTGGCGCGGAAACGGCGGGCGCGGAGGCACTGGCCTCCCCCTGCTCTCCCTCAGCCGGAATGTTGACATCGATGGGCGAGCCCTCGGAGGGTGCGACCGCGTCCGGGACCACTTGGTGTGTGGTCCCGGAGGCGCGTGCACCTTCCGAGGAGTTACGAGCAAACGGATCGCCCATGACTACTTCTCGTCAACTACTTCGGCGTCGACCACGTCCTCTTCAGCGCCGGCCCCATGGCCGTTGCTCGACGCGGCGGCACCATCATTCGGGGCCTCGGCTGCAGCCTGCTCCTGGGCGCGCTGGTACATCGCCTCGGACACCTTGTGGAACGAGGACTGAAGCGCCTCGGTCTTGGCCGTGATCTCGGCGGCGTCATCGGAGGCCAGCGCATCGCGCAGCTCCTTGATCGCCGCTTCGATCTCGTCCTTGGAGCTCGAGTCGACGGCGTCCCCCAGGTCCTTGAGCTGGCGGTCGGCCTGGTAGGCGGCGTTCTCGCCGTTGTTGCGGGCCTCTGCAAGCTCGCGCATCTGGCGATCGTCCTCCGCGTGGGACTCGGCGTCCCTGACCATCCGCTTGATCTCGTCGTCGGAGAGCCCGGAGCCCGCCTTGATTTCGATCTTCTGCTCCTTGCTGGTGCCGAGGTCCTTCGCCGACACGGCGAGGATCCCGTTGGCGTCGATGTCGAACGCGACCTCGATCTGTGGGATCCCACGCGGCGCCGGGGGAATCCCGGTCAGCTGGAACTTACCGAGCGACTTGTTGTACATCGCCATCTCGCGCTCGCCCTGAAGCACGTGGATCTCGACCGACGGCTGGTTGTCCTCGGCCGTCGAGAAGATCTCCGACTTGCGGGTCGGGATCGTCGTGTTCCGCTCAATGAGCTTGGTCATCACGCCACCCTTGGTCTCGATCCCAAGCGTCAGCGGAGTGACGTCGAGCAGCAGCACGTCCTTGACCTCGCCGGCCAGCACGCCGGCCTGAATCGCAGCGCCCACGGCCACAACCTCATCGGGGTTCACACCGCGGTGGGGATCCTTGCCGGTGAGCTCCTTGACCTTCCCCTGAACTGCGGGCATGCGCGTCATCCCGCCCACCAGGACGACATGGTCGACCTCGGAGACGCCCTTCTCCTTGGCGTCGTCGAGTGCCTGTCGAACCGGAGCCACGGTGCGGTCGAGCAGCGCGGCGGTGAGCTCGTTCAGCTTCGCGCGCGTGAGGCGCATGTCGAGGTGCTTCGCGCCGCTTGCGTCAGCGGTGATGAAGCCCAGGCTGATCTGAGTCTCCTGCGCGGTGGACAGCTCGATCTTGGCGATCTCGGCCGCCTCGTAGAGGCGCTGGAGCGCCATCGGGTCGGCGGTCAGGTCGATCCCCTGTGACTTCTTGAACTCCGCGACCAACCAGTCAACGATCGCCTTGTCGAAGTTGTCGCCGCCGAGATGGTTGTCGCCCGAGGTCGCCTTGACCTCGAACACCCCGTCCCCGATCTCGAGCACCGACACGTCGAACGTGCCGCCGCCCAGGTCGAATACGAGGATCGTCTGATCGGACTCCTTGTCAAGTCCGTAGGCCAGCGATGCCGCTGTCGGCTCGTTGATGATCCGCTTGACGTCGAGGCCTGCGATCCGGCCGGCGTCCTTGGTGGCCTGGCGTTGATCGTCGTTGAAGTACGCCGGGACGGTGATGACGGCGCTGTCGACGCTCTCACCGAGGTAGGACTCGGCGTCGGTCTTCAGCTTCTGCAGGATCATCGCGCTGATCTCCGGCGGGGAGTACTGCTTGCCGGCTGCCTCAACGCGAACATCGCCTCCGGGACCGGAGACGACCTTATACGGCACGATCGACTCCTCCTCGCCCACCTCGGCCTCTTTGCGGCCCATGAAGCGCTTGATCGAGAAGATCGTGTTCTGCGGGTTGGTGACGGTCTGACGCTTGGCCAGCGTGCCGACCAGGCGGTCGCCGGAGGCGGTGAACGCCACTACCGACGGCGTGGTACGCCCGCCCTCGGCGTTCTCGATCACCGTCGGCTCGCCGCCCTCGAGCACTGCCATGCACGAGTTCGTCGTTCCGAGGTCAATTCCAATGGTCTTTCCCATATCTCGTTCTACTCCTGTGCTTGGAAAAAATCTAAGCGTAAGCGTAGCAGATCTGTCTGCACCCCTCCTCGGCTCGGGGCCGGCGAATGGAGGCTCGGTCAGACCCGCCGCGGCACGAGCACTTCGACGCTCGAGCACATTTCGGGTGCGTCGTATCTCTGACGTCGGAAGAATCTGCTCGACGCTCTCTCGCCCAGTGGTTAAGGTAGGGCAGGAATGGCGAACAGGAAGCGTGCGACGCGCACGATCGCGATCAGCTGCCAGAAGGGCGGGGTGGGGAAGACCACCACAGCGGCCAACCTTGCCGCCGCCTGGGCGAGCGATGGCCGCAGGGTTCTCGCGATCGACCTTGACCCGCAGTTCGCGCTTACACGCGCGTTCGGATGGGCTCCGTCGAGCGCGCCGGCAACCGCGTTTGAGGTCATCGCAGGCCAGGCTGAGCTGCCCGACGCCGCCGTCGAGGTCGAGACGAACCTCACTCTGCTTGCGTCGAGTCGCGAGCTCGCAGCGCTTGAGCTCACGCTCGTGGCTCAGACCAAGCGTGAGGAGTTCCTTGCTCGGGCCCTGCGGGATCATCTTGCGCAATACGAGATCGTGCTGATCGATTGCCCACCGAACCTGGGCTTGCTGACCGTCAATGCGCTGTTCGCGGCCAAGGAGACCGTCGTGCCCATCTCGATGCTTGACGCCGGGGCCTACCAGGGCGCTGGGGAGGTGCGAGCGACCATCGCTCGTCTGCGCGAGCAGGACGTCGACGTGCGGGTTAGTGCCGTCGTGCGCACGTTTGCTGACCACCGCCGGGTGAGCCACCAGACGATTGACAATGCCCTTGCGGAGCTTGGCGTGCGGATCGCCGACACCGCGATCCCGCTGCGGGCCGAGTTCAACAACGCGCTCACCGCGGGGCGGCCGCTCGTCTGGCATCGGCCCGATTCAGCTGGCGCCCTCGCATACCGCAAACTTGCCGATGAGCTCCTCTCTCGTGCGCCCCGACTGCGCGCGGCGGCGTGATGGCGGAGCGCATCAAGCTCGAGCTCGTCGACGACCCCGTCACCGGGAGGGCCCCAAGCGCGCCTGCCAAGACGACATCGCCCGCGGCGGGCCGTCCCACGCTCGAGGTCATCGATGACCCCGTCACCGGCCCGGCCCCGAGCGCACCTGCCGAGACGACATCGCGGCCCGCGGCCAGTGTGCGCTCGCCGGCACGGACGTCTCGCCGGAGCAAACGGTCCTCTGCAAGTGGAGCGAGCACTTCGGGTGCCGCGCGGGCATCGACGCAGCGGGGAAGGCAGGCTGGGGGCGACGCACCCAAGAGGCCGGCTCGCAGCACCCCCGAGAGCTCGGGCAGCGCACCCAAGAGGCCGGCTCGCAGCACCCCCAGGAGCTCGGGCAGCGCACCCAAGACGCCGGCTCGCAGCACCCCCAGGAGCTCCGGCAGCGCAGCCAAGAGGCCGGCTCGCAGCACGCCCAGGAGCTCCGGCAGCGCACCCAAGAGGCCGGCTCGCAGCACCCCGAAGAGCTCGAGCAGCGCATCGACGGCTCCGCGGGGCAGCACCCGCAGCAGCGGATCTCGGGGCTTCGGCGCCGGGAGAACACGTGCTGGTGCCCGCGGCTCCGGCAGCACGAGCGGGAGGCGGCGCGGCACAAGCGTCAACCCCGAGCGAGCCCGTTTGCGACCGCAGACGGCCGTCAGTCGGGCCTCACGTAAGAGCTCTGGCGAAGCGCGTAGTGCTCAGCAGCGGGAAGCCCGCCGCCCACGCGCAGTGACTATCGGCGTCTCGGTCCTGACAGGAGCAGTCGGCGTGGTCGGCGGAGTCTTGCTCCGCCGTACTGCGCTTCAACGCCGGCGCAAGGTGTTCGGGATCCCGCTTGCCAGCAGGGTTGATATCGACCTCGGAGCAGTGAGCCAGAAGGTCAGCGAAGCAGGCCGCCGCTTCGGCAAGCTCGCCGGCGAGCTCCACGGCGTTCGGGAGAGGGCGGAGAAAATCGGAGAGGCGCTCACTTAAGTCCGCGATGGCGCGCGGCGACAGCGCGCGGTTCGAAGCAGTGGTCGTCACCCGTCGATACGCCGCGCGGTGATGTTCGTTGAGCCTATGCGCGTGCTCGTGAGCGTGGCCAAG
>JALYZY010000058.1 GCA_030948665.1 Actinomycetota bacterium | reverse complement strand
CGGATCACCGGGCTTCTGCATCTTCCGCGCGAGGGCTATCGCAGCCGGCTGACCGACTACCTGAACTCCGCCGACCGGGCATTCCTCGCCCTCACGGACGTAGAGATCGCTCTCATCGACGACACCGCGCCCGCCGAGCGCCGCCCGTTCCTGGCTGTCTCGCTGAGCCACGTCGTGATGGTCTCTCCCGAGGCTTCGGAGCAGGAATCCGGGTAGTCGGTTTGGTAAGACGCCGTTACCAGCGACCACCTGCGAGGTATCGTTAGAGCGACCATGGCCACAAGGCAAGCGGATCAACGCGAAGGTCTCAAGCGCAGCGAGGTGCTGCGCGCTTCCCCCAGGATGTTCGAGTCCGAACTGCTCGAGCGGTTCTCGCGCGTCCATCCTGCAGTCCCTCCGCTGCTGTTCGGCCCGGTGATCGCTCTGGCGCTGGTTGAGGGATTCGTCCATGGCGCCGGCTGGAGCACTCCGGCCTGGCTCGCCGGTGGCTATCTGTTCTGGACCCTCACGGAGTACTGGCTTCACCGGATCGTTTTCCACTTCGAGCCCGAGCGGGGCATCGGCGCGAAGCTTCACTGGATCATCCACGGGGTCCACCACGACCATCCGAACGATCCGATGCGTCTCGTGATGCCCCCATCGGTGAGCGTTCCGCTTGCGGCGCTGTTCGTTTGGGGCTTCTACGTGGTGATCGGTAGCCCTGGATTCCTGCCGTTCGCCGCCGGCTTCCTGGGCGGCTATCTGTTCTACGACATGCTGCACTACCACGTGCACCATCACCGGCCCAAGACCGCTCTCGGCAAGCGGCTTCGCGAGCTCCACATGCGCCACCACTTCCAGAATCACGAGCGCGGCTACGGCGTCAGCGCCCCGTTCTGGGACCACGTGTTCGGTACGGCGCTGAAGAACCGGATGCGCTGACCGCTTACCGCGGGCAGGTGCCGCGGACTCGTACGCTGGCGTCGTGAGCGCCAGGCTGATCGCACTCGTTCTCCCGCTCGGGCTGGACACGCTTGGCGTCGCGCTCGCGCTCGGGATGGTGGGCTTCCCACCGCAGCGGCGGCTGCGGCTCTCGTTGCTGTTTGCGAGCTTCGAGGCTGCGATGCCGCTGATCGGGATTGCGCTCGGAGCCCCGCTGGGACATGCGATCGGCGGTGTCGCTGACTACTTCGCCGCCGCGCTGATCGTCGCGCTCGGGATCTACATGCTGATCGAGCACGGCGAGGATGATGAGCACGAGTGCGACCGTCTGCTATCGATGACCCAGCGCGGGTTCCTCGGGGGGCTAGCGCTTGGGATCAGCATCAGCCTCGACGAGCTTGCGATCGGGTTCAGCGCCGGGTTGCTGCGCCTCCCGGTAGTCACGATGGTGATCGCCATCGCAGTGCAGGCGTTCGTGGTTACGCAACTCGGGGTGAGACTCGGGAGTCGGGTTGGTACGGCCGCGCGAGAGGGCGCCGAGAAGCTCGCCGGCGTGGCGCTCGTCGCACTCGGCGTGGTGTTGCTTGTCGAACGTCTCACCGCCTGAGAGCACAGCCGCCCGAGCATGAAAAGTCGCATGCTTGCTGCACTTCTGTCGCAGCGGAGAGGGCGGGATTCGAACCCGCGAAGGAGTGTTAACCCCTTACTCGCTTAGCAGGCGAGTGCCTTCAGCCACTCGGCCACCTCTCCCTGGGGCCCGGCCAGTGTAGAGCCCTAGGCGCGGGTGAGGCCGGTTGAGGCCTGGGGGCCTGCGCGGGCGGTAGAGCCGGCCCGCTGGCCGACGCAGGCGGATAGCTCAGGGGGGCGTTCGTTGGGCTCAGCGCTCGTGACCAACCGGACCTCAGTACCTTCTTAGGGCGCGCCAAAGCAGGACCGGAACCGGCATCCTGCGGGGACGCGCTCCGATCGGAGCGGTGGCAGAGTCAGGTCGATTGCAGCTGCCTTGAAAGCAGCCGGCCGTTCACGCGGCCCGGGGGTTCGAATCCCTCCCGCTCCGCCTGACGGTCGCGCTGGACAGGGCTTTCGATGGGTTGGCCGAGATAGCTGTCGTCTCCCGAGAGCCTCGCTGGCGCCAGATCGCGGCCCTCAGGCTGGCATCTGGGGCGGCTGCGCTACCTCTAGAATCGCCGCAGGCGCCCGTAGCTCAGCTGGATAGAGCGTCGGTCTACGGAACCGAAGGTCGGGAGTTCGAATCTCTCCGGGCGCGCTTAATAAAGGGCCTGGTAAGACGCCAGATCCGGTGATCGACTCTAGGTCAATTCCAAAGCCTGGGAGTACCACGGGAGTACCAAGTAGGGGAGTGCGTTGTGCCGGGTCTGCCGCCGCCTAGCGCGCTTCCGATCCCCGGAGCCGTTATCGCTAACTTACGCTCGGATCGACCGCTGGGCCGGGAGGCTGGCTGTGTCGCGTGCGGTTACCTGAACCGCATGTTGAGCTCGTCCTCGATCTCGTCGGAGTAGGCGGCTAGCAGCCTAGGAGCATCGATAGCGTGTCCTTTGTGACCGACTCGCCGAACAGGATGTGCCTGAACGCGATTTCGTCGTCCTCACGAAGGCTTAGTGCCCCGAACGGCGTCTCGTGGTTCTTGCGCAGCAGGAATATGGCGACGTCCGGCGTGATTGCGAGTCCGCGGCCGACGACGTTGTAGACGGTGACTGACGCCTTCTCGGGGCCGTTCGCGTCGACGGCTACGAGTAGGTGGACCTTCCCGAGGTCGAGCCTGAAGGCTGGCTCGTCTTCGAGGGGGTCGGCCAGCTCGCCGAATGCCTGCCTGAGGTAGGTCGCCGCTCGCGCATACAGATCCTCCTGAGCGTGCTGGTCAAACTCCATGAGATCCCCCCGGATCGACCGAAACATACGCGAAGTCTGGCCAACCATGACC
>JALYZY010000174.1 GCA_030948665.1 Actinomycetota bacterium | reverse complement strand
AGGCAGCTCACGCCGGTCCCGAATCGCAACGTCATCGCGCGTTCCGGCGGTCACGGTGACCCTCCGTGCTCGCCGGCGCGCTTTCGGCGGATCAGTTCTGCGACCTCCGCTGCGTCAGCGGGCCCTTCCTCGAGTAGCGCGATGATCAGCTCGGTGAGGCTCGGATGCCTGAGCCGTGGAAAGCGCTCCTCCACCTCGTGGACGCGCTGCTTGTAGCGGTCGTGCAGATCCGTCGGGAGGCGAAAATTGACGAGCCGGGTGGCGGCATAGTTCTTGATGGCCGTCGGCTGATGTCGCCATCGGCCGCCTGGTGTCGCGAGGGGCGTTCCGGCGACCGGCGCGAGGCGCTTTGGGTTGGTGCGTTCCGTCGACTCGGCTGCTTCCCGGCCGTGGTGGTCGGGTGGATGGCCGGCGGACGGCTGGCCTCCGTACCGGGGATCAGGCGCCGGCGCGCGGGCGGCATGCCAGGCCCGCTCGTCACCCTGCCACCAGCTCCAGGAGATGTGCGGCGACGTTCCGATACGCCTGGGCGATGAGCGAATCGGGCTCGAGCACCGAGATCGGCGCGTGGTGGCGCGGCGCGGACGCCACTCGGACAGCGCGCGGGACGTGGAACGGGAGTACCCGCATGCCGTCTTCCTCGAGGCGAGCCAGAGCCTCGCGGGTCACCCGCCAGCGTCGGTCGCTGGCGGCGATCAGAACCCCGAGGATCCGCAGGCCGGGAACCTCGGCCTCGACCAGGTCATAGACCTTCCCCGCGGCACGAATATCCAAGTCCGCCGCCAGCGACGGAATCAGCAGCAGATCCGCGGCGAGCATCGCCATCCCAGACAGGTTTCCCAAGCCAGGCGGGGTATCCAGCAGGATCACGTCGAACGCTCCACGCTGCGCCTCGACGACGGAGCGAAGGGTGAACTCATAGCCATCCCCAACTCTCGCCGGCAGGTGAGCTGCCTCATGGGCCAAGAGATCGGTGCACGGCAGGATCCGCAGCAGCTCTCGCCATCCCGGCAGCGGCTTGACATCAGCCCCCAGTGCTGCGGGCGGCGCGAAACCCGAGGCAGCCTTCGGCTGCGCGATCAGATCCTCAAGGCGCATCCCCACCACTTCCTCGGTCCACCCGAACGCCTCGCTGAGATTCGCCTGGGGATCGCAGTCAACCACCAGGACCCGGCAACCCCGCTCCGCCAGCATCGCCCCGAGATTCGCCGTGGACGTGGTCTTGGTCACGCCGCCCTTGTGATTGGCGAGCACGATGACGATCGCGCGGCGCGACCCCCCATTGGCTTTACCGCCATCTACACGACTGTCTCCATGGCCGTCTACACGGCTGTCTACATCTCCGTCTTTACGAGTGTCTTTATGGGCGGGTTGCTGTGTTGCCATTGCGACCTCCTTCAACTCGGGATAGCGATGCTTCTCGGGCCGTTAGCGCCAGCCGTCAAGCGGGGTCGCTCAGGCGCGTGCGGACACGAGAGGACGTCGTGTTCGAAGCTCCTCGGGGCTAGGCGATAGGGGGCCAGCAGGGGACTGCAGCCGCTCGCGCCGATCTCACGCTCTAGTTCGGTCTCGGCGGGCAGCCGGGGAGGGCGCAGTTGGTCACCGGTTTGGTCACCGTTTTTCTGTCGCGAACAGACTTGCGGTGACTCGGACTGGCGAGTCTTGCTCTGATGCGTGCCAGCAAACTGGCTGCATGTGGCGCGATTTGACGCGCTCTGGCTAACGGGAGCGACGGGACTCGAACCCGCGACCTCCGGCGTGACAGGCCGGCGCTCTAACCAACTGAGCTACGCCCCCGTATGGGGCACCCAAGTATGGCAAGAGTGATTTGTCCTCGCCGGGCGCAACTTTCCAGGCGCCGCTGAGTTTGATCGACCGACCTGATCGTCCCCGTGGCGCGCTCAACCCGGCCGTGAGCGCTCACCAAGGGGATCAGTGGCGGGGACCCTGAGACGGGTCCCCGTCCTGGTTAATGGGGAGGCGGGCAGCGGCGCTACCGGACTCGACGCGAGGCGGAAATGCAGCAATGGCGATCGGGTATACAAATGCGGGACCAGATCGCCATCCCTCGGCCCGGGCACCTCAACTCGCGAACGCACGCGGCGTCGTACGCTTGGTGGAGACGATTTCATGAAGGTAACCGCCGTCACCCAGAACCTCCTCCAGCTGAACAGGCTCAGGTTCGTCAACGCTTTCCTTGTCCGCGAGCCGGACGGATTCACGCTGATCGACACAACCCTCCCCCGCGGTGCCCAGGCGCTGATCGAGGCCGCTGCCCGCGCTGGCGGGACGATCCGCCGAATCGCGCTCACCCACGGCCACAACGACCACGTTGGCTCGCTCGATGAGCTCCGCCAGCGGCTCGGTTCATCAGTGGAGATCCTGATCCCCGAGCTCGACGCAAGGATCCTTGCCGGCGAGCAGGTCGTCGAGGGCAAGTTGCCAGGCGGTTGGCCGAAGATCGAGACGACGCCCGATGTGCGCCTAGCCGCCGGCGACCGGGTGGGTAGCCTCGAGGTAATCGCCAGCCCCGGCCACTCGCCTGGGCACGTCGCCTTCCTGGACACGCGCGACCGCACCCTGATCGCCGGCGACGTGTACACCACGATCGGCAAGATGGCGGTCTCAGACCGCCCACACCTGCGCTTTCCATTGGCCGCGATGTCGACCTGGGACAAGCAGAAGGACGTCGAGTCAGCTCGCGCGCTGCGCGAGCTGGACCCGGCGATTCTGGCGGTTGGCCACGGGAACGCGGTGCGCGCGCCCGGCGAGGCCATGGATCAGGCGCTCGCGCACACGGGAGGATGATCCAGCACGTACGCGCGCGTGCAGCACGACGGCGGCAGCGACGTCGTCGCGATCGAAGAGCCACTCGAGATCCGCGTCGACGGCGAGCCGTTGGCCGTGACGATGCGGACTCCAGGCCATGACGACGAGCTGGCGCTCGGATTCCTATACGGAGAGGGCCTGATCGACGGCCCGCGGAGGACTGGCCTGACCGACGATCTCGCCGCGAACACCGTCGAGGTCGCCGGGCCGCTCGTTCGGCAACCGGGAGCGCGGCGCTTCTACACCACTTCCTCATGCGGCGTATGCGGCAAGGGCGCGCTCGAGGAGGTCTCGGTGCACAGCGAGCGGCTGGACGGAGGGCCCGAGGTCGCGCGCGCGCTGCTGGCGGAGTTGCCGGAACATCTTGAACAGCCCGGGTTCGAGCGCACCGGTGGCTTGCACGCCACAGGCCTGTTCGACCGTGAGGGGAACCTACTACTGACCCGTGAGGACGTCGGGCGGCACAACGCGATGGACAAGGTCATCGGCCGGGCGCTGCTCGACGGGCTCGTGCCGCTCCACGCCCGGATCCTGTGCGTCAGCGGCCGACTGTCGTTCGAGCTGGTTCAGAAGGCGGCCGTCGCCGGAGCTCCGATCCTCGTCGCAGTCGGCGCTCCGAGCTCGTTAGCGGTCTCGCTGGCGGAGGACCGTGGCATCACCCTCTGCGGCTTTGCGCGGCGCGGACGGATGAACGTCTACACCCACCCGCATCGCATCCTCGATCTACAGGACTCCCGCGGATAGGTCGACGAGGCGCTCGAGCTCCTCTTCAGAGGACCAGGCTCCCGTCGACGCGCGCACCAGTCCGAGCCCCGGAATGCTGCGCACCACGACCTGATTGGCGGCGAGCCGCTCGACTTCGGCCAGCGGGTCCTGCGCCTTCCAGGCCACGAGCGTTGAGCGATCCCTGGGCTGCACGTCGAGCCCGCGCTCTCTGAGACGGGCCGCAAGCGACTCCGCCAGCGACGCCGACCGCTCATGCACCCATTGCCACCCAGCCTGTTTGAACACGGCAAGCGACGCCAACGCCCAGACGCTGCGCATGGCGATCGGGAAGCCATGGTCGAGCCGCTTGGTCCCCGGCGCGACCTCGAACTCGAGCGCGAGGTCGGGGGCGGCCACCGACGAGTACCCAGGCCAGGGAACCAGCAGCTCATCGAGCGCCTCGGCACGGACAAACAGGCAGCCGCTCCCCTCCGGGCCGCACAGCCATTTCTGTCCCGACGCGGCGTAGTAGTCACAGCCGAGCTCGGACACGTCGACGGGAACCGCGCCGAGACCCTGGGCGCCGTCGAGCAAGAACGGCACACCCGTAGCTCGCAAGGCCACGGCATCAACCACCTTGCCGCCGACCCACGAAACATGTGAGCACGCTACGAGCCGCGTGGAGCTCGACACGTCTTCGGCGATCCGCGCAAACGGGGCGGTCCGGACGGAGATCCCGTGGCGGCGTCGCGCTCGGCCCAATGGTGCGAGCAGGCCCGGATGCTCCTGGTCGCTGGTCAGAATCTCATCGCCCGGGCGCAGGTCGAGGCCCGCGATCACAGTGTTGACCCCGTCCGTGGTCGATCCGGTGAGCGCGACCTCCTCTGGCTTCGCACCAAGGACCTCGGCGTATCCGTCGCGCAGCCGGCTGGCCAGCTCCATCAACTCCTCGAAGTAGGGGCGTCCGCAGCGTCCCCCCTGCGCCTCATGGTCGATCCGGTCGTGGGCCGCCGCAGCGGCCTGACGAGGGATCGGCCCCTCGGTTCCGGCGTTCAGGTAGGAGAGCCGCTCGAGAACGGGGAATTGCGAGCGAAACATCGCCGGGTCAGTCATTCGGTTCTCTCGCCGCGTCGTCGAGTCGTCGGTCATCGCGGTCTCTCGCCGGGTCGTCGAGTCGTCGGTCATCGCCGTTCACTCGCCGCGTCGTCGACTCGTCGGCCATCGCGGTTCTCGTGGGGTCATCACACCATTCTCTCTATTGAGGGCGCGGGCCGACGGCCAGGCCTGCCCGCCTGCACTGAGTTGCGACGTCCCGGCCCCCCGCGCCGCTGAACCCGAGCGGGGTGCCAATCTCGTGGCAGATCGTCCGCGCCGCTTGACCGCACGCATTGATCGCCTGGCCGCCAATCGAATAAGGCACCGTGGCGGCGATGCAGCCTCGACGCGTATGGCCGCCCGGCAAGAAGAAGGACACCGCTACCGCCACGATCAAGGCAGCCGCCACCGCTCCCACGCCTCGCAGCATCCACCTCTCGCGCGCGCGAACTGCTCAGCCCTCTCGGACCAGCACGCCGGGGTCGAGCGCATCGGCCCGGGTGTGGCCGCTGAATCCGACGGTCAGATCCAGTTCGGCCAGGATCGCGCGAAGCACCTGGAGCACGCCCGCTTCCCCGCCGAGCGCAAGCCCCCACAAGTAGGGGCGGCCGAGCAGCACCGCGCGAGCACCGAGCGCCAGCGCCTTGACGACATCGGCGCCCGAGCGGATGCCGCTATCGAGCAGGACCTCGAGCTCATTCCCCGCAGCTTCAAGCACGCGCGGCAGCGCGTCGAGCGAGGCGACGGCGCCGTCCACCTGCCGTCCACCATGATTCGAGACCACGATCCCATCGACGCCGTGCTCGCGAGCCAGCCGAGCATCGTCGGGGTGAAGCACGCCTTTCAGCGCGATCGGGAGGCTGGTCATCGCCCGCAGGCGCTCGAGGTCTCCCCAGCCCAGCTCAGGATTCGTGAACTGGTAGACGAACTGGAGGACAGCCGCCTGGCGATCGTCCTCAGGCGCGCGCTCGAGCAATGACCTGAACACCGGGTCTGAGTAGTAGTTCGCAAGTCCGATGCCGGTCAGGAACGGCTGCCAGGCACTCTGTAGATCCCGGGGCCTCCAGCCCTGCATGGGCACATCGAGCGTGACCAGCAGCGCCTTGTAGCCGGCGCGCTCAGCTCGCGAGACGAGGCTTTCGGCGAGCTCGTGATTCCGCGGCCAATAGAGCTGAAACCACTTCGGTCCTCCCCCGACTGCGGCTATCTCCTCGAGCGTGCTCCCAGCGACCGTGCTGACAGACATCACCAGTCCGGCGGCGCCCGCCGCGCGCGCCACCGCGAGCTCTCCTTCCGGGTGGACGATCGTCTGCACTCCGATCGGCGCGAGCGCAACCGGCGCCGGCATCGGCGTGCCGAGCGCCGTCACCGACAGGTCCCGCTCGGACACGTCGCAGAGGATCCGGGGGACGATCCGCCAGCGCCTGAATGCCGCCTCGTTGGCGCGCATGGTGTCCTCCATCCCGGCACCACCGAGAACGTAGGCAGCGGCGTGCGGCTCTGTCACGCCTTCGAGCATCCCCTCGAGCTCGGCGAGCGCGATCGGGTGCGTCGGCCGCTCACCGGCCATTCCGCGCAGGAAGATCTCCGCCTGGTAGGTGTGGAATGGCGGCAGAACCGATGGTCCGCCAACGTCGCTCATGCGCGCTCCTTCTTCGGTTGCGCCAGCTCGCGCTTCAGCACCTTCCCGGTCTGGTTTCGCGGCAACGAGTCGACGAACACGACGTCGCCGGGGACCTTGTATCGAGCCAGGTTGTCCCGCACGTAGTCCTTGACCTCATCCTCGGTCAGTGTCTCGCCGTCCCGCAGCACCACAAAGGCCTTCAGCCGCTGACCGAACCTCTGATCGGCCACGCCTATTGCCGCCGCTTCCTCGATCGCACAATGTCCGGCGAGGAGCTCCTCGACCTCTGCCGGGAAGACATTCTCGCCGCCGGACACGATCATCTCGTCGTCGCGGCCCTCAATGAACAGGCGGCCCTCCTCGTCAAAATGACCGACGTCGCCGGAAGACAGGAGCCCACCTATCTGCTCCTTGCCGCCACCCCCTGTGTAGCCCTCGAACTGCAGGAGGTTGCCGACGAAGATCCGGCCATTCACGCCCGTGGGAGCCTCATGCCCGCTGTCGTCGAGGATCTTGACGACCGAGCCGCGCACGACCTTGCCGACGGATCCGGGCGCTGCCTTCAGGTCATCCGGGGTCGCGATGGTTGCGTAGGCGAGCTCGGTCGAGCCGTACAGGTTGTAGACAACGGGGCCGAAACGCTCGAGTGCTTGGGTGGCGAGATCCGTCCCCAGCGCAGATCCGCTGACGAAGATGATTCGGAGCGAGGAGAGATCTCGCTCCGCGAGCGCGTCTTGGCCCAGATCCAGGATGCGGCGCAGCATCACCGGAACCACCACCAGCGCTGTCGCGCGCTCAGCTTCGAGTCGCTCGAGCGTCTCCGCGGGATCGAACCGCCGGCTGATCACGAGTTTTGACCCGAGCGCGGTCGCGGCCATCGCCTGCATGAAGCCAAGCGCATGGAACATCGGGACCGACAGCTCGGTCACCTCCCGTGCGCGGAAAGGGACTTTGCTGAGGAGGCCGCCGATCAGCGACAGCGAACGCGGCTCCGACCGCGGCGCGCCCTTCGGAGTGCCGGTTGTGCCGCTGGTCAGGATGGTGATGCGCAGGGTGGTCCCTGGGCGGGGGGGAGCTTTCGGGTTACCGCCCTCGATCAGCTGCTCGATCGTGTCCTCCGCGCTTGGGTCATCGGTCCAGGCTCGCCACCGCCCTCGCCGGGGCCCCACTCCCTCGAGGGCTTCGCCGTATTCCTCGTCGTAGACGAGCAGGTCCGTTTCCTCACGGCTTGTCACCTCTCGAATCTGCGGCCCGGCAAACGAGGTGTTCAGCAGGACGATGCGGGCGCCACACTTGCCAGCCGCGAACACGGCGTCCAGGAAGCCCCGATGGTTGCGGGCGAGAATTCCAACGCCTTCTCCCGGCGCGAGACCCCGCTCCTGCCAGGCGTTGGCAAGGGCGTTCGATCGCTCGTCGAGCTGACGGAAGCTGAGCTGCCCACGCTCATCGACGAGCGCGGGACGATCGCCGTACCGGATCGCCGCCTGACCGACAGCGCCGCCCAGCAGCCCGAATCGCTCGAAGCGGAGAACCATCTGCGCCAACCGGTGGGGAGGCTGCGGTCCAAGCATCCCGCTGCGAACGCACAGAGCAGCGAAGTAGGCCTCATCGCCGAGGCGCCCGGCGAGTCTGGCGGCATCGCCGAGAAGCGACCGAGGGTCACGCTCAACCAGCCTGACCGCGTTGCTCAGGATGGCTCTTGGGTCGAGATCCACGATTGGCCGGAGCTTATGTCATCGCCAGAGTCCTCTTTGGCCGCGGGGGAGCGAGCGGTCTCGCGAACGGGCGGGGAAGGTTCGCGCCCCACCGGGCGTCGTGCAGTTAAGCGACCGAAAGGACATCCAACATGCGCAAATGCAGCAGGTTGGCAGCACTAGCGGCGGTTGCCGCGGCCACTGCTGCGGCGATCCCAGCGTCCGCCGCAGCGAGCCAGGCATTCATCAGCCGCTTCCACGAGATCCACACTCTTGCCTCTGCCGTCCCGGCCAGTGGTCCGGCGATGGGGGATCAGAATCCCTACGGCGTCGCCGTGGTCCCCAGGACCGAGGGCAAGCTCATCCGTGGCAACGTGCTCGTCAGCAACTTCAACAACTCGCAGAACCAGCAGGGAACCGGATCGAGCATCGTCGAGATCTCACCCCGGGGCCAGGTATCGACGTTCGCGATCGTGCCCCAGCCAACCGACACCCCGGCGGTAGGTCTGACCACGGCGCTCGTGGCGCTGCGTAGCGGGTTCGTGGTTGTGGGCAGCCTCCCGGCCCCCGGCGGGATGGGCAGCGCGGCTCGCGCTGGCGCCCTGACGGTCCTCAATGCCCGCGGTGAGGTCGTCGCGACGATCAAGGGCGGGGACATCAACGGGCCATGGGACATGACTGCGGTCGACCATGGCGACCGGGCCGTGCTGTTCGTGACCAACGTGCTGAACGGTACGGTTGCGGCGGGCGGCAACACGGTCCGTGACGGAACCGTCGTACGAATCACCCTGAAGTTCAATCGGGGCCACACGCCCGAGGTCACCTCCAATCGCGTGATCGCGAGCGGCTTTGCCGAGCACACAGACCCGAATGCACTGGTCGTCGGCCCCACCGGCGTCGGCCTCGGTCGCGATGGCATCCTGTACGTCGCGGACTCCAACAACAACCGGATCGCTGCGGTCCCGGATGCCCTGACCCGCACTACGGTCCTCCGCGGGGGCGGTAGGACGCTCTCGGTGGGCGGAGCGTTGAACGATCCGCTGGGGCTGCTGATCGCGCCGAACGGCGATGTCGTGAGCGCCAACGGGGCCAACGGGAACATCGTCGAGACGTCCCCCGCTGGTCAGCAGGTTGCGACCAAGGAGCTGGTCCACGCCGGCGGCGGCGACCTGTTCGGCCTGGCGCTGGTGCCCGAGGAGCGTGGCATCTACTTCGTCAACGACATTGGGAGCGGGCCCGCTGCGAACTCGCTGCAGGCGCTGACGCGGTAGACCGGCAAAGCCCCCCCGGCGGTCGGGAGCCTGCCGGGGGGACCAGGCGCGCACGCGTGGTGGGGCCTCGCGTGCGCGCTTGGTCTCAACCTCTTCGGGTAGTAGCTACCTCATGCCCGGAGGTTTGATCACACTGCCGCTTCGGCTCTGGCTTCGGAGCGCCCAGCTGGCGCTCCGAGTCGGAGAGGAGCTCGTGGGGCGCGCGGCGGACACGGCGTTCGAGCTGGCCGGCACCGTCATGGGTGCCCGTCCCGGCGGCCGGTCGCCAACCGAGCAGCCAGAGGAAACCGAGCGCGAGCCACCGAGTCCGCCAGCTCGGCCGCGGCCCCCGCGAGCGAGGCCGCCAGCGCGACCCAGGCGCCCGGCACCGACCCCCCGACCCGCCGACGAGGCCGGGCGTTCCGCACCAACCCCCCGACCCGCCGACGCGCCCAGGCCAGCCGCCCACCTCGCGCCGGCACGGGCGACGATGCCGGCTGACGACCTGGCGGTCCCTGAACCCAGCGTGGCCCCCATCCCGCCTGAGCTCGGCGGCGAGGAGACGCACGTGTCGGAGGAGCCCGAACTCGTGCTGGAGTCAGCCGAGCCCGGCGCAGAGGACGGAGCCGGAGCCTCGGTCACGGTGCTCGAGCCGTGGGAGGGATACCGCCATTTGGCCGCGCACCAGGTGATCGATCGCCTAGCGGCCGCCACGACGGAGGAGCTGGCCGCCATCCAGCTGTATGAAGGCGCTCACCGCAGTCGCCGAACGGTCCTCGAGGCGGTACAGCGCCAGCTCCGGTCCGCGGCAGGCAGCGCAAGCGCCGAGTGAACGACCCCCCACCCTGGAGGCAAAATGAACGAACGTGACGAGAAGCTCGTCGAGTGGCTGAGAGAAGCGCATTCGAAGGAGGCCGAGCTGGAGGCCGATCTCGCCCAGCACATCGGGCTGACCAAGAAGGACTCGTATAAGAAGCGGCTTCGCCAGCACCTCACCGAGACACGCGCCCACAAGCGCAAGGTGGCCGCGAGGATCAAGAAGCTCGGCGGCTCCCCCGGACCGGGACCGAACGTACCCGGCACCGGCGCGGTCGGCGAGGTCGCCGGAAAGGCTGTCGCGGCGGTCAAGGGCCAGGTCGGGACAGCGCGCGCGGTGCTAACGAGCCAGGTGGAGACGCACGTGCGCAACGCTCAGGAGGAGCTCCGCGAAGAACACGTGGAGATCGCGCTCTACAACAGGATTGAGGTGTTCGCGAACGAAGTCGGGGATCGCGAAACCGCGCGGCTGGCGAAAGAGATCCGACGCGACGAGGAGCGGATGGCGAAGTTCCTGGAGGCCGAGATGCCCCGCCTGGTCAAAGAGCTGGTCCGCGCCCAGATACCGCGCGAGCAGCGCGCGACCGCCGGGCGCTCACGCTCCTCCGCCCGTACCGGGAAGGCTCGCTCGGGCGGCTCGACGCGATCCGCGAGCACCCGCGCTGCCGCGTCCGCGTCGACCACCGCACGGAGAGCCCGCACCGCCGCCGGATCCCCTAGTAGGGGCGGTCGGGCTGCTCGTTCGCGGGCTGAGAGCACTGGGACCCAATAGCTCAGATGGTCGTTTGCGTTCAGTAGAGCTTGGGAATACTTTGTCCTGAAGCGGCCGAGGAACTGCGCCCCCACTTCCTTGGCCCCTCTGAGGGGACCCAGACGGAACTGGGTCCCCTTAGAGTCTCCTCCCCGGAGGCGCATGCGGAGCGGACTGCGCTCAAGCCTGCTCCCCCGCTCGCACACCCTCGTGCTGGTGGTACCCCATTCCACCGCTGCGCGTGGTCCCCGGCGAAGCCCAGCCGCTGATGCAGCTCTCGAGCGGAAACCGCTGACCCTTTCACAGCGGTGAGATCGCGTCCTCGTCCGCATACAGGCAGCAGTCACCGTCGCGCATGACAAACGTGGCGCCGTCGGCTCCAGTCATGCGGCGAGCAGCTCCGGCAACGATCCTCTGCACCTCAGACAGCGGTCGTGCCAGCGATAGTCGTTGGACCACCGCGAGCAGCTCGCCTGCCTGGTCGAGGCGCCCCGCCCGTGTAAATGTCACTAGACGAGAGTCGCCCGGCACAAATTTCTTCGAAAACCGCCAGCTCAAGTCTCCGGATCCCTTACTGGCTTGAGTATCCGCGCGGAAGGGAGCACTCGCCGCCCGGTATGCCGCTCATTGGACAAATCTGCCCAGCGACCTCTGCAAAGAGCGCAAGAAATGACAACCTACGGGCGCTCTTACCGCGGTCAACTCGCGGCTCCGCCATGGCGGCTAAGACCCTGCCGGATCGCGGACCAGCTCGATCGTCGAGCAGTGCACGCCGCCGCCGTTCTTGTGAATCTCGTCATATTCGACCGTGATCACCTCGACGCCGGTCTGGCCCAGGACCTCTGCCGTCCGTGGGGCGTCGGATGACATCAGCACCCGGCCGGGACTCAGGCACAGCGCGTTTAGTGCCCACTGCTCATCCGTGGCGGCATCGACCAGCTCGAACCCCTCGGCCCGGAGCGCCTGGAGAAACTCGTACGGGAGATGCTCGGCATCGACAAGCGCCTTGCGGCGATCGACCATCGCCAAGTGGAGATCGAGGTGGATCGAGTATCCGGCGATCGGCACTAGGATCAAACGCCAACCGATCCGCCCAAGGATCTGCTCGAGCTGCAACGCCCCCGCACGGTTACAGCGGATCGAAACGCCATAGGCGGCAAGCCCTGGACGGAGCTTCACGAATGAGCCCCCTTCGACGGTGCCTGTCCCGGTGATCGTGCCGAGGATCGGCATCCCCAGCTCGGCGATCAGGCGGGTGGTGGCAGGCTCCTCGCCGCGCCGCATCCGAACTCCCATCCGGGCAATCACCGCCCCGCCGGGCACGGTCACCAGCGGGTCCCGGACGTACACCGACTTGACGAAACGGCCACCGAGCGGCGCTGCCACTGTCACGTCCACTCCCTGCTGGCGAAGCGCAGCCACGAGTGCGGCGTGCTGCAGAGCAACACGCTCGAGGTCCGGCGGTTCGCGACCGGTCCAGTACCAGCCCCCCTCGGGGTCGACGAGTGCGTCAGCGCGCTCGTCGTACGCGTCACCCCTTATCTGCTCGAGCTCGGGCCCGGGCCGGCGCATCAGTACCCGGCGCAGGAGGCCGACCTCGTCATGGGCGCCCCACTGCTCGCCCCAGACGGCTGCCAGCTCCTGCTCGAAGGGCGGCTTCTCGGCGGAGATCATCATCGCCTGGTGAGCATCGCGCGCCATCGCGGGCACGGGCGGATCAGCTGCGTCCATCGCGGCGCACACTAATGGTCATCAGGGCGGCGCTGTGTGGAGGCATCGACACGACGTAGCCGCCGCTCCGCGGGGCCAGGGGAAAACGCTCGAACGTTCCTGCCGGCCGGCCCGTCTCGGTCTGCGGACCCAGGCTCCGGCCGGCGAGCGTGATTCCGCTCGCGGCGTCAACACCCGGTGCTGTCAGTCGCACCAGAGTTGCCTTCCCGGGTGATCCTCCCACCATCACTGTGACCGGGTGCTGGTCCTGCCCCACGTTGATCAGGACGACCCGAATCGTGCCTGCGCGGGAGCGTGTCGCCCAGCTGCGAAACCATCCAGGCTGTGGCCCGGAAACCGTGAGCAGCCGGGCGCCGAGGGGAGCGGCCTGCGCGAACATCAGCAGGCCGTAGTACACGGGAGCGACCGATGCGCTCCAGTGTCCGTGTGTCCGGGTCAACGAGAAGAGGTTGTATCCGGCGGCCGGAAACGTGTGGAAGTTGACCCCATCGACTCCCACGTGGGCCAGCGCGAACAGCGCATCAAGCGACCAGAGGGCCGCAGCAAAGGTCCGACTGACGGAGGGGTCGGCCCCGCAGGCGACGCTGTTCGTCTCGTCGAGACGGAACGGAAGGCCGCGCGCATGAGCCGTCGCGACATACGGGGCAAGCAGCCTGGCGAGGCCCGCCGACGCGCTCCTGGCGAGCAGATGGGGCACTGTCGGATACTGCAGGGAGGAAGGGGGGACGAAGCACAGCTGGAGGGGGTACCTGTGGACGGTCGCGATCCTGACCCGCGGCTGCGCTGCCAGGAACGACCCGAGACCGCTGATCCATCCCGAGGCGTTGAGCGCCGGACCCGCCAGCGGGACGTTCGGCAGCGCGGCGGCGATCCGCGTGAAGTCGCGAACATATGCCGGGAAGTCGTAGCTCAGACTGCGGGCCTTGACCCGACGGCCGCTGGCGGTCCGGTACCAAGTGAACAGGCTGTACAGCGCCGGCTCGTTGCCGAGCTCGAGGGCTTCGATATAGCGGCGGCCGACTCCGCTGAGCAGCGCCTGTGCCTCGCTCGAGGCGAGCGCCTGGCTGTCGGCCTTGAGGTTGATGCCGAGAATCAGTCGCGCATGGAGCGCCGCGGCCACCGCGTGAGTGACGCCGAGCCACTGATTCGTCAGGCTGTACCTGACTCCGCCCGGGGGCGAGAGACCGGGAACCGGCCACCAGGTCGAGTCGGTTGTGTCGCCGCCGATCCGCAACGAGGGTCGCTGCCCCGGAGAAAGGTTGCGGATCAGCTGCAGGAACACCGGGTCGGGGGCCAGAGGGTCCTGGCCGGCGTACGGCTCGAGCGCGGTGTATTCGAGCGACAGGCCAAGGAACCCACGCGGGATCACCGCACCGCTGTTCGACGAATCGACGGTGATCGACGCGGCAGCGCTCGAGCCCCCGCCGGAGCTGCTGCCCAGCAATGCCAGCGCCACCGTTGCCACGGCGACTACCACCACCACCGCGATGTCGGTCCCCAGGAAGCGCCGGTGTCGCCTCACCCCACGATCTGCCCGCTGAGCACTCCGAGCGATACCCGGTCGCCGCTGGTCACGTCTGAGCTCCAGCCGGAGATCATGACTGTGTCGCCGTCCTCGAGGAAGGTTCTGGCGACGCCGCCGAGTTCGATCGGGTGCGCACCGTTCCAAGTCAGCTCGATCAGGCTCCCCTGCGCGCCGGGCTGGGAGCCTGAGATCGTCCCGGATGCGTAGAGGTCGCCCGGGCTCACGATCGCGCCGTTCGACGATGCGTGGGCGAGCTGTTGGCCCGCGCTCCAGTACAGCTCCCGCGCGTTGGTGCGCGCGATCAGATGGGCCTCCGATTGCCCTTTCACTCTCAGCAGTACTTCGAGCTCGACGTCAAATGCCCTCGGCTCCGGCGAGCGCAGGTACTGCAACGGCTCGGGATCCTGCCTCGGACCGGGCACCCGTGCCGACTCGAGCGCAGCGAGCGGGACGACCCAAGGTGAGACTGAGGTCGCAAACGACTTGCCCAGGAACGGGCCGAGGGGCTGGTACTCCCAGGCTTGGATGTCGCGCGCGCTCCAGTCGTTGACAAGCACGAAGCCGAAGATCCGTCGCTCTGCCTCAGCGATCGGGATCGGCTCGCCGAGCGGATTCGGCGAGCCTCCCGTCACGAACCCGAGCTCGAGCTCGATGTCGAGCCGGCGACTCGGCCCCCATGTGGGGCCGTCAGCGCCAGGCCGCTGGCCGGTGGGCCGGCGCACGGGCGTCCCTGACGCGACGACGGTGCTCGAGCGCCCGTGGTAGCCGACCGGCAGATGGCGCCAGTTGGGCAGCAGCGGATCGCTGTTCGGACGGAACATCCGCCCCAGGTTCGTCGCATGCTGGAGCGACGAGTAGAAGTCAACGTAGTCGCGCACGGTAAACGGCAGGCACGCAACCGCCTGGCTGACCGGAAAGCCCGCCTCGGGCGGGGCTCCGTCCGACAGGACGTCCTGGAGCCCGGCTCGAAGCTCCGACCACACCGCCGCGTCCGCCTCGAGGAGCCTGTCCAGATTGGGCGAATCGATCAGCGTGGGGGCAATGCCGGGGAGACGCGCTGAGAGTGCCCCCAGCTCTATGGCGTCGTCTCCGAGCCGCACGCACAGCTTCGCCGGCCCATCAGGTCCACGTCGAAACGAGCCGTAGGGGAGATTCGCGAGCGTGAAGCCGTCAGTCATCGCCGAGAAGCCGGAGCGCCTGAAGACCCTCGAGCGGCTCGGCGATGCTGCAGGTTCCGAAGGCGGTGAACCAGCGACGGGCACGTTCAAGCTCCTCGGTTCGGAGCCGAGGCAGGCCACGTAGCTCCTCGGCCGCGAGGGCCGCGCCGAGCTCCCTTGCTGGCGCACCTCGGGCTGCAGCCGCGGTCGCGGTCCACAAATTCAAGAACCCATGGTGGTGGGCGCCGATCTCCGGATCCCAGTGACGAAGGGGGCCGTGCAGACCCGCGGTGGCCTTGAACGGGACGTCGAGGCGCACGCAGTCGGCGATGAAGCTTGCAACCTGCTCACAGGTCGGGAACGCGTCCGCCTGAAGCCCGCCGCAGCGGAGCTTCGCTCCGACCCACTGGTCGCCCTTGCGCGCGCCTGCGATCTCCTGGACGGGCGCGCTCTCCAGAAAAATCCAGCAGCGGGGCGCCTGCGCTCGCCATCGCTCGATGTCGCTTGGGCCGCCCCGAAGCTCGATCGAAGTCGCCGCATCGAGAACCGGCGCCATCTCCTCGGGCTGCTCAGCGCCGACCACGAGGCCGAGCTCGACCCGTTGATCGGGCGCCGTCAGCTCCGCCAGCTCCTGTGCTCGGCGACCGGGCACCAGAAAGCGCCCCACCAGCGAAGCGTGCTCGTGCGCTCTCCAGCCCAGGTGCGCCTCCCACGCGGGGCGCAGGTCCAGGTTCCCGGGCGGGAACTGGGAGGCATCGTCGAACATCCCGGCCACTGCCCGAGATGTGAGGATGAGGGTGGCAGACGCCCCCGCCGCATCGAGTGGCGCCTGCGGAATCATTGAGCGCGCTCCTCCACGTACCTGTCCGCGAGGCGCTCCGGCGCCTGGCAGACCCATGCGTCGACGATCAGCTCCTCGAGCTCGTCGACGGCGATCTTCTCGAGGCGCACCAGCACCGCCGCGTACCCGTCGAAGTGGGGCGTCGTGAAGCACACGTCAGGGGCATCCGCCAACAGCGCTTCTTTGGCACCGAGGTGCTCGACTCGCGCTCCCAGGATCGGGCCGTCCGGCGCATTGTCACCAAGCGCTCGGAGGTCCGACGCCCGGAGCGGCCGCTCCCAGACGAACAGCTTCTTTCGGACGCGCCAAAATGCAAGCCCGCGGGAGACCTCCTCGCGGGTCTCCGGCAGCGACAGGGCGATCCGGCGCACATCCTCCCAAGTTGCCACGGCTACTCCTAACGCTACCGCGTGCAGCGGAATGCAAAAATCGCCTCGATGGGATCGATCGAGATAACAACCACACTCGTCGCGCGCGGTCCTGCTGCGGCGGTCCTACTCGACGATCAGCAGGTCGCCCAAGTCGGAGAGGGCGCCAAGCGGTTTCCCGTGCTGGCAACGGTCAATGGCTACACCTGGCGGACCTCGGTAGTTCGAATGGGTGGAGAGTTCCTGGTCGGCGCCAATCGCGAGGTCCGTGAGCAGGCGGGGGTCGCAGCCGGTGACCCCGTCGTGGTCAAGCTAGAGCTCGACACCGCTCCGCGGGAGGTCGCCGTGCCAGAGCCGCTGGAGAGGGCTCTGTCGCAAGACGAGAAGGCCCGCTCCGCTTTCGAGGCATTGGCGTACTCGCACCGCAAGGAGTACGCCCGATGGATCAGCGAAGCCAAGCGTGAAGAGACCAGGCAGCGGCGCGTCAGCCAAGCGCTCGCGATGCTTCGCGACGGGAAGAAGCGAAGCTGACCGCTTCGCGCTGGTCGGCCAGGATCGAGCTGCGGGGCGCCGGCGGCGAGCCCGTCGACTTCGCGCGGACCCTGCTCTCGCACGGCGTCGCAGACCTGCCTCCGAACGCTATTGCGGAGGATGGCTCAAGCCTCGAAACCGTGCTCGACGCCGGCGGTGGCGCATGGCCACTGCGGCTCGAGCGGGACGGCCCCCAGCGGGCGCGAGTCCGGTCCCTGCCCGGCCAACCGCCGCCGCCAGCGCAGGTACGCGCCGAACTCGTCGCCCAGCTTCGGCACATGCTGCGTCTCGACGAGGATCTGAGCAGCTTCTATGCGGTTGCGGCGGCCGATCCCGCGCTCGCCTGGGCGGCCGCAGGATCGGGGAGGATGCTGCGTAGCCCGACGGTGTTCGAGGATCTCGTCAAGACGATCTGCACGACGAACTGCGCATGGTCTGGCACCGTGCGAATGGTCGGGGCTCTGGTCGGAGAGCGGGGAATCCCTGTGGAGGGCAAACCGGAGCTGCGTACGTTCCCCGGCCCTGGAGCGCTCGCCGCGGCCGACGAGAGCTTCTACCGGGAGGTGGCTCGCGCGGGATATCGCGGCGCCTATTTGCGTGCGGTCGCGGTCGACGTAGCCGAGGGACTCCTTGACGTCGAGGCGTTCGACGATCCGGCGTTGCCCGATGACGAGGTTGCGGAGCGTCTCCTGGGGATCGCGGGCGTCGGACCGTATGCGGTCGCGCACATGATGATGTTGCTAGGGCGCTACCAAAGACTGATTCTCGACTCCTGGACCCGACCGAAATACCGACGCGTGAGCGGTCGTCCGCGCGTGAGCGATAAGGGGATCGAGCGCGCTTTTCGCCGCTACGGAGCGTTCGCCGGACTCGCGTTCTGGCTCACGCTGACCGAGGATTGGCTCCCGGCGACCGAGCCGTCGCCGGCCGGGGAGACAATGGGGAGCCCGGCGGCACGCCAAGCCTGAAAGCCGCCGATCAGGTCAGTCGCCCGGGCGAACCCGAGCTGCTGCAGTACCGCCGCGGCGAGGCTCGACTGGTAGCCCGCGTCGCACATCACGATCACATGGTCCGCCAGGTCCGGCCCCTGAGGATGGCGGTGGCTGCTTGGGGTCGAGCCGCCATTCGAGTACGTTGCGCGAGATCAGAAGTGCCCCGGCAACGGTCCCATCCTCGGCGATCTGAGAGTCGGTGCGGATGTCGATCACCGTCGCGCCTCGCCGCAGCGCGGCCAGCGCATCCGCCGGTGTGACGCGCTCCAAGCGAGCTCGTGCCGCGCTTAGTAGATCGTCGATCGTGGCCCGAGGCACCTGGCCCATGCTAATCCCGCGACCTGCATGCCGCGGGTCGCGGATAATTCGTGCATGGCATACGACGAGGACCTCGCGAACCTGATTCGGGAGCTGCTCGCCGACGAGCCCGATGTGGTCGAGAAGAAGATGTTCGGCGGCCTTGCATTCCTGATCGGCGGCAACATGTCGGTGTCGGCGAGCGGGAAGGGCGGCCTGATGCTGCGCTGCGATCCAGCCGACACCGAGTCGCTGCTGGCCAAGCCGCACGCCACCCCGATGGAGATGCGTGGCCGCGTCATGGACGGATGGCTGCGGGTCGGCGCCGAAGGAGTGCGGACTAAGAGCCAGCTGAAGCCGTGGGTGAGGGTAGGCATGTCGTACGCCCGCTCGCTTCCCGCGAAGGGCTAACGGGCGCCCTGTAGGCGCCTGAGCCCGGTCAGCACGCACCCTGGCACCTCGAGCCACGGGAAGTGGCCAGCTCCCGGAATCAGCGCGAGGAACGCGTGGCGCGAGAGCTCGGAGCTGGCCCGGGCGGCCTGCCCCCACGGGATTGGACTAGCAGCGCCTGCCAGCACGCCGTACGGAACATCACTTCGGCCCAGTGCCGCGGCGAGTTCCTCTGTGTCAGCCGTGGCCTGCGCGATGATGCCCGAGTAGGCATCGACGCAGAAGCGCAGTGCCGGCATCGGCGGCGCGCTCGCGGGATCGGCGAAGTACGCGGGCCACAGGAGCCGCAAGGACTCGAGCGCTTCATCGGGCGTGCCCTGCCCGGCCAGGGCGCGCTCGTCCAGCTCGAGGGCGCGATCGCGATGCTCCTTGGCGATGCGTGCCGGTAGCTCAGCCTCGAACGCGGCCATTCCGCCGTCGCCGACGACTCCAAGCGGATCGACCGCCAGCGCGCCAGCCAGACGATTAGGGTGTGCCGCCGCCAGCCGCAGCGCGAGGTGCCCACCCCAGGAATGCCCGACGACGAG
>JALYZY010000170.1 GCA_030948665.1 Actinomycetota bacterium | reverse complement strand
GATTAGCCGGCGCCCCGGGTCTCGCATCCCAGCCCAACTTTGTTTTGCCGGAGGTGCGGCCGAGCTGGTGAGACTTCTGGACTCGGCCGGGAGCGGATGTCCGGGCGAGAGTGCCCGTATGGCGACGAAGCAGGTGCGGCGCGTACTCTCAGGCCCGAGCGCTGGTGCAGCCGGGCTCGATGCTCGTCGTGGGGTTGGTGCGTAGGCGCTGCTCGACGCGACGGCGTGCTCGGTGCAGTCGGACTCGAATGACGTTGGCTGCGATGCCCGTGACCGCGGCGATCTCTCTGGGGGTGAGGCCTTCCCACGCGGTCAGCATGAGGATCTCGCGATCGCCCTCGGACAGCGCGTTGAGTGCCGCACGCAGCAGAGCACGGGGGTGGTCATCGATCTGAGGGTGCTCGGCTTGTGCGCGGCGCAGCTCGCCGGCAAGTCGCTCAACCAGCGCGTCAGCGACACGACGGTGCCGAAATCCCTTGAGCATCAAGTTCCGGGCGACGCCGAAGAGCCAGAGTCTGGCCTGAACTCCAGGGGGGATCGAGTCGAACTTCTGCCACGCGATCAGGTAGGTCTCTGAGACAAGATCGGCGGCCTGCTCTGCATCGTTGCAGCGGCAGACGAGGTACGCGGACAGGCTCGCGCGCGTCTCCTGGAAGAGCTGCTGGAAGTCCTCGCGCGCTTGGGCTTGCGGCTTGGCGGTCATATGCCTTCCCTGCGCAGGTGCGCCAGCAGCAGCTTCTTCAGTTCGGGCAGGCCAGGCGCGTGCTGGTGCTCCATGAAGTTGGCGATGTCGGGATCAGGCCCGTCCTGGCATTCCTGATAGCCGAAGGAGCGATCGCCGTAGCCGACGTTGCCGTCGAGAAGGCTCTCCATGCGCGCTCGGCTGCCCGACCGAACTGCCTGCTGATAGAAGAGCATCCAGCCGAAGGTGGTCTTGGTCCGGTCCCCGCCCGGGATGTCGCCTGCTGGCGTGCTGTCGGGATGAGGGTCAACCCACTTCACGGCCCTCCAGTCGAGCGCGCTGAGGATGGCTCGCGCGTCCTGCGCGGCGGCGGCCCGCTTTCCGGCGCCGACGTCCTGTGCCCAGGCTTGCGCCCACCCGCAGAACGCGGTCGTGGCGAACCACGATCCCAGCGTGCCGGTGGTCACCCGTCCGGGGCCTGGGCCTTGCGGGAATCGGGAGCGAGCATTGCACGGGATGCTCGATGACGGATGCTTGATCCCGTAGCCTGAGGTCAGCACATAGTTCCGCCAGGACGCGTATCGCGCCGGGAACGGGATGTCGCTTGAGACCTGAAGCGCGACCCGACAGAAGTTCGGCGCTTCCGTGTTCAAGTCTTCGCCCGGTCCGCTCATATTGACCGGAAGCCCGTGCTTCGACGGGTAGTAGCCCGTGTGCGCGTTCAGGAGCGAGGCGGCAGCGCCAACGCTACCGCCGAGGCCGGCGATGGCCGCGCCGACCAACAGGGCGTGGCGCGGGGCACGAAGCCACTGCCACCGTCTCGCGGGAGCCGACCGCTGCGGCATCCTCACGATCGCGGCGGCGATCTCCTTGTGCGCACGGGCGATCTCAGGGGTCTTCAACGACTCGGGTGAGACCGGGCGGACCGACGCGATCATCGCATCGACGCGGTCGTTGTCTGATCTAAAGCGCTTGGCCATCCTCTGCAGTCCTCGATTCGGGGTCACACCCCCTCATTCCAAACGCGCCCCATTTCATTACACCCAGCTCATCGCGCGGTGCAGATACAGCGCTCTGACGGTCCGCCGCGGCCAGCACTCGCGCCGCGCACCCCGCAACCCACTCCAGGACAGACGAGAAGCCCGATCGTCGCCCGCAGCTTCGCTCGTTCGTGCTCAGCGGCAACCCACGCACGCAGGACCAAGAGACCCTGCAGGCCCCACGAGGTGCGCGCCGATTCCGCTGGAGCCGGCCAGGTAGGCGTTGCGACAGACCCGCTCTCACGAAGCATGGGCAGTCTCGGGACCGATATCGCGGCGCTCGAGACTTCCGCTCCCGGACAGCTCGAGAAGACGCGGCGTCACTGCTCGGTCGCCAAAACGCTCGTCCGCCGAGCGCGGGCGGGAGGATGAAAAACGATCCTCTCTTAGACTGCGAGCCGCCCCGGCGTTAGACCGTGACGCAGCTTTCGCCTGCCTGGATCCGTTCGATGGCGGAGCTGGCCGGCTCGCCAAGCAGGGTCGCGGCCGCGAATTCGGCGGCGAGACGGTCGAACTGGGCGTGGTGCCTGAGCATGGCGTGCTTGCCGCCCTCCACCGTGACGTAGCCCACCCGGGCTCGGCGGCCCAGCCGTCGGGCGAGCGCCGCCGAGCGGGCCGGGCGGGCGACGCGGTCGGCCGACCCATGCACGATCAGGATCTGCTCATCCGACAAGCCGTTAGCGACATCGCTGGCGTAGACCCAGGGAGCGAGGGCCACGACACTCTGCACCTCCGCCCGCGCGGCACTCAGCAGCGCCGCGCGGCCGCCCAGGGAATGCCCAATCAGGCACGTCGGCCGCGGACCGCCAAGCGCCGCGGCGATCTCGTCCAGCGCCCACGCGGCGTCCTGCACCGGGGTGTGCTTGCAGTCCCATCCTCGGACGGCGTTGAGCAGCCGAAACACGGCCAGCTCGCCCCGGCCCGCACGAGACACCCGCCGGGAGATGGGAATCATCCGCAGCACCGAGAGCTGGGTGGGACTGACCATCATGCTGTTGCCACGTCTCGCCCCCCCGTGCAGCAGCAGGACGACCCCCTCCGCGCGGACGGGGCAAGCGACGGTGATTAGTCTCGGCTGCAGCTGCACCGCGGAGGGCCTACCCGCGCAGGCGGGCCCGCTCACCGAACACGTGCCAGCCCGTACCTCACCCGGGGCGCAGCGCCCCGCCCAGAAGACCAACCCCACACGTCCCCCAGTCAAGCAGTGCATCGGGGGGCGGAGGGAATCGCGCCCTATCGTTTGGCCGATGGAGCTCGACGAGGCCACGGCCGCCGTCCACGCTGCGCGTGCATGAACGCTGAGGGGATGATCTGGGACGCACTGCGGGGTGCGCTGGTGACGCGCGCGCTCGGGCTCGCCGCCGACCTGCGCGTGGCGCAGGCGCTAGCGGCCGGGGCGCCGATGGCGACGCGCTGTACCGCGTCCTGCGCGCGCTCGCGAGCGACGGCATCTTTGCGGATCTGTACGGCCCATCCAAGTAGGCCGCCGAGAACCTGGTCCCGTTTCGCTTGGACGCCCTGAAGCACGTCTTCGCGGACGTCGATCACGCCGCACTGTTGATCGAGCGAGGCGCGTCGATCGCGCTCGGGCGCGCGGGTCAGACGAAAAGGGGTCCGGGCTCGGGGACGTCGTCGTCGGTGGGCCGGTGCTCGAGGTATTCCACGATCAGCCCGTCGGGGTGGCGTAGGCGGGTGCCCGCGCCGACCGGCGCCTTCCACCGCTCTTGCACGATCTCCGCGCCGGCGGCGACCTGCCGTGCGACGGCGATGTCGAGGTTGGCGTTGAGCGCAGTCACGGTGGTCTGGGCGGCAAGTCCGTGCTGTTCGCCGTCGAGCCCCAGGATGAGAAACGCGCCCACCGCGACGACGTGCAGCCCCGCCTCGGGGATGTCCATATCCATGTCCAAGCGGGCCTCCGTGAGCGTCTGGTAGAAGCGGACGGTGGCGAGCAGTTCGCCCGGCTTACAGAAGACCCGCGCGAAGATCCGCGGGGCTGTGAGATACGACGAGTCGGGATGCTTGCGATAGATCCGGGCCATAGGCGGGCTGCTACCTCCAGTCGAGGGTTTCGCTGATCCGTGCGTGGACGACGCGCATACGCCGACGCCGCCGTTTCAGCGGTAGGACGTGGGTCCCGCCACCCTTTACCGCCACCTTGACCCGCCCCAGCACAGCGCGACAGAGAGGCTCACAATCACCGCTACGCGCTGCACGGCGCCACCCGATGAGACCCTGCCGTGAGGGTCGACCGCATCGTCGGGGACATCATCAAGGCGTCTCCGTGGGTGTCGGGGTTGGACCGGCGGCCCCCCCAGCTCCCGGCTGACCCTCGCGCGCAGGGCGCGCGTCGATCGCTCTGTCCTCGGGCGCCGGGCCGGTCGCAGCATCCCCGAATACGGTTCCCTCACGGTGCTCCTCAGGCGTACGGATCCGGCTTAGAACCTGATAGATGACGATTGCTGCCAGCGTGCCCATGGCGATGCCCGCGAACGAGTAGTCACCCAGGGTGAGGGTGTAGTTGCCGGCGCCGACGATCAGCGCCACCGCGGCGGTGGTGAGGTTGACGGGGTCGCGGAAGTTGACGCCTGACTCGATCCAGATGCGCGCGCCCAGCACGACGATCATGCCGAACAGCAACGTGACGGCACCGCCGAGCACTCCAACCGGAAGGGCTGCAATCAGCGCGCCGAACTTTGGGAGTAACCCGAGGGCAATTGCCACCAGCCCCGCCACGATGTAGGCCGCGGTCGAGTACACGCGTGTGATCGCCATCACGCCGATGTTCTCGGCGTACGTCGTCGTGCCCGACCCGCCGAACAGTCCGGACAACGTCGTCGCCACCCCATCGCCCATGAACGAGCGTCCGATGAATGGATCAAGACTGTCCGGTCGCCCGACCATTGCCGCCACCGCCTTGACGTGACCGGCGTTCTCTGCGAGCAGGACGACCAGCACCGCGGGAACGATCAGCAGGATCGCCTTCCCGTTAAAGGTGGGGCTTGTGAAGTGGGGGAGGCCGACCCAGGCCGCGTGGTTGACCTTCGTGAAGTCGACGTCACCGAGGATGGCGGCCAGTACGTACCCGCTGACCACGCCGACGAACACCGACAAGCGGCCGAGGAAGCCCTTGAAGACGACAGCGACGAGCAGGATGGCGACGAGCGTGAAGATGGCAAGCCCGGGCTGCTGGGTGAACTCGGTCTCCGCTGTGGGCGCGAGGTTCAGTCCGATCAGGGCCACGATGGCTCCGGTGACCACGGCTGGTAGCAGCCACGCGATAAACCGGTACCCGACGCGGTTGACGATCAGGCCGACGAGGAAAACGGCGACGCCGGCGCACAGGATGCCGCCGAGGGCGGCAGGGATTCCGCCATGCGCCTTCGCGGCGATCACCGGCGCGATGAACGCAAAGCTCGAGCCGGTGTACGAGGGGATGCGGTTACCCGTAATGATCACGAACAGCAGCGTCCCTATCCCGGAGAAAAGGAGGGTGGTGGACGGAGGGAACCCCGTCAGCACGGGCACCAGCACGGTCGCCCCGAACATCGCCAGAACGTGCTGCGCGCCGAGGCCGATCGTGTGCGGCCACGCGAGTCGTTCATAGGGGGCGACTACCTCGCCAGGCTCCACCCGGCCTCCATGGCCATGGAGCTTCCAGATGTCGTTCAGGTGCTGCATTTGGTCTCCCCTCGGATCGCTACAAGCTCCTACGCTCGGCGGCGCGCCGTCCATCGACCCGCCTTGCCGGCCTTCGTCTCTGTCGTGTCTTCGGGCCTTCCGCACGTTCACGGAAGGACGGCACATTCTGATCCACAGCGTGGGCGATTGTTCGTTTGTGCTTCACGTAGCCGATCTGATAGCTGTCGATCCCGCGGCGCCCTGGGATATGTGCGTCGTATCCGATGACAAGGACGGCTTTCTGTTGTGCGTGCTCTTCCGGATCGCCGGCATACGGATCGGCTCACGATCTACCCGACCGTTGAGCCGGAATGGACCCGCTGCAAGGACATCTTGGTCGATCTGCTCCCAGTCGGGGCCGACCTCGATCCGCGCTCGTTCTTTCGCGCTGATCCCCCTTCGCTGATCGATTTTCTTCGATTTCGGCGCGCGTTCAGCGGTGATGTGTTGTCGCCACGGGCTTGGCGCGAACGGCTGGAGAAGGAGACGGCCGCGATCCTCGGACGTTGATCATGCCTCCCAAGTGCGCGAGCCGCCCCAACCACCTTCCAATTGGGTCCTGAGTGCGATACGTTCGCGGTTGCCGCCAGACCGCGAGCTCGCAGAATCGGAGGAGCGGCGTTCTTGGTCGATCGCGCAGCCCGGCGGTGGCCCGGGTCGGGCTCGATCAGGACGACCGGATTGTCGCCAAACCGATCGTGAAGCTCCGCGGCGTCGCGCCGAGCAAAGCAGTCGTGCGCGGCGGCGCTCAAGGGCAGCTGTCGATGGGCGAAATAATCCGCCGCCCCGAGCGCGGCGTCGAGTATGCGCAGTGCCAGAACCGCATTCGCAGCTCGCGTCGGCGGTCTCGTTGCGGTCATAGCTGGTGCTTTAGCTGGATCATCGTTCGCGAGCCAGTCCTCGAATTCGGTAGCGACAATGCGCTGGTCATGGACGTCGTTCGCCTCGTGTGAAGCGAGCCACACGATCGGCGGCCCCATGACCGCCGGGTCAAGCAGCCGTGTGCGGATCTCGTCAGGGATGTCGTCGGGAATCATTCCGGTGTCGGTCGCACCGCCGGGAAGCAGGACGTTGGCCCTCACCGGCGTGCCCTCCAGGTCGGCGGCCATCACGCGGGCGAACGCCTCCACCGCCGCGCCCGACGGTCCATAGGGGACGAAGCCGCGCCGAATCATCGTGGCTTCGTTCATCGAGATCGTCACCACGCTACCCGCGCAAGCTTCGAGCATGCGCGGGACAACAGCGCGGGCAACTAGGATCGGCGGCTGCAGATGAGAGGGCTAGAACGTGGGCTGGCTGCGATCGGTTACGCCGACGATCCCGGCCTTGGGAGGGACCCGCCGCGGATGCTGCTGGGCGTGATGTGCGCCGCGCTTGTTCTGATCGTGGTCGTTCTCGGGACACGGCTGACGTTCTTCAACGACGATTGGTGGTTCCTGCTGCAGCGACCTGGTTTGGCCGCACATCCCGGGATAGACGTGGTGCTCGCGCCGCACAACGGCAACCTCGTCGCGCTGGTCGTACCGGTCTACAAGCTGCTCGTCGCGGTGTTCGGCCTCGATTTTCAGCTGCCATTCCGACTGGTCCTCGGGGCTGCGCTCGCCTCGGTCGGCGTTCTCATCTACGTGCTCGTGAGTGCGCGGATGGGCCGGACGGTCGGTCTCGTGGCCGCGGCGCTTGTGTTGTTCCTCGGCCCGGCGTGGGAGGATCTGTTGTTCTTCGCGTCGATCGATCTGATTGGGTCGCTGGCGATCGGCCTGGGCGCGCTGGTCGCGCTGGAGCGCGACTTCCCGCGACGGAACGCCATCGCTTGCGGGTTGGTGGTGTGCTCGGTGTTGATGTCCAATCTCGGGATCGCGTTCGTGGTCCCTGCGGCGGTCGCGGTCGGGCTGCGGCGACGTCCCCGGCAGCTGTGGATCGCCGCGATCCCAGCGCTCGTGTTCGCGGTCTGGTGGATCGGCTATGGCAGCGACGCGCCCTCGCATCTGTCCGCCGCCAACATCGAGCATCTCCCGCGGTACGTGTTCGGTTCAGTCACGAGCGGGCTCGCATCGCTTACCGGCCTGAACCGCGGATCCGGCGCGCCCCATTATGTGCGCGGAGGGATCGCCCTCTTGGCAGGGACAGCCGCGCTTGCGGCCTCCTGGTACAAAGGCCATCGGCCTTCGTCCTGGGTGCTCGTGTTCGCGTCCGCCGCGATCTCGTTCTGGGTGCTGACCGGCGCCAGCTACTTTCCGGGCCGCGACCCGTTCGCAAGCCGCTACCAGCTGATCGACGCGGCCTTGCTGATCCTGATCGCCGCAGAAGCGTTCCGCTCCGTTCCGCTCCGGACTGCATCGTTGGGAGTGATCGCTGCGGGAGCCACGCTCGCCGTTGTTTCGAACGGGTACGCGCTCTCGACCGGATACACGTTCATGCGTGAGCAATCCCGCTATGTCAAGGCCGACCTCGGTGCGCTCGAAATCGAACGCGCCGTCGCGCCGGCGACCGTGTGGCTCGCGGAGCCCGTCGCGCGCAACCCATACCTATCAGGCGTGACCGCCGGACTGTACTTCACCGAAACCCGTGCGCATGGCACGCCGCCGTTCTACTCCCCCGCCCAAATCAGGGCCACGCCGCCGCTGTTGCGACAGGCAGCCGACAGCGTGCTCGCATCAGGAGAGATGACCGCCAAACCAACCGTGCGTGCCCGCGGCACCGGCAACTGCCAGACCCTCATAGCCGGCTCCGTCGGACACAGCAGCGAGATCGACCTGCCGCCGCGGGGCGCGCGCCTGACCGACCTTACGGCAGACGTACTCGTGATCAGGGTCAGACGCTTCGCGCCTGCGGACCTCCCCGACCCGATCGACTTCCTCGCACCCGGGAAGCCGGTCAGCGTGACAACCGCCCCAGACGCCGTCAGTACGCCTTGGCGTCTCACGGCCACCGGCACCGGCCGGTACTCCATTTGCCCGCAGTAGGCGCAACTGTCACAGCACGAGCTCGGACGGGCCATGCGCTTGCCGACAAGACAACGGCAGCGAGCTGATCACGCGCTGTGTGTATGGCCTGTTGCCGCCAGGTTGAAGGACGTCGACTCCCGCTCTCTCTCGAAGCAGAAGCGCTGCCGTCGTCATCGCAGACTCTCGCCTTGGAACGGGTCCAGCGCTCTCGCACGGCCCGCTGAAGCCGGTACCGAGACCGCTCCCTACGTTCCAGGGCGGAAGCCTCACTGCGGCAAATCAGGCACGGGCCGGCGTCCGCTTTGGTGGCCAAGCAGCACTCTCCGTTGGCCATCAGCGGCTTGGTGCTGAGTGCCGCTTCCATGGGCAAGCGCTCGTCTCGAAACGGCACCGCTGGCTCCAGCGAGCAGACGCTCCCCATTGCTCACGTGCAGCATTCTCGTCGCGATCCGCGCTGACTGCCGCACGGCCGCAAGAGGAGCAGCGCCGCAGCTGTGCCGGCCCCCCTCCAGCGTGGTCATCCTCGGCGCCTGCTTTATGGCTACCGGAGTCGCGATCGGGTGTGCCGAAACCGCTGAACATGCCGCCGTCGCCAAGTTCGCATCGGAGCCGCTGCGTGGTTCGGCATTTTGGCTGCTAGTCGCGATCCAGAGCGCCGGTAACCTCGCCGCCAGCGCGATCGCGGGCGCGCTCTGGACGCTCGTCTCACCGACCGCGGCGTTTGCGTACGCCGCCGGCTGGATGCTGGTCGCGACAGTCGCCCTGGTCGCTACTGGCACCCGACGCTGACCCACCCTCAACGACGAACCCCGAGCGTTTGCGAGGGAGTTCGACGCCGAGGCTGCGTCGACTTTGCGAGCGCGTTAGCGTCGTGAGTCGCGCAGCGACTGGAGGATCGACTCCGCGGATGCGTCGATGTCCTCGGCTGTGGTCTGCCAACTCACGACCGAGATACGCATGACCCTTTGCCCGTGGAACGTGCTGCCGCTCATCCAGCACGTTCCGCTCTGCTGCACTCGGTCGATCACCGCATCGGTCAGCTCATCGTCACCGCCGAAACGGACCAGCACCTGGTTGAGCACGACGTCATTGAGCACCTCGACGCCGCTCTCCCGCGCCAGCATTTGGCCCATCCGTGCAGCGTGGTCGCAACAATCATCGACCAGGCGCCTCATCCCGGCACGTCCGAGGGACCGCAGCGCCGCGTACAGCGGTACCCCACGTGCGCGGCGCGAGAACTCCGGCGTCCAATCCAATGGCCACGGGACGTCGTCCTCGTGAGCTGGGATGTAAGCCGCACTGGAGGTCATCGCGCTCCGGTGAGCGGATGCGTCCGCGACCGCGGCGATCCCGCAGTCATAGGGCACGTTCAACCACTTGTGCGCGTCGGTTGCCCACGAGTCCGCGCTCTCAAAGCCCTCCAGCAACCGACGCCTGGACGGGCTGAGCGCCGCCCAGAGCCCGAATGCGCCATCCACGTGACACCAGGCACCCCGCGCGTGACAAAGCTCAGCGATCTCAGAAATCGGGTCGAAGGCTCCCGTATTAATCTCCCCCGCCTGCACACAGACGATCGTCGGACCGTTGTGGTCAGCGAGCTGGACTTCAAGCTCGGCAGGAAGCATCCGGCCCTGCTCATCGGCCGAGACCAGCCGGACGCGGTCGGCGCCGAGCCCCAACATCCGACACGCGACCCTCACCGTGACGTGGGCCTGCTCGCCGGCGAGCACACGCACCACAGGCGCACTCTGCAGACCGAGCGCCTCGACGTCCCAGCCTACGTCGCGCAAGACGGCATGCCGGGCCGCTGCCAGACACGTGAAATGAGCCATCTGGCATCCGGTCACGAAACCAATTCCGCAAGACACGGGCAGACCGAGAAGCTCTCGCACCCATCCCGCAGCGACCTCCTCCACGACAGACAACGCCGGAGCTACAACGTATCCGCCCGCGTTCTGATCCCAAGCGGAGGTCAGCCAATCCGCGGCGACCGCAGCCGGTACGGCACCTCCAATCACAAACCCGAAATACCTTGGGCCCGCGGACGCGACCAAACCTCCATCGACCTCATGCGCCAGGTCAGCGACCACAAGGCTCGGGTCCTCGCCATCCTCCGCCAGCGGCCTGGCCAGAAGCCGACGAAGCTCCTCGACGTCCACACGCGCACCAACGGGCCTTGATGACAGCCCGTCGAGGAAATCGCGTGCCAGACGAGCCGCGTCATCGAGCACGCCATACCGCGAATCCATGAATCGACTCTAGAGCCTCAAGCCACCCGAGGCAGAGTTCGCCCAGTGACGAGAGGCATCCCGACAGAGCTTTAGCCGCGCACAACTCGAGGGGGCGAACTTCGAGACGCCTGGACAGCTCCCGCCGCCCGGGCCCGCTACTCAGGAACGCCAGCAGCAGCATGGCGGCGCGGAGGCCAGGCGCCTGCTTTCGATTCCTTGGGAGTCACTTGGCGACGGCGACGATCTCACCCGCTCCGCCGGCAATCCGTGCACGATGCCAGCCAGACGATTTGCAGGATCGCCGCGACCGGCAAGCGCTCGCTGCTTACTGACTTCCCAGCCGGCAAGCACCATCCATGTGGGACCAGTACTCACGGTTGACGCGGAGATCTGTGTCGCTCGTGAGCAGGAGGGAGAGCGCAGCGACGCCGACTCGCGAGACGCTCCCTCTGCTGGCGAAGCAGTAGCTGGCGCCGGCGACTGCTTGCTGGCGTTCAGCTAACGGCCGGGCCAAAGCAGCAGAGCGACCGGCGCCGCGGTGGCGTCTCTTTGGCGCTGTAAGTTCGGTTCCCGGTGATGGTCAGTCTTGGCGGCTGTCACCTCCTCGGGGATGGTTTGTTCGTTGCCTTGGTAGCGCGCTCGTTTGAGGCGTTGGTGGTCGAGCGCGTTGAAGTGGATGCCGTTGGTCTGGTGAGTGATCAGGAGGTCGAGCACCGCCCAGACCAAGGTCAGGCAGCTGTTCTCGCCGGGGAAGCGGCCCATCACCTTGGTGCGGCGTTTGACCTCGCCGAGCGAGCGCTCGAGCAGGTTCGTCGAGCGCCATCTGCGGCGATGCCGTAGCGGGTAGCGCAGGTGCACGACGAGCGCGTCGAGGTCGTCGGCGAGGCAGCGCGCGGCGGTGGCGAACCCTTCCTTGTCGAGGTCGTCGACGAGCGCTTGGAGGCGCTGTTTGGCGTCCTGTTCGCTGATCGCGTCATCGAGCGCTTGCCAGTAGGCGTGCTTGACGCGCTCGCGTTCTCGGTCCGGGAGCTTGGCGTAGAGGTTCCGGGCGCGGTGAACGCAGCAGCGCTGGCGATCTGACGCCGGCCAGCACTGCTCGATCGCCTTGGTCAGCCCGGCGGCGCCGTCGGCGACGATCAGCATCGGCGCGCCGAGCCCGCGGCTGATCAGATCACGGCCGAGCGCCTGCCAGTCCTCGAACGATTCGCGCATCCCCAGGCTCACGGCCAACAGCACACGCTCGCCGTCCTCAGTGAACCCCCACGCCACAAGCACGCCTTCCTTGGGCCCGTTGGGCCGCACAGCGATGAACGTCGCGTCGAGGAACAACGCGACCAGCCGGATCCCGTAGAGGTCACGGCGACGGAATCGCGCAAAGCGCTCCTTGAGCTCCTCACACATCCTCGAGGCCGTCGACTTCGACAGCTTCCCCAGCCCCGCCTGCTCACACAGCGACTCGACATCGCGCATCGACAGGCCGCGCACGAACGCGCCGATCACCAACGCCTTCAACGGCTCGGTCCGCAACAGCTTCGGGGTCCGGGGGAACAGCTTCGACGCGAACGTCTCCGCCGCCTGACGGACCTGCGGGATCTCGACCTCGAGCTCGCCCTCCGCGGTCTGCAGCCTCCGCGGACGGAACCCGTTGCGCAGCCCGCTCTCCTCGTCGCGATCCTCACGCCGATCGAGCGGCCGGCGCTCATAGCGAGCGCGGCCCAGCCACGCGTCGAACTCGTCCTCCACCGCTCGCTGGATGATCAGCCGGGCACCCAGCTTTGCCAACTCCGACAACGACTCGCGCGGGTTCTCACCCACCCCCACGCTCAACATGTGCTCGATCCGAGCTTCTATCTCCGCCGACGGCGGTACCGTACGTCTCACGGCGTAGGCCTCCTTCATCGTCTTCGCAGGACTTGAGGGAACCTACGCCGTTGCCTAGACGGCACCGGCGCTATTTACAGCACCTCTGAGACGCGACCGCCTCGACTGAGACAACCGGTTCGGAACGAAACCAGCACTCTGCCGGCGCCGACCGTAGCCTCCTGCAACGATCGAAAAGCGGTCGTCCGGGTAGACGTCGATGCCCTGGGCGAGAGTTCAGAAATGTCCCCGGGATGACGGGACGAGCGCGCTACCCCTGTTAGCCCGGAGCGGTAGCTGACTCATCGGTGCCAAGCCGCTGCTTCTCCCGCGACGCAGCAGCGGCGCGCCTGAGCTCGATCGTGGAGCGAAGGCCTAGCGTTGCGCGAGTGCCTCGAAGTTCTCGTAAAGCCGGGGTTCGCCGAATTTCTCGCGTGCTCTCAGCGCCGCCGGACCAACGCGCGACCACATACCCTTGATCCAAAGCCAGTCGTCGACCAGCTCGAAGCTGAGGAGATCACGCTTGGTCAGCG
>JALYZY010000154.1 GCA_030948665.1 Actinomycetota bacterium | reverse complement strand
ACACCGACAACGTTGAGAACGAGCTTGTAGTCGACGTGGATCGAGCTGAAGATGTCGGCCCGCGTGGGGCGCGGCCCGACCGGGATCAGCCCCAGCACGCTGAAGATGCCGTCGACGATCAGAGCTGCGATAACCATCGTCACGAACATCAGGCCGGCGATCCGCAGCGCGAAAGCCGACCCGTAGTACTTGCGGTAGATCGCGAGGATCGGCAGGACGATCAGGTCGGCGAACAGGAATGCGAGCACCCCGCCGAACGAGATCCCACCCGACCACAGCACCGCCGCGAGCGGGACGTTCCCGACCGAGCAGACGAAGCTGACCACGGCGATGATCGGCCCGATCACTACGTTCTCGATCGTCGGCAGCGGCGCTGGCGCGTGGCGGATGAACAGCTGCTCGAAGAACCCGTTGCCGAGCTGGGCGATGAACCCCGCGAGCAGGAATCCGACGGTGACCTCTTTCCACAGCATCTGCCAGTCGCCGCGGAAGTTGTGGGCGACGTCCGACCACCCGCGCGCCGAGGTCAGCCGCTCGCGCCAGGACAGCTGCTCGCCGGCCGCGTGATGGCGATGGCCGGTGTCCGCTTGGATCGCGTGCTCGCGCGCTTGCTGCTCGAGCTGCCGGCTGACGAACAATCTGAGGAGGAAGGTCATCAGCACGATCATCACGATCCCTCCGACGTACTCCGCGAGCGTGAACTGCCAGCCGATCAGCACCCACAACACCAGGCCGAGCTCCCACACCAGGTTCGTGGAGGCGAACTGGAACGCCAGCGCGGAGGCAGCGCTCGCCCCTTTCTGGAAGAGGGATTTGGCGATCGCGATGGCCGCGTAGGAACACGACGACGATGCTGCGCCCAATCCTGTGGCCCAGCCAATCGAACGAGCGTCTGAGCCGCTCATCAGCCTCTCGACCCGTTCGCGGGGAATCCACGCCTGCACGATTGCGGAGATCGCGAAACCGAACACGAGGGCCCACCAGACCTGCCATGCCATCAGGAACGAGTCGCGCAGACCATGCCAGATCACAGCGAGGACGCTCATGACCAGCATACTAACACGTACCCCTAGGGGGTAGGGGTAGTGATACGATTCAGCATATGCCGAAGACTGAAACGCCCACCAGGGGCTACACCGCCACCAAAGACCAGCTGCTAGCGCGGCTGCGCCGAATCGAAGGCCAGATCCGAGGAATCGAGGGGATGGTCGAGAACGACCGCTACTGCATCGACATCCTCACCCAGATCAGCGCCGCCCAGGCCGCGCTCGACAAAGTCGCGCTCGGACTACTCGACGGGCACGCACACACCTGCGTGGTCGGCGCCGATCCGGCGCAGCAGAACGAGCGGACCGAGGAAATGATGGGTGCGGTCGGCAGACTGCTCAGACGCGGCTGAAGCCCACGGACCTCCGCGGGCCGCCGCTCGTCGGCTTCGCCCGCCGCTTCGGTCCTAGCCCTTCAGCTGGAGACTTGGTTGCGGACTTCGAACGCCGTCTCTTTGGGCGGGGCGTCAAATCCGCCGTCGATGCCCGCCTGCATCCGAGGCCCCAGAGTGTCGTCGCGGAATCGTTCCCAGCTTTCCTTCGACTCATGGACCGCCACGATCAGCCAGCCATCGCCGGAAGCGCCGGCGACATGGAGTATCTGTCCCTCGGGCAAGCTCCCGTCGCTCGGATGGACTGCGGCGACCGAGGCTTGGTACTGCGCCTCGGTACCACCAGGGAATTCATGCACGACGCCATAGGCCATCTCGTTGCTCCTCGCTTTGGACAAACGGACACCATCAAGGTCGTCCGCGCGAAGCGACGCTACATCGTGACGTGTCCCATTGCAACGTGCCCGTCATGTGTGGCCCTTCTTGACCAGCTCGATGGCGCAGCCGAGCACGCGAGCCAGCAACTCAACCTTGCGGTGGTAGCGAAGGCGCCATTACCGCAGATTCTCGCCTTTGCCTCGGAGCGTGGCTGGCAGCACCTGCGAGTACTGTCGTCCGCCGCCAACACCTACAACCGCGACTACCACGCCGAGACCGCGGAGGGCGCACAAAGGCCAATGTTGACGGTCTTTGACCGCGACGGCGGGCTCATCCGCCACTTCTGGAGCTCGGAGCTCTTCTACGCACCTTCGGAGCCCGGGCAAGATCCGCGCCATGTCGGAACTCTGGAGCCAGTCTGGAACCTTTTCGACCTGACACGCGAGGGACGGCCCTCCGACTGGGACGAGCAGCTCAGCTATGAGTAGTCCGTCCAGTGCCTTCTGCGGATAGGCGGACGCTCGCTCCCACAGGCGCAAGCAGACTGCTGACCCCAGCGCCCACTACCGGCTTGCGACGACGGACGGAGCAGTCGCCCAACGGGCCCGCCCGAGCATCGCCGGGCGGGCCGCAGCGCCACTGCTTACTTGCGCTTGAAGAAGACCAGCCTGTAGCCGTCCGGGTCGACCAGCATGAACTCTCTGTTCCCGCGAAGCTCGATCGGCTCGCTCGCCGGTCGCAGCCCGCTGGCGATGACCTCGTCATACGCCGCTTGGACATTCTCGACGCTGAAGTAGAACAACGCTCCGATCTCGGCGTTGTCGACGTCCGGGGAGACGTGCCAAGCCGGGGCGTCGGCTGCGTCAGCCTGATGGAAGTCAGACCACCACCAGTTCAGATAAGCCGTAGCCCGTTCGGGGTCCTTCGTCTTGAACGTGAATCCGAGCTTCTCGTAGAACTCGACAGTCTTGTCGAGATCCCTGACGTAGCAGACCATGCCGGCTGCGCTCTTGAGCTTCATCAGATCATCCTCCTCAGGATCATGCACTGGGTTTCGCGATCTCGCCGTTCAGCAACAAGACAAACAAGCGATGCGGAAATCCACACCTCGATCGACAATCCCAGCCAAGGCCCGCGTGAGCGGCGCTCGCCGGATCTGGGTATTTCAACCGATATGGATGAGCTCTACCAAGCCGAATGGTGTCCTCACTCGCGTCGCGTGCGCCAACGCTGCACGGAGCTCGGCGTCTCATTTATCGCCCGCCCAGTGCCGGCGGAGCGCGCCGATCGCGAGGAGCTCCGTCGCAGGAGCGGCAGCGACGAGATCCCCGTCTTGGTGCTCGAGGACGGTACTGCGATCAGTGGCGACGCCGACGAGATCATCGCCTATCTCGATCATCGTTACAGCAACCGCGCTGACGCGGATCTGCACCGCGAGCGGGCTGAGGAGCACGCCAGCGCGTGACCGCGACTCTCCGGCGCCCCGGTACCGTTCGAGGAATGGGTGACACGGCCGCGACGATCTGCGAATGGGGTGGCGGACGGGAAGCGTTCGCGCGCTGGCTGAACCGGTTCTATGACCTGGTTGAACTCGAAGCTCCGGAGATCGCCGCGATGTTCGGCGGGCGGGTCAGCGAGGAGCATCGCGCGCACGTAACAGAGTGGTGGGTAGAGGTGATGGGCGGTCCGGCCGTCTATAGCGAGCGGCGCGGAGGCTACGAGCACATGCTCGCCCACCATCACGATCTCGCGATCACGGAGGAACAGCGCCTCGTGTTCGTGACCCTGCTCAGCCGGGCTGCCGACGACGTTCGCCTTCCCGCCGATCCCGAGTTCCGTGCCGCGATCATGGGCTACGCCGAGTGGGGCACGCGCCTGGCCGTCCAGAACTCTCAGCCAGGGACTCAGGCGGCCGCACACGCCCCGGTGCCGCGATGGGGGTGGGGGGTCGCGCCACCGTACGGGTCCGCTGGCGGCGGCAAATCCTGACTGCCGCGCGCCGCGCCACGAAACGCGTGGCGCCCCACGCCCGCGGCCCGGTTCTGCTACCCCTGTGTAGATGACGATCCAGGACAGTCCGGCCACGCAAATCCGCGCCGAGGGCTTCCCCGATCTCGGCGACGAGCTGATGTACCCGCGCATTTCCGCTGAGAAGCTGGAGCGGCTGGCGAAAAAGGGTAGGCGCCGTTCGTTCGCGGTTGGGGAAACGCTGTACGAGCAGGGGCAGCGTGACGCCCCGTTCATGGTCGTCGAGCACGGCAAGGTGCGGGTGCTCGACCGCAAGCCGGGTAAGGACGTCTGGATCGCCGACGCGGATGCCGGGACGTTCTTGGGCGACATCGCCACTTTCACCGGGGAGCCGGCCATCGCCGAGTGCATCGCCGACGAGCCGACCGACGTGATCGCCCTCGACCGCTCGGAGCTAAGGGCGATGATGGCGTCGTTGCCCGAGTTCGCCGAGCTCATTCTGCGGACGATGATGGCGCGTAGGGAGTGGCACGTAGCGCACGGGTACGGCGTGTTGCGGCTCATCGCGCCGCGCGGTTCACGGCGCGCCTTCGAGGTGCGTGACCTGCTCGAGCGGAACCTCATACCGGTGCGTTGGTACGACGTCGACACCGACGAGGAGAGCACGAGGATGCTCGACTGGCTGCGGATTCCTCGCGAGGATACGCCGATCCTGGTCCGCAAAACCGCCGTACTGCGCAACCCGTC
>JALYZY010000148.1 GCA_030948665.1 Actinomycetota bacterium | reverse complement strand
CTGCTAGGTTTCCCGCGTTCTATCGGGGCTCACGGGACCTCTGCCCGCTGTGCCGAAAGAAAGGCAGCGAAGGGAAATACATGGCGACGGGAACCGTCAAGTGGTTCAGTGACGAGAAGGGCTTCGGATTCATCACGCCGGACGACGGCGGCCGGGACCTGTTCGTACATTTCAGCGGCATCAGCGGCGACGGTTACCGCTCGCTGGCCGAAGGCTCCAAGGTCTCCTACGAGGAGGAAGCCGGACCGAAGGGGCCGAAGGCCGTCAACGTAATGAAGGTTTAGTGTCGCGAGCATAAATCAGGCGACACCGAGAGCCGCCCGGGCGGCTCGAATGGCGAGGAATTTATGCCTCGGGATACAAGCCAACGCCTGCCACGGCGGGCATTAGCTCGTGCGACCGCACCGGATCGCGGTCAGTCGTGTTGAATGTTCACATGAGAAGAACTACGTTGGTTCGTGCCTGCGCGCTCGCCGCAGGCCTGTTGGCGCTTACTGCAGCCCCCGCGCTGGGCGCGATCATCGAGTTGGGAAAGACGAAGTCGCCGGTGGTCAAGCCGGTGTGTCCGGCTGGAACAACGGCGGGGAACTGCACGATCGTCCTCACCGAGGTCACGGCGCTCGAGACACTCAGGGACGGCGCCGCCTATCCGACTACCGTCAAGCAGTCTGGCTACATCGTCGCGTTCACGATCGGCTTGGCGCATCTCTCGTCTAATCCGAAGCAGGAGTTGCAGTTCATCCACCACCAGGACACCAATTACGGTGGGACCACGCGGGCCGGGATTGTCGTTCTGCAGCCAGTGGGACCCCACCGTCTGTTCAAGTGGAAGGTCGTCGCCCAGAGCCCGATCATCCACCTTCAGCCCTATCTCGGCCAGGTGGCGCAGTTTCCGCTCACGACGCCCCTGCCGGTGAAGGCCGGACAGACGATCGGGCTAACGGTTCCGACGTGGGCGCCGGTCCTCACCTACCAGCTGTCGACCGGCATGTTCGCCTATCGCCAGAGCCGCACGTCCAACTGCAAGACCGCATTCCAGGGGCAGCCGCCCGCGACGGGCGCGTTGAACCAGATCCTCGCCTACAAGTGCGACTATCCGGGCACGCGTGTCGAGTACTCGGCGACCGAGATCACCAACCCGACGCCGAATAAGGGCGGCTAGCGACTAGCAGGCGCCGGGGTTCTGAAGGCAGAACGACGAGCCGAGACCGGCGCCGCCGCTGCTCGGCCCGGTGTTGGTGGTCGAAGTCGAGGTGCTGGTCGTGCTGTTGCCCGACGGGTTTGCTCCGCCGGAGCTTGGCGTGGTCTGAGTGTCGGTCGTGCTCGCCGGCGTGCCCCCGGAAGAACTGGAGGATGGGCTCGTGGTAACAGGCGGCGAGCTCTGGGTGCTCGTGGTGCTGGTAGAGCTGCTGGTCGTGGAGCTCGACGGAGGCAGGCTGGCCGACGCCGAGGTCGGGACGGTGAGCGTTGAAACGCCGCTGGTATCAGCTGCAGTCGTGGCGCCACCGCTTCCGCAACCCGCAGCCGTACTCGCCACCAGCGTCACGGCGAGCGCAAGCCCGATGCGGCTTGGCAAGCGTTCTGCGATCCCACTCACGAGTCGAGCGGGTCCATCCGCCGCCCGCAGTGGGGACAGTCGTTGAGGTCCTTCTGAGTGAGCTGGTCGCACCAGTTGCAGAAGCGCAGGTTCTCGACCGACCAAGGGAGCTCCGAAGCGGTCGGGGCGAGCGGTAGGACCTCGCCCACCACGTCCAGTTCCTCGCCGGTCTCGCGGTCGAGATAGAGCCGTCCAGGCTCGGCCTCGATGATCACCTCGCGACCAGTTGAGGGCGTCCGCATGCGGTACTTCTGGCGCGTCCTCATTCGCGGCCATCCTAGCAACGGCCCGGGCGGCGTATGGCGGGGTGCTACGAGCTGCGAAAGCCCGCGCCCGGGAGCGCTCCCTGCCTGCGCATCGAGGGGCGGTGGGGCGCCCCCGCCACTGGCTTGGATAAAGTCTCGCCGCAGCGTATGGTCTCAGCGTCTTCTCGCCGCCGGGGGATCCTCCGAGCACTCGCCCTGGGAGTTCTGACGGTACTCCTCGCCAGCGGCTGTTCGCTCAAGCACCCCACCGCCAACCTCGTGATGGGCAAGGTCCTGTTCTCGCAGCGTTGCGGCTCGTGCCACACGCTTAGCCACGCGGCAAGCAGCGGGGCGGTGGGGCCGAACCTCGACGACGCGTTCAGGCAGGACCGGGTCGATGGCGTCAAGAGCACGTCCATCGCGGGCCTTGTCGCCTACTGGATCCAGTACCCGAACAAGCAGGGCGTGATGCCGGCAAACCTGTTTACCGGTCAGCACGCGCAGGATGTCGCGGCATACGTGGCCGCCGTCGCGGCCGTGCCCGGCCAGGACACCGGCGCGCTGGCCAGCGCGGGAGGGGTGACCGGGACCACACCGGCCGCCGGCAAGCAGGTGTTCACGGGTATCGGCGGCTGCGGAAGCTGCCACACGATGGCCGCCGCCGGCACCTCTGGGACGGTCGGGCCGAGCATCGACACGCGACTGCGCGCCGACTGCGCCCTTGCGGCCTCCAAGCCGATTCGCGGCGCGACCCTGCAGCAGTGCATCCGCACCGCGATCGTCAAGCCCTACGCGTACCTTCCCTCGGGCTACGGCTCAGGAATCATGCCCGCGAACTTCGGCCAGCGCCTGACCAAGAGCGAGATCACAGCGCTGGTGAACTTCCTCTCGACCGCGTCCAAATAGCTCAGCTTCGCGCGCTTCGGGCGCTTGCACCGACGGGGGTCGCTGCGACGGGGGTCGCTCCCGCCGCTCCGACGGAGGTCGCTCCCGCGGTGCTCAGGACACGCTCGCGCAGCTCCTCAGCGCGGCCGGCCGCCACCGCTCTCGCCGCTCGGCGCTCGTCGAGCTCGACACCGCGTGAGGCGGCGAAGTCGAGCAGCTCTTGGCGCTCCTCGCCCTCGCGGGCGACCTTCAGGAACAGCCAGCAGAACAGGCCGATCGTGAGGAGGCTCTCCTCGACCATCATCACCCCGGCAGCGGCGATCTGGTCCGCCAACACACTGATGTGCCAGTGGGCATCGCCAGTGCGGTAATACGGATACCAGGCCGCTCCCGAGAAGATCATCGCGTTGGCCAGTACCGTCCCGATCAGCCGGACGGCGATGATGTACACGAGGCGGGCGCCGTTGGTGAACCACTGGGGCTTGGGGAGTGGGCCGAGCAGTCCCATCCAGACCGCCATCCCCAGCCCGAAGAAGGTGGCGTGCTCGAGGGCGTGTAGCGCAGCGTGTCGCAGGGCCGCCTGGTAGAGGACCGGCAGGTGCCACGCGTAGAAGTTGCCCGCCCACAGAGGGACCGCCACCAGCGGGTGTGAGAGCACGCGGAGGCGCCCCACGAAGCGAGTCCGCAGCAGTGGGGCAAGTAACGGGCCGGTGAAGCCGAGCACGATCAGCAGAGCCGCCACGTCGCCAATCAGCAGGTGCTCGGCCATGTGTGCGACGAGCAGCTGATCGCTCAGCGTATCGACCGGCGGGCTCAAGGCAAGTGCGAGAACCAGCAGCCCCGCTGCGTAGCACGCGCGGCGCCAGGAGGGCACGGGGCGTCCCTCGCGGGCCAGCGTCAGCGCGCGGCTGCGGTAGGGAAGCCAGCACAGGAGCACCACGACCGGAAGGGCGAGCGCACCGACGGGGCCGACTGTCGCGACAGTCATCGCCGCGCTCGGGACGAGTGGCATCCAATGAATCGTAGGCGCTGTTTACGGCCCTGGCCTGTTTGCCCGCTCGTCGTGGCGCTCAGCCGAGCGCGCGGATGATCAACACCACCGCAACGATCGCGGCGACCGTCACCACGACGTAGATCAGTGCCCGGAAAGCCTCGGCCTCAGATCGCAGGGGGTTGAGCACCGACTACAGCACGTACACCGACGTGTACACGATCACCCACATGATGTCGACGAAGTGCCAGTAGATCCCCGGCACCTCCATCCCGAGGTGGTGCTCGGGCGAGTAGTGGCCACGGAAGGCGCGGATCGTGACCATCGCCAGCGCGCACAACCCGATGAAGACGTGAGCTCCGTGCAGGCCGGTTAGCGAGTAGAAGATGGTCCCCTGTGCGGAGTTCTGCGGAGCGAAACCGATGTGCACGTACTCGTTGATCTGGATCGTCAGGAACGTCAGCCCGAGCAGGAAGGTGGAGACCATTCCCGCCTTCAGTCCGAAGCGGTTGCCGTTCTTGATCGAGACGAGCGCCCAGTGAATCGTCAGCGAGGACGACAGCAGGATCGCGGTGTTGACACCAGCGACGTCCACCGGCAGGACCGTCCCTGCCGCCGGCCACGGATCGTGGGAGACGACTCTGATAAAGAAGTACGCGGTGAAGAATGCCCCGAAGATCATCACCTCGGAGATGATGAAAAGGAGCATCCCGAGCGTCGGTGCGTTGACGCGAGAGGAGCGGTGCGCCGGCGGCGGGCCGTGATGCTCGGCGTGCGCGATCGAGGCGGCTTCCATGAGGCCTCTAGGCGGCGCTCGGGGCGGGGTCGCTGTGGACCACGTGCTCCACGGGCTTGCCGGTGCTGCGCCGGACGCGCTCGATCAGGTCGGTGCGCAACCACCCGGACTTGGTCTCAGAGAACGTCGAGATCACGATGTCGTCGACCCTGAAGTACTGGAGCGCGTTCTGGATCGCCGTGTAGGGGTCGGGATCGCCGATCATCCCCGCGGCGGAGAGCCCGGCTCCGCGCAGCCGTTCTAAAACGAGCTTCAGCCGGGTGCGAGCGCGCCGGGAGAGGTCCCCGTCGCCGCCTTCCTGGGGTACCACCACCAGGAACAGTTGCTCCCGGTCATCGTGCCGGTGCGCATCGCGGGCCTTGGCCTTCAGCGCCTCGAGCAGTTCGTCGCCACTCGCCGTCCGATTGGCGACCGCAAGCGTGACGCGAAACGGGAGACCCTCGCTGTCGGGGTCCGTTACGACATGCTCGACGGGGAGGCCTGAGGCGTCGCGGACCCGATCGATCAGGTCACGCCGGAGCCATCCCGAACGCGTCTCGGGATAGGTCGAGATGATGATCTCATCGGGCCGATGCTCGAACACAGCGTCGATCGTCGCCGTGTACGGGTCAGGATCGCCAACCTCGCCGATCGCCTGGATGCCCTCGCTCTGAAGGAACTGAACCGCGAGGTCGATCCGCGCCTGCGCGGCGTCGAACACGGAGTCCGCATAGATCACGAAACCGGCTTTCGGCTTGGTCTGGGGGACGCAGATGACGAACCGAACATCCCCGGCCTCGGCGCGCTTTCGCACGGCCTCGACCATAGACTTCCCGCCGAGCGTCTCGTTCGCGACGACCAGGACGGCCCTCACGTGTGGCTCTCCTGGCTCGGCGGCGTGGTGAAAGCGCCGGCGGCGACTGTCTTAGCCTCGGCCGGCGGTTTGAAGATCCCGTGCACGGCGCCGGGTACGCCGTACTCGTAGGGGCCGCCGACAACCGTCGGCACGGCGTCGAAGTTGAACACCGGCGGAGGCGAGGAGACCTGCCACTCGAGCGTCAGCGCTCGCCACGGGTTTCCCGAGGCGCGCGGGCCGCCCCGCCAGCTGACGACCACGTTGTACAGGAAGATCAGCGTGCTCAGGCCAAGGATGAACGCGGAGACCGAGATGAACAGGTTCCACGCGGCGAACTTCGCCGCGTACTCGGCGACACGTCGCGGCATGCCCTGGATGCCGATCAGGTGCATCGGGCCGAACGTGAGGTTGAAGAAGATGAAGGTGAGCCAGAAGTGGAGCTTTCCAAGGCGGTCGTCGAACATCCGGCCGGTCATCTTCGGGAACCAGTAGTAGACCCCCGCGAAGATCGTGAACAGCGAGCCGCCGAACAGCACGTAGTGGATGTGGGCGACGATGAAGTACGTCTGGCTGACGTGGATGTCGAACGGGATCATCGCCAGCATCACGCCGCTGATCCCGCCGAGGGTGAACATAGTCAGGAAGCCCAAGGCGAACAGCATCGGCGTGTCGAGGTGGAGCACGCCGCGCCACAGGGTCGCGAGCCAAGAGAAGATCTTGATCCCGGTGGGAATCGCGATGATCGCGGTGGTGATCATCATCGGGATCCGGATCCACGGCTGCATCCCGGAGACGAACATGTGATGCGCCCAGACCGTGAACCCCAGCACGACGATCGCGAGCAGCGAGAAGGCCATCATCCGGTAGCCGAAGATCGGTTTTCGTGACTTGACCGCGATGATCTCTGAGATGATCCCGAAGCCCGGCAGCATCATGATGTAGACCGCGGGGTGCGAGTAGAACCAGAACACGTGCTGGTACATGAGCACGTTGCCGTTCTTGCCAACCCCTACGAACGCGTCGAAGAAATGGAAGCCGAGGGCGCGGTCCAGGAGCACGAAGAACTGCGAGGAGGCGATGAACGGGGTGGCGATTACGACCAGCAGCGAGGTCGAGAAGTTCGCCCACACGAGCAGCGGCATGCGGAAGAAGCTCATCCCGGGCGCGCGCATTGTGATGATCGTCACCAGGAAGTTGAGCGCGGTGAAGATCGAGGAGAACCCGGCGAACTGCACGCCGATCGTGAAGAACAGCTGACCCAGCGGCATCGTGCTCGACAGTGGCGCGTAGGCCGTCCACCCCGACGCGAAGGAGCCTCCCGGCGCCAGGAAGCTCATCAGCATGATGATGCCGCCGAGCGGCAGCAGCCAGAACGAGAGCGCGTTCAACCGCGGGAACGCCATATCGGGAGCCCCGATCATCAGGGGCAGCACGAAGTTCGCCAGACCCGCGAACACCGGGATCACGAACAGGAAGATCAACAGGGTCGCGTGAACCGAGAACACGCCGTTGTATTGCTCGGGGGTCAGGAACTGCATCCCGGGCTTGGCTAGCTGGGCCCGGATCAGCATCGCCAGCAGCCCGCCGACCAACAGGAAGAAGAACGAGGTGACCGTGTACTGGATCCCGATGACCTTGTGGTCGGTGTTCACGCGGAAGTAATCGCGCCAGCTGTAGGCGCCATGCGAGGAATGGTCCTCGGCGCGGGTCGCCTTGCCGATCGCCCAGTAGGCCCAGTAGTCGCAGACGCCGATGCCGAGGATGAAGAACAGCGGGACGGTGAGCAGCGCCGTGGTGGTGACCGCGTCGCCGCTGAGGACCGGATGAATGTGCTGGAGCGAGCGGATCAGCGCGGTGATCCCGACCGCGAAGCCGAACCCGAGCACGTCGAATAGAGCCGCCCTGTACCAGCCCGCGGCGCGAAGCTTGCCCGGCAGCGGGACGCGCGTGCGTCGCTGCTGCTGGGCGGTGGGCTCGTGGAGGGGTGTCGCGGTCGTCGCCATCAGTGCAGCGCGGTGCCTTGGGACATGACCTTAACGCTACTCATCGGCGCGCCGATGTGCGTCTCACTTGGCGGCGGTGGATAGGAAGCTGACCAGGGCTTGGATCTGCGAGGCGCTCAGTCGCTGGGAGAAGTTTGCCGGCATGACCCCGGCGGTAAAGCCCGACGGGAGGTACGCGTAGGGTCGCGTAATTGCCGCCCGGATGCAGTCCTCCAGGGTGGGGCCTCGGACCGCCTTCGAGGCCGCCACCGCGCAATCGCTGCGCAGCCGCAGGTCGAGGTTCGGACCGACGGTGCCGGTGGTGCCCGCAGCGGCCAGCGTGTGACAACCGCCGCAGCCCGCGACCCCAGTGAAGACCGACTTACCGGATGTAGCCGGGAGCGCCGCCGAGGAGCCGGAGCCGGAGCCCGAGGAGGACCCCGAGCCCGAGCTTGAGCCGGAGCCCGAGGGGGACCCGGTGCCGAGCCTCGACGGCCCGTATGAATTGCCGACCGCTGACACGTAGGGCGGCGGCGCGCCGATCGGCGGCGCGGAGCTGGCCCGCTGCGAGCTCAGCCAGGCGTGAAACGCCGTGGGGGTCATTACCCGTGCCGCGGCGCGCATCAGTGAGTGCCCGGCGCCGCACAACTCGGTGCACTCGACGGGATACATGCCGAGTCTCGTAGGCGTGACCCGCACCGTGGTGACGATTCCCGGGACTGCATCGAGCTTCTGCGAGAAGTTGGGGACGAAGAAGCTGTGGATCACGTCGACCGAGCGGAGCTTGAAGACGACCGGCTGGTTGGCCGGGAGATACAAGATCGGCGAGACCACGGTCCTGCCGCCCGCCTCGGGGTAGGTGAACTGGAACGCGAACTGCCGTTCGGTCACGTTGACGGTCATTTCGCCCCGCTGACTGTCTTCGTTGGAGCGCAGAGCGGTGTAGGCGTAGATGCACAGGGCGAGGATCAGCAGCGCGGGCAGCGCCGTCCATACGACCTCGAGCCGAGTGTTGCCGTGGATCGGCGGCCCGTCCTTGAGCTCGTCTCCGGGCCGCATTCTGAACTTCCAGACCGAGAACAGGACGACCGTCTCCACCAGCACGAAGACGGGCACCGACGCGATCAGGAGCACGTCGTAGAGCGTCTTGACGTGTGCCGCCTGCTTGGAGGCGCCCACAGGGAACCATGGGATCACCAATGCGATCGGAATCAAGATCGCGATCCCGATCACCCCGATCACGATCATCTGGACGATCGGACGATTACGCACCGTTTGCTCCGTGCCAGCGCTCGAGCATCACTCGGCCCGCATCCTATGGCTTCGGCCCCTGGAACGAGTCGGTGGCAGCACCGCTACCGGTGGCGCTGCGGGCATCGGGATCGTCAGTGGATATGATTGCGCCAATTGTTGCAAGAGCAATCTCGGATGAGCGCCCTGGTGCTCGTCCAAGACACCCCGCCGGAGGTCTGATGCAGCAGGTACATGAAGCAATGACCGAGGTGGTTCTGACAATCGGCCCTGGGCACACGCTCCGGGAGGCTGCCGCAGCCATGTGCGGGCGCCACGTCGGCGCCGCCGTGGTGCTCGATCCCGAAGCTCCCGGGCCGGGGGTGATCACCGAGCGAGACATTCTGACGTCGGTCGGTGCGGGCCAGGACCCAGATCATGAGCGGGTCGCCGCCCACCTCACATCGACCGTCACCTACGCGGCTCCGGATTGGTCGCTTGAAAAAGCCGCGGCGGCGATGGTGAATGGCGGCTTTCGGCACCTCGTGATCGTCGATCGGCAGGATCTCGCGGGCATACTCTCGATGCGCGACATCGTCCGCTGCTGGACGCAGGACGGCGCTCACTGCGAAGTTCCGGCGACCGCCGCCCGGTAGCCGGCCGGTGATCTGATAGGTGCGGTGGTACCCGAACGGGCATGCTTCGCTTGATGGGGCAAGCGGCTAACGGATTCGCGTATCTCGTTCGCGCGAGCGGCGAGGTCCGAATAACGCATCGCGGGCGCACCGCGACGGTGCTGCGGGGGGCTCTCGCGAGGCGTTTTCTACTCGACGTCCAGGATCAGGATCCCCAGGAGCTGATGGCGCGACTGACAGGCGACTACAAACGCGGCAATGAACGCTTGGCCAAGGACCATCCCCGCAACCGGGACCGCAGTCAGTGATGGGTCTCCGGGAGCGCCTGAACGTCCCGGCGGGTGTCGCGAATCCAGCGGGTCACGGTGATCGCCACGATCACCAGACCGACGATCGAGAGCATCCAGTCGATCGTCGTGCCGATCACCACGAGCGTGATCCCGATCGCGCAGACGAA
>JALYZY010000132.1 GCA_030948665.1 Actinomycetota bacterium | reverse complement strand
ACGACAATCCTCAAGCGCCTGAGCCCGCCGAAGATAAAACCTCGGAAGAAGAACTCCTCGGCGATCGGCGCGAGGACGCAGACGAACACCGTCGCTGCGACCAAAGCCACGGTGCTCTTGCTGACTCCGAGCTCGCTGGGAAGCTTGTCCTTACCGTGGAGGCCGAACACCACCGCGTAGATCGTGGTGACGACGTAGTAGCCGACGCCCGCAACGAGTATCCCGGCCGCGGCGACGCCCAAGCGGACCTTCCGGAAGCCGAAGTCCGCGGGGCGTGGCCGGCCCCGGAACGCTGCGAGATAAAGCGCGACGCCGACGAAGGACAGGTCGAAGACCAGATCGCCGAACAGATTCACGGCCGGCGTCGGATGCGTAAGGCTGGAGCCTCCGGCATGTCCGATGACCCCCACAAAGATGGTTCCGATGGCGCCCACTACGAAGCCGAGCGCAACGGCCGCGGGCGCGGTCCAGGGGGGCCATGGCGGCTCGTCGTCGCGGCGCTGCACGTCGGGTGACGGCGGCGTTTGGAGCGTTTCGGCGCTCGAATTAGGCGGAGGCACGCTCTCCATGGCATGCAGAGGTTAGGGTCCGGCCGCTAACGGGCGGTCGGTCATGGACGGGCCCGCAGGCTCAGAGCTCGAGGAGGCTGGCGATCACCCGCACGCCGGGTGGCGTAACGCCGCCGTCCCGGGCAATCAAGATCGGCTCGATCCCAGCGGCGCGCGCCCCCGCCAGGTCGTCGTCAACGCTGTCGCCGACGTGGATGGCCTGTTCTGCGCTCACGCCCGCCAGGGCCAGCGCGCGTTCGAAGATCTCCGGTGAGGGCTTGCGGGCTCCCGCTTCCGCGGAGGTCACAACCCCGTCGAGGAGCGGGGCGAGCCGTAGTCGCTGCAAGACACCGTGCAGCGAAACATCCCAGTTGCTGACGACCACCAGCCGCTGACCGCGACGGCGGGCCAGCTCGAGGGCGGGTCGCGCGTCCTCGAATTCGCTGAACCGAAGCGACGCGAGGAGAACCTGCTGGAGGAGCTCGCCATCGGCTTCGGCCACCACGTCGGAGGGCGGTAGCGCGCGGCGGAGCACCTCGGTGCAGCGCATGCGCAGATCGGCCAGCGTGGCGCGGTCGCGGCCTTCGTTCAGTTGCTCGCGGTAGTAGGCGATCTCCGCTCCGATCGCCTTCTGAGCCTGCGCCTCGGTGATGCTGACCCCGAGCCTCGCGCGCAGCTCCGCGGCGAGCTGCGGCCCGGGGGGATGAAGCACGACGAGGGTCCCAAGGGCGTCGAGAAGGATCGCCGCGGGTAGTGCGCTGGACCGAGTCACCGCGCGAGTCTGTCACCGGTAGGACCTCTCTCAGAGGACCCGAACCGGAAAAGCAGAACCTCTCGCTGGTTAGACTCCGGAGCTGATCTTCGGGCCGGGAACCCGCGCGACGCCTTGTGGCGCGGTCTGGCCGCCCCCCACATGAGTCGTCGAGACAGACAGCAGCGCCGCTCGCGCAACCGAGGCCATCCCGTGAGACGGGTGACCATTCTGGCGGCGATCCTCGCGCTCTGCGCGGCCGTGATCGGCTCACTTGCGGCTGTTGGCTGGGTCGTCGCCGTGGCGCAGACGGCACCGAATATCAGCGAGCTCCCGCCGCGCGAACCGCACCCGCCGACTCAGATCTTCGCGTCCGACGGCACGCTTCTCGGCTATGTCTCGTCGAAGACCGTGTTCAGCTTCCTTTCGGGGAACATGCTTCCAGAGCGCCTGAAGGAGGCGACTGTCGCGATCGAGGACCGCCGCTTCTGGCAACACGGCGCCCTCGACTACCAGGGCATCGTGCGCGCGGGGATCAAGGATGTGTTCAGCGGGGGCGGCTCGATCCAGGGCGCCTCGACGCTGACGATGCAGCTCGTAGACAACGTGTACATCCCACCGCGCCTCAAGCCGTCGAGCACCGTGCGCAGCAGCTTGCTCGCAGCCGGGAACCTCAAATACAAAATCACTCAGGCGAAGCTCGCAGTCCAGTTGGCGAAGGACCACAGTAAGCGATGGATCCTCGACAGCTACCTGAACGACGTCCCCTACGGCAACGTCAGCGGTGAGGAGGCGATCGGCGTGGGCGCCGCTGCGGAGACCTTCTTCGGCAGGCCGGTATGGAAGCTCGACCTAGCGCAGATGGCGCTACTGGCGGGCCTCCCTCAGGCACCCTCGGCTTACAACCCGTTCGTCCATCCCGACCTCGCCAGGCAGCGTCGCCAGGAGGTCCTGCAGGCGATGGTCAACTCGCATTACATCTCCCAGGCGTTTGCCGACGCGGTCGACAAGCAGGGCCTCCAAGTGCACCGGAACACGAAGTACCTCTCCCACCAGGAGCCGTTCGTGTTCGACTACGTTCTCCAGCAGCTCGCCTACAAATTCTGCCCGAAGCACCCGAACCCGCTCACCTGTACGCCCGTCCACGACGGAGGGCTCAAGGTCTACACGACGATCAACCTTCAGGACCAACAGGTGGCCCGGCAGGCGATCGTGAGCCGCTACGGCGGCACGATCATCAACGCCCAACCAGGCGCCGCGCTAGCGTCGGTCGACCCGAGCAACGGTCACGTCCTCGCTCTCGCGGAATCAGCGCCGTACGGGACCGCACGGCACACGCAGACGACGTTCGACTGGCCGGTCGCCGCCCACCGTCAGTCGGGATCTGCGTTCAAGGTGTTCGCGCTGATGACGCTGATCCACGATTACAACGGGGACCCCAATCAGACCATCTACACCTCGAGGCCACTGGCGGCTGGGTGGCTGCCGACGGTCCCGAGCTGGGAGGTCCACACGGCGGAACACACCGCTGGGGGCACGATGACGCTGACGAAGGCGACGATCGTGTCCGACAACACAGTGTTTGCCCAGCTTTCTGCCGACCTCAACGACCAGTTCACCACGGGGGGCTGGGACAAGCTGGACACGATCGCCCACAACATGGGGATCGGCGCGGACACGCTGCACGGCAACGGCTCGGAAGTCCTCGGCGGACTGAGCCCCGGCGTGACGCCGCTAGAGATGGCGGTCGGCTCCGCAACGATCGCCAACGGTGGATGGCACATCCCGCCGACGATCCTCGACCACATCGTTTTCCCCGACGGCCGGACCGTGAATTACGGCAATCCGCCGCGCAACAAGGTATTTACCGACGGAGAGACCGCAGCGGCGATCGCCGTGCTCAAGGGGGTAATTACGGGCGGCACCGGTTCTCCATACACATCTTATGGGTGTCCCGCGGCCGGCAAGACCGGCACGGCGAACGACGAGGCCAACGCCTGGTTCGTAGGGTTCACGCCGAAGCTCTCGACCGCGGTCTGGGTTGGATATCCCCAGGGCAACATCTCGCTGGCGGGTCTGTCAACAGGGGGCTTCGGCGGTCCCACAGCAGGGCCGATCTGGCACGACTTCATGGCGAAGGCGAGCCGGGGCTACTGTGGCGACTGGGCACCTCCGACTACTGCCTGGTCGGGCGTGCCGTTCGTCGGGCAGCACTCGGGGGCAAAGAGTGTCCCCTCCACGACCAACACGACCACGAGCGGCAAGCCCGGTAACCAGCACAACAACCCGACCCTCTATCAGGGCACGCCCCAACCGCCCTCGACTTCGGGTGGCACTGGGCTCAGCGGCGGCTCGGGCGGCAACAAGCACTAGCCGAATTCGCCTCGAGGTCGGGGCTCTCCCGGCGCTGATCAGCGAGCGCCAGGGCGACCTGGCCACTGTTTGGAAGAGCTCAGGCCGGCAGTTGCGACTGGATCCAGCGCTCCAGGTCCGGCCCACTCTCGGCGCTGACGATCACCGCGTAGCGAGTGTGATCGCTGGCGTGATGGCCGCCGTGCCAGAGAAACTCCGAGTCGACCAGCGCCTGCTGGTACTTCGGGAGCGGGATCTTGACTTCGCCCTTGCGGTCGAACTCCGTCGGGCGTACGACCAGCGCGCTGGACGGGTCCTCGGTGAGCTCCAGCCAGACGCGGACGACCCAGCCGTTGGTCTCGGGGTTGCCCTGATTGTTGTTGTCGAGGTGGAGTCCCCAGCGGCACTCGCGCATCGTGTTAGCCGACATGCGCAGTAGCTGCACCCGCCCGAACCGCACTCCCATCGACTCGATCCAGCTCACCAGCGTCGGGCACTTCTTGGCGTTCTCCGTCCAGATCCCGTCCAGATCGGCCTTGCCGTACTCCCAGAATCCCTTTAGCTCGATCTCACCCGTGGCTGAGGTAATCGGCGCGAAGAACGTGGTGGGGTCGCTGGAGTAGGTCGTATAGGTCAGGTCCTCCCACTCCGAGGAGGGGATCTCCGGACCCTTGTATTTGTCGAGCACCAAGTGCCCGCCCGCCTGCTCGAGAATCGGCATCCGGTAGTGCGGTGTCCTGCGCTGCTGGAGCGATGCCGGGCGCAGGCCGGTGCGGCGCAGAATCTGCTTCGTGTACTCGTTCTTCATCGCTGAGGGAAGCGTGGGCAACGGTTCTCCATTGAGTCGGATTTCGTTCTCGCCCAGCCGGACCGGGCCAGCGCCGAAGGATAACCACTACTGTTACGGCAGCCCTCGGGCCCCGCGGGCAATCCAATGCACAGCTGAGACGAATGCCAAAGGAAGAAAAAGTCGAACTCGAGGGAGAGGTCGTCGAGGCCCTCCCCAACGCGATGTTCCGCGTGAAGCTCGACAACATGGACCGCGTAGTGCTGGGGCACGTCGCGGGCAAGATGCGCCGCTTCCGAATCCGGATCCTCCCGGGCGACCGGGTTCGCGTAGAGCTCTCGCCCTACGACCTGGATCGCGCCCGGATCGTCTACAGGCACCGTTGAGCCAGACCGCCAACCGTCGGTAGCGACGTTGCGCGAGCGCGAGCTGATCGAAGCGATCCAATCGCTGCTCGAAGCTGACAGCCCCCGGATCGTTCGCGGCGTAGGCGACGACGCGGCGGTCGTACGTTCCGCCGGGTATGCGGTCACCTCGGTGGACGCGATGGTCGACGGCGTTCATTTCCGGCGCGAGCAGCTCCCGCCCCACGACATCGGGCACCGGGCACTCGCCGGGGCGTTGTCGGACATCGCGGCAATGGGGGCCGTACCCGGCGAGGCGTACCTTGTGCTCGGCGTTCCGGAGGGGCTGCCGCCAAGCGACGCTCTCGACGTGGTCATCGGAGCGAACGAGCTCGCGATCGCCAGCAGGGTGGCCATCGCCGGAGGAGACGTGACGAGAGCGACGTCGCTGACTGTCTCGTTCACGGTCGTGGGCTGGGCGGCGGACCCTGGTGCGCTGGTTGGGCGCGACGGTGCGATGCCCGGGGATCTGGTCGGCGTGACGGGGGACCTCGGGGCATCGGCGGCCGGCCTGGCGATACTCGAGGGCCGCGCCGGCTCCGCGCTCTCGCCGCGGCTACGGCGGGAGCTCGTACGACGCTACGCGCGGCCGGAGCCGCGGCTCGAGGCCGGACGGGCGCTCGCGGACCTTGGAGCGCGGGCGATGATCGACCTCTCAGACGGGCTCGCGACCGATGCCGGGCACCTTGCGCAGCGCAGCGGGGTCGCCATCGAGCTGTCCCTCTCGCGCCTGCCGCTGGCGGACGGAGTGAGCGAGGTCGCGGATGAGCTTGGTGTCTACCCGCCCGAGCTGGCCGCGACGGCGGGTGAGGACTACGAGATCTGCTTCTGCGTGCCCCCGAGCACGAGCCGCAGCCTCCAGGGTGCTCTGGCGCGGCTGGACCCGAGCGTCGAAGTCACGTTTGTCGGCTCGGTCACCCCAGGCGAAGGCAACGTCAAGTTCGTCGGCTCAGGCGCGGAGCTGGCGGGATTCGAGCACTCGTTCTGAGACTCTGATGGCACCACCAGGGCGATGTGCGCACGGCGGCGGATGATCGCGTCGGCGACTGCCTTCGGATCGACGTGGTAGCTACCGGCGCGCACGCTCTTCTTGAGCGACTTGACTGCTTTCGTGCTCTTCTCTGGCATTGGTTGGAAAGTGATCGGCACGATCCCCCTGCATCTCGACAAGCTCTTCGTCGAGTCAACATAAAATCATAGGCCGGCGAGCGGTCCGGCTCGAGGATGAAGTCGCGTCAGCGCACTTCCTGATGCTCGTAGATGCGCACGAAGTTCAGGTAGTTCTCGGCTATCTGGTCGCGCGCCTGCGCCCGGCCGAGAGTTGCGCCGAGGTAGCCCTCCCGGGCGTCCCACCAGATTGACCGGCCGACGGCGAAGCCGATAAAGCCCTCAACCGGAGCGGCCTGGCGCAGCCACTGCTCAACCCTTTCGGTCGAGGCACCACGCCCCAGCACCACGCACCTCACGCGTTCCCGGTCGGCACCGGCGCGCGTCTGCTCCGCCAGCATCTCGGCGTCAGAGCGCTCATCCACGCCCTCGATCTTCCACACGTCAACTTCGATTCCGGCGCCTTGAATCTGTCCGACCGCGCGGCGCATCAACTCCGGACGCAACTCGGCGTCGTAGCGGTCGCTGTCGCCGCCTACCCGCGTCAGTTGCGCCTCGGTAGCTGGGACCAGGAGCTCGAACAGGAGCTTTTGCCGGCGTTCGTGCAGCCAGTCGGAGAGACGCCCCAGCCGCGTCAGCTGGCGCAAGCGCTTGGCGTCACGGATCGTCTCGGTCTGCTCGGCGGTCGGCGCCCCCTCGATCCCGAGCATCTTCCTCTGAAGCGACTCCCGGTGGTCGAACGCCAGGAAGTAGAGCTTCTCGTCATATCCTGAGGCCAACTGAGTGCTCCTCCTTCCCGGGGGATCGTGGCAGATGATGTGTGCTAGTGATTGATAAAGGTGCGATCTGAGCACACTCGCGCACTACATCTGAGTGCCCCCGTTCCGTCAAGGAAGACGGGTCGCCTCGTATGAAGGTCCAGTGGACACAGCGGACCGCGGGAAGGCTTATGACGGCCCACACGCGACTCTGTTTCCGATACTATGCGCGGCCCTGCTCGTATTACGTCTGACTTGAGCAAGAACGAACATGACTCAGATAACTCTCATCGGGGCCGGCAGCGTCGAGTTCACCCGCATCCTCCTCGCGGACTTGGCCGAGTTTCCCGAGCTACGCGACTGCTCGATCGTCCTGCACGACATCGACGAGGAGCGACTCGCCACCGCCGAGCAGATTGCCCGCTACGTCTGCAAAACGACTGGTGCGAGCTTCGCGATCAGCGCGCACCTGGACCGCAGGGCTTCGCTGGACGGCGCCGACTTCGTGGTCAACGAGATCCAGGTCGGCGGCCTTCAGGCCACACTGCACGATTTCGAGATCCCGAAGAAGTACGGGCTCCGCCAGACGATTGGCGACACGATCGGCATCGGCGGGATCTTCCGGGGCCTGAGAACGATTCCAGTGGTCCTCGCTATCGCCGACGACATGGCCGAGCTGTGCCCTGACGCGATGCTGATGAACTACGCGAACCCGATGGCGATGCTGCCCTGGTCGGTCTGGGAGGGCAGCCGCTTCCAGAACGTGGTCGGGCTGTGTCACTCGGTGCAGAACACGCACGAGCAGCTGGCGCAGAAGGTCGGGGTGCCCGTGGGCGACATCGAGTTCCTCACGGCGGGCGTCAATCATCAGGCGTTCGTGCTGCGCTTCGAGCACGACGGAGAGAGCCTTTACCCGCGACTGGACGAGGCAATCGCGCGGGACCCCGAAGGGCTCGGCCGTACTGTTCGCGTCGAGTTTTACCGCCAGCTCGATTACTTCCCAACGGAATCCAGTGAGCACAGCGCGGAGTACGTCCCGTGGTTCATGTCGCACGACGGTCAGATCGAGCGCTACCGGATCCCCGTGGACGAGTACATCCGCCGGTCGCTCGAGAACCTCGACGAGTACGAGGACACCCGTCGCCGCCTGGCCGCCGGTGACGAGCTGGCGATGGACGACGAGGGCGAACTGGCGCCGCGCTTCATCCACTCGCTGGTCACGGGCACCGCGCGCATGGAGTACGGAAATGTGCAGAACCACGGGCTGATCGAGGACCTGCCATCGGGTTCCTGCGTCGAGGTCCCTTGCCGCGTCGACGGCGCGGGCATCCATCCGATCAAGATCGGCAAGTTGCCCCCTCAGTGCGCCGCACTGAATCGCGCCTTCCTGAACGTCGCGGAGCTGACGATGCGCGCAGTACTGGAAGGCAGCCGCGAGCACGTCTATCAGGCGGCGATGCTTGACCCCAGCACTGGCGCGACCCTCACGATCGCCGAGATCCGCGCGATGGTCGATGAGCTGATCGAGGCCCACGGCGATCTGCTCCCCGACGGGGTCCGCGAGACAAGGGCCGCGCGCGCGAGATGAGGTACCGCGTCGCGCTCGTCTGGCTCGTCGGGCTCGTCCTGGCGCTTGCGGGGCCCGCCACCGCCGCGACCAAGCGTCCGCACTACCGAAAGCTGCCCGCTTCGGGCGACTCGTGGTACTGGGAGATCTCGGCCCCGAAGACCGGGCTCGTGGGCTTGCCCGCGACCAGCGCCGCGTACCCCCAGCCGGGGAGCGCGCGAATCTGGGACACCGACCTGTTCTACGACTCGAACGCCTCCTACAACGACAGGCACGGAAGCCCTGTGCTCAGGCCCCCGACCGGCCCATCGCCGGTGGTGCGGGCAATCCACCTGGCTGGTCACTACAGCATCTGCTACGTCGAGGCCGGGGCGTTCCAGACTAACTTCCCCGACAATGCCCACTTCGCTCCCGCCGACTACGGGTACCGGGCCCGCCGCTACAACTACTCCGGCTATGCCAACGAGTGGTGGTTCGACACCCGCGGCTTCGCCCATTACATCCCGGGGCATGCGGGAACGCTGACTGGCGCCGCCCGAAACATAGCTGCGGCATTGGCATACCGCTTCAAGTGGTGCAAGCGCGAGGGTCAGGACGCGGTCGAACCGGATGACATGGAGGGCTACACCAGCAAGAGCGTGACCGGCGCGCCCGGCGCGGGGTGGGGGCTGACCCAAGCGGACTCACGGGGCTTCGAGCGCTGGATCGCATACCAGGTACACGCCGACGGGATGGCCGTGATCCAGAAGAATGACTCGGCCGACGCTTCGGTCAACGTGCGCAGCTTCGACGGCGTGATCACGGAGGAGTGCAACGCCTACCGTGATCCATGCGCCGGTCGCAGAGGCGACTGGAACGTGTATCTCGCCGCCCATAAGCCCGTGCTCAACGCCGAGTACACCCAGGACGGCGAGCGGGTCTCGAAGTTCTGCTCAGCTGACCAGCGCTGGGGGATCTGGGGTGCGCTCTACAGCGTGAACCTCGACGGGTCGCTGTACCGGCCGTGCTGGAACGCTCAGAACCAGCTCTGACCTTGCCCGAGCTCGTGGGTGGGGGACAAGCTGCTCGACCGCCACGCCTCGACGACTGATAGCGGATCTCCGTTGGTCTCGTCTTGCACTGAGCGCATCCGCTCGCATAGGATGCGCATTCCTGTTTGATCACCGCGGGAATCGAGTAATGTCGATCAATGCTCGTGGCTACTAGAGCAAAGGAGACCGGAAAGTGAAGTACGCCCTCGCATCGATCGCAGCCGCCGGAGCGTTCGCATTCCCGGCCGCCGCCGCAGCGCCCTACACGCCACCACCCGCCTCGGGTGATTCCTGGTACTGGGAGATCAACGCATCCCAGGTCGGGCTCGTCGGTCTGCCCGCGACCAGCGCGGCGTATCCCAATCCGGGCAGCGCGCACATATGGGACACGGACCTCTTCTACGACTCCAACACGTCATATAACGACGGCCAGGGCAACCCGGTCCTCAAGATCCCGACCGGTCCCTCACCCGTCGTGCAGGCCATCCACGCCGCCGGGCACTACAGCATCTGCTATGTCGAAGCCGGCTCCCAGCAGCTGGGCTTCCCAGATTTTTCCAACTTCGCTCCCGCGGACTACGGCAACAAGGCGAGGCGGTACGCGATGAAGGGCTATCCGGGCCAGTGGTGGTTTGACGTCCGGGGCTTCAAGAACTACGTCGCCGGCAATCCCTCGACGCTGACCGGCGCTGCACCCAACATCGCCGCCGGGCTCAACAAGCGTTTCCAGTGGTGCAAGCTCTCAGGCCACGACGCGGTCGAACCCGACGACCTAGATGGCTACACGAACAGGAGCGCGAGCGGTGCTGCCGGCGGTGGCTGGGGCCTGACGCAAGCCCAGGACGCGGGCTTTGAGCGCTGGATCGCGTACCAGGTCCACGCTGACGGGCTGGCCGTATTCCAGAAGAACGACACTGCCAACGCACCGGCTGACACGCCGCTGTTCGACGGTGCGATCAGCGAGGAGTGCAACTACTACCAGGACCCATGCTCCGGCCCGGGAGGCGACTGGAATGCGTATCTCTCAGCGCACAAGCCGGTGTTGAACGCGGAGTACAAGGAGGACGGGGAGACGACTTCCAGGTTCTGCTCCGCGGACAGCAGCGCCGGGATCTGGGGTGCTCTGTTCAGCGTGAACCTGGACGGCTCCTACTACAAGCCGTGCTGGAACTCGCAGAACCAGTTGTGAGCCGCAGAGAAGCGTAGGGACCGGGATCGGCTGCGAGCCACCGGCCATCGCAGCCAACAGATAGGGACCGGGTTACGCCCGGTCCCTACTCGTTCTGCTCGACCACGGTCACGACCACTCCCGCCGCCTCGATCTCGGCGAGTGCCTCGCGGTCCGCGGTGCTGTCGATGATCAGCTCATCGACGCCAGCGAGGTCGCAGATTCGGGCGAATGCGACCTTGCCTATTTTTGAGCTGTCCGCGACGACGATCACCTGGCGGGCGCGGTCGATCAGGGCGCGGTTGGTGCGTGCCTCTATCTCGTGGTGTGTGGTGAGCCCGGCACCGGGCGAGATGCCATCGACCCCGAGGAACACGATGTCGAGGTTCAGCCCCTCCAGGCTTGCCTCGGCGATCGGCCCCACGAGCTCGTAGGACTCGGCGCGGGCGACTCCGCCCGTCACGACCAGCTTCAGGTTCGGACGGACCGCGAGCTCGGATGCGATGTTCAGCGCATTCGTCACGACTGTCAGCCCTTGACGGTCGACGAGCGCCCGGGCGACCTCGGTGGTGGTCGTTCCGCCCGTCAGCCCAACCGCCCAGTCGTCGAGGACTCGGCTTGCGGCTTCTCGCGCGACCCGCAGCTTCTCTTGCTGGTGGCGCGAGCTCTTATATCGCAGCGGTAACTCGTAGAGGACGCCTTGCGGTACGGCACCACCATGCGTTCGCCCGAGCAGACGCTGGTCCTCCAGCAGCCGCAGGTCACGCCTGATCGTGGCCGGCGAAACCGAGAGGTCGGCAGCGATGTCCGAGACGCTGACGCTTCCGTTCCTCGAAAGCCGTTCGAGGATCGCCCCGAGGCGCTCTGATTGCTGCACGCGCGCAGTGTAGGCGCTGATCGCCACGAAGCCCGCCGCAGAACGCTCACGTCCATGTTGCAACGTGAGCGAAACTGCCATATAGTGCGCACAAATGAGCGATGTGCTCGCAGAGATCGACAGTCAGCCCGACGTCTGGTGCCGCGCCGTCGAGATCTTGCCGAAAGTGAGGTCCAAGCTTCCCGTCCCCGGGGCGCGCCTGGCGATCTTGGGCTGCGGAACCTCCTACTACATCGCCCAGGCGATCGCCGCCGCCCGAGAGACGGCCGGCCAGGGCGAGAGCGACGCGTTCGCCGCGTCCGAGATGCCGCTAGGCCGGAACTACGACATGGTCATGGCGATCTCTCGATCGGGGACCACCACCGAGGTCGTGCGCGCGCTGCGAGCACTACCAAAGCACGTGCGTTCGCTGGCGATTTCGGCGTCACCCGGCACGCCGGTCGTGCGCGCCGCCGCGGACGCAGTTCTGTTGCCGTTTGCCGATGAGGTCTCGATCGTCCAGACGCGCTTCGCCACGACTGTGCTGGCGCTGATGCGGGCTTACCTGGGCGAGGACCTAGAACATGCGATCGCCGATGCCGTGGTGTCGCTCGTGAACGGCCTGCCCGTAGAGCCCTCGGAATTCGAGCAGTTCGTGTTCCTTGGAGCAGGGTGGACCGTAGGCCTGGCCAACGAAGCTGCACTGAAGTTCCGCGAGGCGGGGGGCGCTTGGGCCGAGTCCTACCCCGCCATGGAGTACCGGCACGGTCCGATCAGCGTGGCGGGCCCGAGCACGCTCGTGTGGATGATCGGGCAATCCGATCCGGAGCTGGTTTCGGATATCCGGGCCACAGGAGCGCTGGTGCTCGAGAGCCGGGGGGACCCGATGGCCGAATTGATCCTGCTCCAACGCGCCGCCGTCGCTCTCGCGCAGGCGCGCGGGCTTGATCCAGACAGACCTAACCATCTCAGCAGATCTGTTGTGCTGCCGTGACCATTTGGAGGGGAAGATGAAACGGTTTTTGCTGGTCGCGGTCGTCGCCGCGTTGACGCTGTCCGCATGTGGAGGCAGCAGTAAGAGCGGAGGCTCGAGCTCGAGCAAGCACGTCAACATCGTCCTGTGGCATGGCTTCACGAGTCCTGGGGCGGAGCTCGACGCGATCAAGGTGATGACAGCCGAGTTCAACCGCACCCACCCGAACATCACGGTGACCCCTCAGTTCTCAGGGAACAGCGACTATGCCCTGCAGAAGGTGCTGGCGGCGATCGCGGCCGGGAATCCGCCGGACATCTCGTATCTCTATGGGTCGTGGTCGGCCAACATCGCTACGACCCCCGCCCTTGCGCCACTCACCCGCTACATAACGCAGGACCCCTCGTTCGGCTGGAACGACTTCTGGACGGTTGAGCGTGGGGTGGCCACGGTGAAAGGGAAGGTCGTCGGCGTGCCGGCGCTGGTTGACAACCTCGCGCTGGTCTATAACAAGAAGCTGTTCGCGCAGGCCGGCCTCGCCCCACCCACGCCCAACTGGACCTGGACCGACTTCCAGAACGCCGCGGTGAAGCTGACCAACGCGGCCAAGAAACAGTTCGGATGGGCCTACGTCAATGATGGAAGCGAAGACACGGTGTGGCGCTTCTGGGCGATGTTGTGGCAGGCCGGCGGGTCGATCCTGGCCCCCGGCAACAAGCAGGCCGCGTTCAACTCTCCCGCCGGCGTGCAAGCGCTCACGCTCCTACAGAACCTGTCCCGCAAGCAGTCGATATATCTCGACACCGGGAGCGGCAACTACATAGGCCTGTTCAACTCCGGACACATCGGAATGCTGTGGACAGGGCCGTGGGACCTCGCCCAGATCGCCAGCACTCCGGTGTCCTTCGGCGTGCAGGTCCTTCCCGGCGACCTGAACCATCAGACGATCGCCGGACCAGACAACTGGGTGGTCTTCGACAACGGCTCGGCGCGAAGCCACGCCGCCTATCAGTTCCTGAAGTGGTTCACGTCGCCCGCGGTCAATCTCGAGTGGTGCCTGAGAACGGGCGACCTCCCGATCCGCGCCGCGACCACCAAGCTCCCCGGCTTCAGGAAATACCTGGCCAAGTACCCGGGGGACCGCGTCTGGGTGCAGAACCTCAACAATGCGCTGCAGGCCCGTCCGGTCCTGGCCTCATACCCGAAGATCTCCACGGTGATCGGTCAGGCCGTGCAGTCGGTACTACTCGGCAAGGCCTCGCCACAGCAGGCGCTCAGCTCCGCCAGCCAACAGGTGAACGGCATCCTGGCGGCGCCAAGCTGATAAGACACGCTCGCTGAGATGACGGCTATCGCAGAGCGCACCGGAGCGGCCGGCCTGGAGCGGCCGCCGCGCTGGCGGCGGGTGCTCGGCTCGGACCACTTGGCCGGCTGGGCGTTCGTGACGCCCGCGGTAATCCTGATCGCGGTGTTCGCCGTGATCCCGATCGGGTGGGCAGCACTGCTGTCCTTCCAGAACAACAACCTGCTGGCCCCGCCCCACTACATCGGGCTGGCCAATTACCGCGCCCTCGGCAAGGATCCGGCCTTCCGCTCGGCGGTGGTGCACACGATCATCTACACGGCGCTGTTCGTGCCGATCTCGATCGGCGGGGCGCTCGGGCTCGCGGTCGCCCTCAACCGGAAGATCAGGGGGATCCGGTTCTATCGACTCGCGGTGTTCGTGCCCGTCGTGACCTCCACGGTCGCGACCGGGATCATCTTCCTCTGGCTGCTCGATCCCACCTTTGGGATCGTCAATTACTTCCTGCACGCCGTCGGGCTCCCGCAGCAGAAGTTCCTCCAGGATCCGAACCAGGCCCTCTACTGCATCGTCGCGGTGACCGTGTGGGAGTGGCTCGGGTTCGACGTGATCATCTACCTCGCCGCGCTCCAGGGGATTCCGCAGGATCTGATGGAGGCCGCCGAGATCGACGGCGCCAGCCGCTGGAGTGCGTTTCGCAGCGTGGTCCTTCCGCTGCTCGGTCCCGCCACGCTGTTCCTGGTCGTGTGGTCCACGATCAACGCGCTCCAGCTGTTCGACGAGGTCTACGTGATGACTCGCGGCGGTCCGCTGGGCTCGACGACCGCGATCGTCTTCTATCTCTATCAGCAGGCCTTCTCGAACTTCTCCGCGGGCTACGGGGCCGCGATCGCCGTCGTCTTGTTCGGGGCGATCCTGGTTGTCACTCTGCTCCAGCTCTGGATCGGCCGTCGTCGCGTGTACTACGCATCTTGAATTCTCGTGGCGACCGGACCGATAGCCCAGAACGAGCCGCTATTCCGGCTCACCGTGCCGCCCGAGAAGCCGCGCCGCCGGCTGCCGTTCAGCGCGTGGCACCTGTTCCTGTTGCCGGTGGCGGCGGTGATGCTCATCCCTCTGCTGTGGATGGTGATCGTCTCGTTCGAGACCGCGCCTCAGTCCCAGAGATTCCCGCCCCTTCTGTTCCCGCACTCGTTCCACGCGCAGAGCTACCTCGACGCGTGGAACGCGGCGCCATTTGGCCACTACTTCCTGAACAGCGCGATCTACTCGCTCAGCACCGTCGCGGGGCAGCTGTTGTTCTGCAGTCTCGCCGCGTATGCGTTTGCCCGCATCCGCTTCTTCGGGCGGGAGGTGTTGTTCGTGGTGATGCTGGCCACCCTGATGGTCCCGTTCCAGGTGCTGCTGATCCCCACGTTCCTGATCGTCAAGAAGCTGGGGTTGGTCGACAGCGTCGGAGGGCTGATCGTGCCGAACCTATGCAGCGCGTTTGGCATCTTCCTGCTGCGCCAGTTCTTTCGGACGCTGCCGATCGAGCTCGAGGAGGCCGCCCGGATCGACGGTGCTTCGCGGCTGGCGATTCTGTTCAAGATCGTGCTGCCGCTGTCGTTGCCGGCGCTTGCGACGCTCGGCATCATCCAGTTCCTGTGGTCCTGGAACGACTTCCTGTGGCCGCTGGTGATGATCAACACCGATACGCACGCCCCGATCCAGCTCGGGCTGGCGTCGCTTCAAGGCGGTCACTTCACCGAGTGGAACGTGTTGATGGCCGGAACCGTAATGAGCCAGATCCCGATATTGCTGGCGTTCTTCTTTGCCCAGCGGTGGTTCATCCAGTCGCTCGCCTACACCGGGATCAAGCAATGAGCGATCCACGCTGGGAGGCCTGAGCGATGCCGGGAGTCAGCTTCGAACAGGTGACCAAGAGCTTCTCAGGCGAGACGATCGCGGTCGACAGCTTGTCGCTGGAGGTCACGGACGGCGAGTTCATGATCCTGGTCGGTCCCTCGGGATGCGGAAAGACGACGGCGTTGCGGATGATGGCGGGCCTCGAAAAGCCGACCTCCGGAGTGATCCGAATCGGCGATCGGGTCGTCAACGAGGTCTCCGCGCGCGACCGCGACATCGCGATGGTCTTCCAAAACTATGCGCTCTATCCGCACATGAGCGTGCATAAGAACCTTGCCTTCGGGCTGCGACAGCGTCGAACGCCAAAGCAGGAGACCGACCGCCGCGTGCGCGAGGTCGCAGCGATGCTCGGGCTCGATCCGTTGCTCAAGCGCCGACCCGCCCAGCTCTCCGGTGGTCAGCGCCAGCGGGTGGCAATGGGGCGTGCGCTGGTCCGGGAGCCGAAGGTCTTCCTTCTCGACGAGCCGCTCTCGAACCTCGACGCGAAGCTCCGCGTGCAGATGCGCGCGGAGCTCAAGCGCCTGCATGCACGGCTTGGCGTCACCACCGTCTACGTGACCCACGACCAGGTCGAGGCGATGACGCTCGGGAACCGGATCGCGGTCCTATCCGACGGCAAGCTCCAGCAGCTCGGGACACCTCAGGAGGTCTACGACAGTCCGGCGAACCTGTTCGTGGCGAGCTTCATCGGGAGCCCTCCGATGAACCTCCTCCGTGGCGCGGCAGTCGGCGGCCGGGTGACGGCGGGGGATTTCGTCCTGCAGCGTCCAGGGGTCCGGGACGGCGAGCTTATCGTCGGGCTCCGTCCAGAGGTTCTCAGGCCGGCGCTGAACGGACTGCCGGCAATCGAGTTCCGCGTAGACGTCGTCGAGCCGCTGGGGGACGAGGTGATCGTCCATGGGTCGGTCGCGGCGGAGCTTGCGGCAATTGCCCGGGAAGCCGACGAAGCTGCGCTGCCCGGGCCGGACGGGCTTCGCACGGAGGCGGTCGCAAGGCTCAGCCCGCGCGACCGTCCGGTCGAGGGAAGCACTATCCGCCTCGGCGTCGAGCCAGCCGAGGTGCACCTGTTCGACGCCGCCACCGGTGCAGCGATTCGCTGAGCGCACACACGTGGCGCCCACATGGTCATGATTGCGCTGACTTCCTGGTCGGGTGCTCGACCTGCTGTGGTTCGATGACCGTGAGCGTGATGGGCAGGTCTCTCGGGCGTAGTGTCGTTGTGCTTATGGTGAGGCGCAATCGCTCATGCCGTCGAGCTGAAGAGGGCCCGATCGTGGTGACGAGAGGGGCATCCCTGGGCGCGTGCGTAGCTCGGGTCATTTCCTAATGCGATGGTGCATCAGGCTGGCCGCGGCGGGTGCCGTAAGTGCGGTTGCCGTGTTGGCGGCCACCGGCGCCAGAAGCAGCGCCGCGGTCGCTGGCAAGTCCAGGACGCAGGCCCATGGACACGGAGCCACCGTACTCAGCAATTCAGGGACCCAGATCATCGGTGGCTCGGCCGCTCAGCGCTCTCTCCTGAAAGAGATCTTCGTCGCGCTGGGACCAACGGAAGTACGCCAAGTCCGAGTCGTGGAAGCGCCTGGCGGCGTGGAGCTACACGCAGCGGTTCAGGCGCTCCGGCCAACGTGGGAGCTCCTCGTGGCTGGCACAGCGTTCTTCGATCGCGCCGCTGATCAACACCTGTCGCCGGTCCTCGCGGTCGATGCGCGCCAGGTGGGTTGGCCGACGGCGGACGCAGGCAACAGTCCCAGACCCCCGGGCGCGACCCGGGCGAATGTCATCGCCACCCGGCGGATGATCCGCCGGCTCGCGCTCGCCTCAGGCGCCGCAATCGCAGAGTTGAGGGTCGCTGCTCCCGACGCGCTGGCGGTCGCCTTGCGCCTACGAGTCCGGGACGCCGCGAGCTTCCTCCAGAACCGGCTCAGAGCGCTCGTATCGAAGGCCCAGGCCCACCAAGCCCGCTACGACGGGCTACTGATCGAGGTCGACGATGCACACGGGGTGGTGTGGGCGAGCGGTGAGACTCAGCTCGGCGGCGAGGAGTACGTGCGCCCGGCCTTGAGCGGCTGCAATCCGTTCCCTATTCCCGGTCCGACGAACTGGGCTTATCCCACCTGTCCCGCTTCGGGTTGACTGCCTCGGCCGCCTCGAGTCGAGGCCGGTGCGGAGACGTCGAAGCCCAGCAGCTCGACCGCCTGCTCGAAGCTCGGCTGGGCGCCCGTCCCCCCGATCGCGAGCGTCGATAGCGCGCCGCAGGCGCATCCCAGCGCCAGCGCCCGCGGTGTGTCCCAGCCTGCCAGAAGCCCCGCGATCATGCCGGCGTCGAACGAGTCACCTGCGCCGGTGGTGTCGAACGCCTCGATCGTCGAGGGGGGGGACACGCGGGTGACCGCCTCCCCGTCCGCGGCGAGGGCTCCCTCCGCTCCCAGCTTGAGCGCGACCAGGGGACCCTGGGCCGACAGCGTGAGGGCCGCGGCTTGCGCATCATCTTGACCGGTGATTCGCACCACCTCCTCGGCGTTCGGCAGGAACAGGTCGGTACTACGCAGCACGTCGTCGAGCCCCCCATCCCAGCGCTCCTCCGGATCCCAGTTGGGGTCAAGCGAGGTGGAGGCTCCGGCCCGCTTCGCCTCACTCAGCAGATCGCCCAGCCCCGGGGCCAGCTCGCGTTGGAGGAAGAACGCGGCGGCGTGCACGTGACGTGCCCCGCGCAGGAGCTCTAGCGGGACGTTGTCTGGCTTCAGCGCGGAGATCGCTCCGGGGAACGTCAGGATCGCGCGGTCCTCAGGACGGGAGAGGATGACGGTCAGCCCCGTCCTCACCGCCGGGTCGACCACCACCGCGCCGACGTCCACTCCGCGCTCGGACAGCCTGTCGAGCATGAATCGGCCGAACACGTCGTCGCCGACCACGCCGACGATCGCGGTCCGCAGACCGAGCGCTGCCGCGCCGCAAGCGACGATCGCGCCAGACCCGCCGATCGTCAGCTCCGCGGCGTCGAGTAGCCGCTCGATCTGGCCGAAAGCGGGGACCACCTCCTCGCCGGTCAGGATCAGGTCTGGGTTCAGGTCTCCGAGGACGAGCAGGTCGACGTCTCCGACGTCACGAAGAAACCTGGTCGGAGCTGGCCGGGGCATCGGTCAGGGACTATCGCAAGCCGGCAGTCTGGGGGCTGCTAGTAGCGGTCTCCAAGCTGAGAATCGCCGCTCGCGCTAGCCCACTCGCGCCGCGGCAAGCGGCACCACACCGCCCAGACGAGCGAACACAATGATTCGTTGCGCGGCGCTGTACAGCGGGTTGCAGGCTGATAGCACCAGTCGCTCGTAGCCGACGTTACGCGTCACCCACAGCGCCGTCGGCAGCACGATCCGGTGGAACTGGACGATGTAGGTGAACTTGCCGTACGGCATCCGCAGGACGATCCGGTCGCCTGGCTTTAGCGCGTCGATGTGCCGAAATGGGGCCAGATAGGTGGTGCGATGGCCGGCTACCGCGACCGTCTGGCCGAGCCCAGGTAGCGCGGTGGCCGGGTAGTGCCCGGGGCCCTTCTCGAGACTTACCTCGTCGGTCCCCTGCACGACATCGAAGCTCACCCCGATCTTCGGGATCACGATCCGGCCGACCGCGTCTCCGGTGGCGAGAAGCCGGGCATCCCTGCGGGCGAGGTACGCGATCCGTTCGGCGATCTGCCGGAGCGGTGAGAGGGCGGCGTGATCCTTACGGGTCAGCGGCGCGGTCCGCTCGCTGAGATAGGTCTTGTCGATCTGCGTATGACGAATCAGCGCCACCACAGCCGTGACCGGCTCCTGCCAGACGAGCGTGACCGCCGCGTCGGCGACCAACAGCAGGCCAGAGAGGATCAATACCGATGAGACATCACGGACTAGGCGCTTCATCGCCGCAATGCGGACCGGGTCCCTCCCAGGGAGCCCGGTCCGGCATAGGTGATCGGTCCGCGCACCGTCACCGGCACCGGAGCGATCCGTGGCTGTCGTGCCTGCGCGACCGCGATCAGGGCGAAGCTCAGCACGCAGCCAAATATCACCGCCAGCTCGAGCGCCGTGAGCAGTCCAATCGCGCCGCCGGCAAGCATGGTGGTGAAAGCCCAGACGAGGCCGATCGGCCCGACCCCAAGCGCCGTGGCGCAGTACAGCGCAGCGAGGGCCGGAGCCACGATCCCAGCCAGAGCGAGGACCGTAACGACCGCCCGGGGTGGGCGTACCTGGGGCGCGACCGCCCACAGCCAGAGGTGCAGCGCGGGCACAAGCAGGATGGCTGCGAATGGATTGGCGATCCACACCGCAAGCGCAACGGCGCACAGAACGGCCATCAGCGCCGCGGTCGCTCCCTCCCCGGCCACGTCTTGTGAGCTCTGGTGCGGAGCGAGTCCCATAAGCGAGACGATTCGCGGTCGAATCAGCCCGAATCCGGCCAGCACCAGAAAGCCCGCGAGGAGCAGCAGCGCCACGCCCGCGCCGTGCATGGGGACTCCACCGACGACCGGCTCGGGCGTAGCGTCGCCAATGAGCCCCGTCAGCTTCGCGATCAGCACCGCCAACACCGCCAGTCCGAACGGAAGTGCCGCGGACAGCACCCACAGCACCCAGCGAAGCACCCAATGGCCGCGCCGCCGAGCTCTTGCGAGTCCATCAACCGTCGCCGCCAGGACCGGCAGGATCAGTGCGAGCACCAGCAGCGAGACCGCCCAGCTCGGGACGACGTTACCCGCATAGAGCAGATAAGCGGACGGAGCCTGAATCTGAGGTCCTCCGTCCAGCGCGGTGATCGTCTGTAGCGCGGAGCGGCCCAGGGCGTCGATGCGGTTGCCATTAACCGGCTCGCTCGCCGCCGGCGCACGGTCGCCGGAGGTCGACAACAGCACAGCCCCCATGCCGCGGGCGACGAATGGGGACTGCTCTGATGTCGCGAGCGGGAAGGCCAGGTGCATGAACTGCGCCGCGAGGCTGCTCTGGCCGGGTCCGGTCTGCGCCTGGGAGGAAAGCGCCGCTGCAAGGGTGCTCCGAAGGATGGTCGGCGCCACGGCCCCCCGGTTCGACCACGGCACGACCACCGGGGAGCGGAGGCTCGGGCCGGCCAGATCACCGAGCACGATCACGGCGTCGACAGGCCCTCGAATCTCGCGAGCGAACGCGGCCGCGCCGGCATCGCCGGCCGAGCCGCTGATCGAGGCGAGCACGACCGAATGGTTCAGGGTTTCTCCCGAAAGGATGTCTGCCAGCTGGAGCAGGACCGCGGTCCCCGAGAGGTCGGACGCGGCAGGAGAGCGCAGCGAGTCCCGATGCGCGACGACGACGATCTCGCTCCCCGGCTGGCCCGCCCTGACTCCGGTGACGTTCTCGAGCATGCGCGGCCCGAGCGACGTATCCGCTTTGAAGCGCTGCGTGCTGACAACGAACTTCGATCGGCCCAGCTGCCCCGCGACGAGCTGCGCGAGCTGGGCGTCCGCTGTCGAGCCGGGCGCCCGGTTCGGGAACCGCTTGGCGAGCATCGTCAGCTTCTCGTATGCGCTTCCGCTGTTCGCGGGATTGAAGGCGTCGGGCGCCAACGTGGTGCTCAGCGGCCCTTGGGCGTGGCCCAGGGAGAACGCGAACACGATCACCCCCATCGCGACGGCGATCAGCCACGTGCGGTAGATCCGCCCGTTCAACACTGTCCAGAGGTTATCCCCGGGCTCCCCACTAACCTTCCAGTTGGGGTCAAATTGGCAGACCGCTCGGCGCGCATCCTGCTCGTGGACGATGAGCAGCCCATCCAGACGCTGCTGTCCTATCCGCTTCGTAAGGAGGGCTACGACGTCGTGCAGGCAACTGATGGGCTGCAGGCGCTCGAACGCTTCGACGAGCAGCCCTTCGACCTGGTGATCCTCGATCTGATGCTTCCGAGGCTCGACGGGCTCGAGGTCTGCCGCCGGCTGCGCTCCCGCAGCTCCGTACCGATCATCATGCTCACCGCGAAGTCCGAGGAGATCGACAAGGTCGTGGGCTTGGAGCTCGGCGCCGACGACTACATCACCAAGCCGTTCTCGGTGCGCGAGTTCTCGAGCAGGATCAAGGCCGCGTTGCGCAGGGCGGAGATGAGCCGCCCGGTGGACCCGAGCCCGGACGAGGCGCCACTCGAGGTGCTCGACCTCCGGATCGACTTCTCGAAGCGCACGGTGCGGGTCCGCGGCGCAGAGGCACAGCTCACGTTCGTCGAGTTCGAAATCCTGTCAGCGCTGGCGCGAGCGTCGGGCCGCGTGTTCACGCGCGACATGCTGCTGTCGCGCATCTGGGGAGACTCCGCCTTCCGCGACCCGCGGACGATCGACGTGCACATCAGGCATCTGCGCGAGAAGATCGAGCGCGAACCCAAGGACCCGCAGTACCTGTTCACCGTTCGCGGCGTCGGCTACCGCTTCCGCGATACCGAACCCTAGTGCGCCGATCGTGAGGCTCTCGCTGCGAAATCGCCTGGCAGCGGTCTTCTTTGCGATCAATTTGGTCGCCTTCGGGGCGCTCTACATGTACGTCGCCCCCGGCCTTCAGCAACGGCTGATCGATCACAGGCTTCACGGGCTGGCGTCAGAAGCTGAGCGCGATGCGGGGCGGATCGCACCGGCTGAAGCTCGCTCGGCGCCTCTCTCGATGGTCTACGCGGAGGTCGATGCGGCGAGCCTGCGGTCGGGCGACCGTGTGACGCTGCTGCGGATCACGCGCTCCGGCGGAGCCCTGCGGCTTGAGCTTCTGGCCGATTCGAGCAAGCTCGCCTCCGCTGCGGTGCCGCTCGGAGCCGCCCACAGGGCTGTTCGCTCCGGCGCGCCCGCCACCCTCACCGAGGAGGTCCGCGGTCAGCTTGTAGCCGAGGCAGCCTGGCCTGTGTCCTACGGCGGCCCGCCCAGTGCCGTGATCGTCTTCTCCGCGCCCATTTCCGACATCGTCAATACCGTGGCGGAGGTCCGCCACGAGATCCTCGTGGCGGGGGCGATCGGCCTCCTGCTGGCCCTGCTCGGTGGCTATCTTCTGGCTCGCGCGCTGTCGCGGCGAGTGGGACGGCTGGAGGTCGCAGCCCGGCGGATAGCGGGCGGCGACTTCGAGCATCCGATCGTGGTCGACTCGAGCGACGAGCTCGGTCAGCTGGCGGACACCTTCAATCAGATGCAGCGGCAGCTCGCCCAGCTCGATTCAGCCCGCAAGAAATTCATCGCCACCGCGTCCCACGAGCTGCGTACGCCGATTTTCTCGCTCGGCGGGTTCGTCGAGCTGCTCGAGGACGAGGATCTCGACCCCGACACGCGGCAGCGATTCCTCGAGCAGGTAAAGCAGCAGGTGGAGCGACTGCGGAAGCTGTCGGTCGACCTGCTCGATCTCTCGCGCCTGGAGTCAGGAACGCTGGAGCTGCGGCCTGAGCAGGTCGATCTCGGCGAGCTCACCCGGTCCGTCTCGGGTGAGTTCGAGCCAACCCTCGCCCAGCACGACTCGCGCATCGAGCTGCGCTTCACCCACCGCACGATCGAGGCGCTGTGCGACCCGGTCAGGGTTGCGCAGATCATGAGGATCCTGATCGACAATGCCCTCACCCACACTCCTCCCGGCACCCGCATCGTCGTGACAGCGGCTCGGATCGACGGACACGTTCGAGTGGCCATTCGCGATGATGGGGAAGGGATTGACCCGCAGTCGCTGCCGCGGATATTCGAGCCGTTCTTCACCGCCGACGATGCTCAGGGCTCCGGACTTGGGCTCGCGATCGCAAGCGAGCTCGCGGAGTGCATGTCCGGCCGCCTCTCGGTTAGCTCGAGGCCCGGCGAGACCCTGTTCACCCTCGAGATCCCGTCTTGACAGCGTCCACGCCCTCAGATCGGGGATCGTCACGCAGGCAGCTCGTGCTCGACCTTGCCCTCCGCCTGCGGTCGCGGATCCTGCCCGAGCTGGGCTCGCACGCAGGCCGGGCGCGGGCAGGCGACGCGATGGGCGGAGACGTCACCTTCGCGGTGGATGCTCGGGCCGAGACGGAGCTGGCCGAGTTCATGGCGTCCGTCGGTGGTGGCCTGTTTGAGCTCGGCTCGCAGGCGTACGCGATGACGCGGATCGTGACGGGGCAGTTCGATGCGGTGATCGAGGTTGGCTCGCGCCTGATCGACGAGATCCCGGGCCTCCGCGCGGAGTTCGAGCGGATCGGCGGGGGCCACGTCCTCAACAACTCGCCGTACGACCTCGCCGGGCCCTGGCTGTGCCTGCGCGAGGCGGGAGGGATCGTCAGTGACGGCTGGGGGCGCCCGCTAGACGGCTACCGGCTGCTCGGCTCCGGGCACGACTTCCAGATGTCCTCGATCTCGGCGGCGAACGCCGAGCTACACGGCAAGCTCGTTCGGGAGATCGACGCCGGGATCGAGCGTCTGCGGGCGATGCGCGGGTGAGCACCGTCGCGCCACCGTCTGCTGTGATCGACCGGCCGAGCGATATCGTCCTACGCCGCGCCAGCTAAGCCATGCTCCAGCCCGTCTCAGTAGCACAGAAGCACCTCGCCGACTATGCGAGCATCGTCGGCCGTCCCCTGGTCGAGCAGATCCGCGAATCGGCCGAGCGCCTCGCGGGCAAACGGATCCTGCACGTCTCCGCGACGTCGTTCGGGGGAGGCGTGTCAGAGATCCTGAGCACGCTGGTGCCGTTGATGGTCGACGCCGGATTGGACTGCGAGTGGCATGTCATCTACGGTCGCGAGGAGTTCTTCAACACGACCAAGCTGATGCACAACGCGCTACAGGGCAACGCGCAAGACCTCAGCGAGCAGGAGTGGCACACGTGGCTTCACTACAACGAGATCAACGCACGAGAGCTCTCAAGCGACTGGGACGTGTGCATCGTCCACGATCCTCAGCCGGCTGCGCTGGCGTCGCTGGTGATGGAGAAGGCGCGCAAGTGGGTATGGCGATGTCACATCGACCTCTCGACACCGAATTCGGACACGCTGGCGCGGCTGCGTCCGTACCTCGACCCGTATGACGCGTCCGTGTTCCACATGTCGCAGTACGTCCCGGCCGGCATGGATGGACACGCTCACATCGTCCCTCCTGCGATCGATCCCCTCGCTCCGAAGAACATGGCCTTCGCGCCTGAGGACGCGGTCTACATCTGCCAGCAGTTCGGGATCGACGTGGACCGCCCCCTGCTCTGTCAGGTATCGAGGTTCGATCCGTGGAAGGACCCGCTGGGCGTGATTGACGCCTATCGGCTCGTGGCCGCAGAGATGCCGGGGGTGCAGCTCGCGCTGGTCGGCTCGATGGCCACCGACGACCCCGAGGGATGGGACTTCTTCAACGCCACGGTCGCGCATGCCGACGGCGATCCAGACATCCATATCTTCAATAACCTCAACAATGTCGGCGCGATCGAGGTGAACGCCTTTCAGTCGCACTCCGATGTGCTGCTCCAGAAGTCAACGCGCGAGGGGTTCGGCCTGACTGTGACCGAGGCGATCTGGAAAGCGCGTCCGATGATCGGGGGGGCGGTCGGCGGGATCCCCTTGCAGATAACCGATGGCGAGACGGGGTTTCTGGTCTCGAGCGTCGAGCAATGTGCGCAGCGGGCACTCGAGGTGCTCCACGACCCGGCCCTCGGTAAGCGCCTGGGACGCGCGGGCAAGGAGGCGGTACGCCAGCGCTTCCTGATGCCGCGGCTACTGCGTGATTGGTTGCAGCTCTTCGAGGAACTGGAGGTGTGATGTCCGAGTCTCCGCTTGTGCTTGTCTCGAATCGGGGTCCAGTCACATTCGGCCCCGACGGCGAGATCAAGCGCGGAACGGGCGGGCTTGTGACAGCGCTGATCGGCCTTGCCTCGCACCGAGATGTGACCTGGATCGCCTCGGCGATGACCGACCAGGACGTCGAGGCGGCTCGGCAGAACGACGGCCGGCCATTCTCGGTGAGCGCCCCTGGCGGAGGTAACTATCTGGTCAAGCTCGTGGCATCGGACCCGGATGCCTACGACCGCTTCTACAACATCATCGCCAACCCGATGCTGTGGTTCATCCAGCATTACCTGTGGGATCTCTCGAACGCTCCCGACATCCGGCGAAACGAGACTGAGGCGTTCGAGTTCGGCTATAACGTCGTCAACGAGGATCTGGCGCGGGCGGTCCTCGAGGAGATCGAGGGCGTCGAGAACCCGGTGGTGATGGTCAATGACTACCACCTGTACACCTTGCCCGCCTTGATCCGCAGCGTCCGCCCGGATGTGTTCCTCCACCACTTTGTGCACATCCCCTGGAGTCAGTCGGATTCCTGGCGCGTCCTGCCCTCGATGATGCGCAAGGAGATCTACGACGGCATCCTGTCCAACGACATCATCGGGTTCCACACCCGCTCCTACCGGCGCAACTTCCTTCAGTGCTGCCGCGATCTGCTCGACCACGACGTCGACATGGAGCGGGGGATCGTTCGCTGCGGTGACCGGGAGGTGTGGGTCCGCGCCTATCCACTGCCGATCGATGCCGGCGCGGTGCAGGCCGTCGCGCAGCGCGAGAGAACCCGGGAATTCGAGGCCGAGCTCCTGCGGCGGCGCCGCGAGTACCTGATCCTCCGGGTCGACCGGGCTGACCTCAGCAAGAACGTGCTCCGCGGGTTCAGCGCGTTCGACACGTTCCTCGAGCAGCACCCAGAGTTCCGCGAGCGGGTCACGTTCATCGCCCAGCTGATGCCCTCGCGGACAGACGTACCGGAGTACGCGGAGTACCTCGAGCGGATCGAGGCGGTGGTGGCGGTCGTCAACCACCGCCACGGGTCGCCGGACTGGATGCCGATCCAGCTGAAGCTGCGCGATGACCTCGAGGAGGCTGTCGCGGCCTATAAGCATTACGACGTCCTGGTCGTCAACGCCATGTTCGACGGCATGAACCTGGTCGCCAAAGAGGGGCCGATGGTCAACGAGCACGCGGGCGTCTCGATCCTCTCTGAGAACACCGGCGCCCACGAGGAGCTAGGCGAATACGCGCTGTCGGTCAATCCGTTCGATATTCAGGAGCTGGCGGACTCGATCCACGCGGCGCTGACGATGCCCGCCGAGGAGCGCAGGCGCCGGCACGAGGGGCTGACGTCGACCGTGACAGCCCGAAACCCGGGCGATTGGGTCGACGAGCAGCTCGCCGACATCGCCCGCAAGGGCGAGGCGCGGTAGTCCACCAGTTAGTCCTGGAGCGTCTTGCGGGCGCTCAGGAGCTCGATGTACATCGCGATGCGCTTGGCTCGGGCATCGCCGCCACGCGTGTTATGGAGCCGGTACAGGAAGGCGTACCGGCGTGAACCGGTGAGCGTCTCGAAGAACTGCTTGGCCGAAGGATTCCGGTCGAGCTCGCGGCGGAAGTCCTCAGGAACCGTCGCCCGGCTCTGTGGCTCATAGGCGCGCTCCCAGCGTCCGTCCTCCTGCGCGGCGCGGATCTTTGCCAGGCCGGCGTCTGCCATACGTCCCTCGGCGATCAGTGCGAGTGCCTTGTCTCGGTTGATCTGCGACCAGGCGCTGCGCGGCCCGCGGACGGTGAACCGCTGCAGGTATGACTGCTCGTCGTAGGCGCGTCGCTGTCCGTCGATCCAGCCATAACGGATCGCCTCCTCGAGCGCCTCGGCGTAGGTGACCGTCGGCTTAGGCGATCCCTTCTTGGCCAGCTTCAGCCAGACGCCCGAGAGCGAGGCGTGGTTGGCGTGGAGCCAGGATCCCCATGCCTTGCGGTCGCGCAGCTCGAGAATTGGGAGCCCGCCGTGCATGGCCATCACCTCGAGTATCGCGGCCAGGGACGCCAAGCCGCCATTGCTATAGTCGGCCGCCGCCCAGGGGCTTCACACAATGGCGCACGACGCACCTACCTACGACCTGATGCTGCTGCTCTCCACGACCGCGGCGGATGACGAGCGCGCGAAGATCCTCGCCGACGTCCAGTCCGCGATCACTGCGGGGGACGGCTCGGTCACGCGTGATGACCAGTGGGGCACACGCCCGCTGACCTACCGGATCAATCACGAAGCCGAGGCCGAGTATCACCTCCTGCAGATGACCGGACCTCCGGCGCTACTCGATTCCCTCTCCCACAGCCTCAGGATCGCGGACAGCGTGCTGCGCTTCCGGATCATCAAGGTACGGCGGGGAACCCCGGCAGCCCCCTCGTCGCCGCCGCCGGTCGTCTCGCCGGTCACCGTTGCCCCCGCCGTCACGGCGGCCCCCGTGGCAGCGAGCGCCTCGGTCTCAGAAGCGGGCTAAGGCTTCGCCCAAGCGGCGTCGATTGCCACAGCTTCGTCACGTTCTGATACGGCCCCGCTACTGACCAGCAACGATTGTGTCCATTTTCGGCCGAGGCCCCTGGTTGCCGCCTGATGCGGCCATAGACTCGCCGAAAGGCTTTCAAGCGACCTCGAAAGGAGCCTCGAGCATGAATATCAACCGAGTCGTGCTGACCGGGAATCTGACGCGAGATCCTGAGCTGCGCTCGACAGGCGGTGGCCTGTCGATCTGCAAGCTCGGGGTGGCGTGCAACACCCGCCGGAAGAACGGCGCCACAGGCGAGTGGGAGGAAAAGCCCAACTATTTCCGTGTCACGGTCTTCGGCCGTCAGGCAGATAGCTGCGCTAACTATCTCCGGAAAGGACGGCCTGTTGCGATCGACGGCCGCCTCGAATGGAGCGAGTACGAGGACAAGGACGGACAGAAGCGGCAGTCGATCGATATCATCGCCGATACCGTGCAGTTCCTGGGCGGGCGTGAAGACACCGGGAGCGGGAACGGCTTCTCCTCCAGCATCCGCGAGACGGAGAGCGACGTCCCGATCGATACCGCTGACTTCGAGCCTCCAGTTGCTGCCGGAGTCGCCGACGACGACATCCCGTTCTGAGGCGTCCGAATCCACGAGAATCGAGTTAGGTGATCAAGGTTGGCAAAGCAGCGTAGGAGGCCGGTCCGCCGGCGCGACAGAAGGATGGGACCGTCTTCGGGGCGGCGCAAGCCGTGCCCGTACTGCCGCGACAAGGTCGAGCAGGTCGACTATAAGGACCTCTCCGCGCTGCGCCGGTTCATCTCCGACCGCGGCAAGATCCGCTCGCGGAGGATCACCGGGGCATGCCGCCGCCACCAGAATCAGGTCGCGCGGGCGGTCAAGCGGGCCAGGGAGCTTGCCCTGCTGCCGTACGTCGCCGAGTCCTCTGGCGGCGGCCGTGGCGATCGGGATCGCGACCGAGACCGCGACCGCGACCGGTAGCTGGGTTCACCGTGCCTCAGGCGATCCTGCTCGAAGACGTCGAGCCGCTCGGCCAGCGCGGAGCGGTCATCGACGTGTCCGCCGGCTATCTGCGCAACTACCTCGTCCCGCGCAGGCTTGCGGCGCCGGCGACTGCCGGTTCGATCGAGGCCGCGAAGCAGCGGATGGAGACCGCCGAGCGAGCCCAGCGTGAGGCAGTCGAGCGCGCCAGCGAGAACGCTGCCGTGCTCGGCCGTACCGTGCTGACGATCGCCCAGCAGGCCGGCGACGACGGCCGCCTGTTCGGGTCGGTCACGCCGCAGGACATCGTTGATGCGATTCGCGACGCGCGCGGGATCCGGATCGACCGCCGGAAGGTCCACCTCGATGAGCCGATTCGGCACACCGGTACGTACATGGTCGTGGTCGAGGTCGCTGACGATGTGCTGGCGACGATCAAGACCATGGTTGTCGCGGCTTGACGAGTTGGCCATTCGTGGCCGCGCGCGGTTTCGTCGTGGATTGAACGTCGTAGCGCCCGGAACCACAAGCGGCCACGAATCGCCATCCTCGTCGCGCGTCTAGCGGTGAAGCGAGACGAATCGCCATCCTCGTCAGCCTCCTAGCCGGGAAGCGGGACGAATCGGCGGCTCATCAGCCGTTTGGCCAGAGACATTCGGAACTCCTCGCTGGGTGCGGGATGAAGCGATTCGGACGCCTGTGGCAAACCTAGACTCGGGCGGGAACACATGAGCGCTGTTCAGAGCATCGCGGCACCGCCGCACAATCTCGAAGCCGAGAAGTCGGTCCTCGGCGCTGTGCTGCTCGACGATCGGCATCTTTACGGGCTGCTCGTCGAGGAGCATCTGCGGCCCGAGCATTTCTATCGCGAGCAGCATGGTGCGGTGTTTACGGCGATGCTCGATCTCCACGAGAGCGACCGGAAGATCGACCATCTGACGGTCGCCGAGACGCTACGCCAGCACGGCAAGCTCGAGGAGGTCGGAGGAACCGCGATCATCGACGATCTCGCGGGCTGGGTGCCGGCGGCCGGCAATGCCCGCGACTACGGTCGGATCGTGCGCGATAACGCGCAGCTGCGCGCACTTCTCAGTACCGCCTACGACATCCAGGCCCGTGTGCTCGGTCGCGAGGGTCCCGCTCAGGAGCTCGTCGAGCATGCCGAGCGGATGGTGCTCGAGGTCGCCCACGACGACCGCCAGAAGAAGTTCCGTCCGATCGCCGAGATCCTCGATCAGGAGACCGACAAGCTCCACCGGCTGTCGGTCTCGAAGACTCCGCTGACCGGCACGCCGTCCGGATTCAAGGATCTCGACGAACTGACCGGCGGCTTTCAGCCCGGAAATCTCGTCGTGATCGCCGCGCGCCCATCGATGGGCAAGTCGGCGCTGGTCACAAACATGGCCGAGAACGCCGTGCTCGACGGGCATGCAGTAGCCCTGTTCTCACTCGAGATGTCCGAGTCCGAGCTCGCGCAGCGGTTTGTGGCGTCCCAGGCCCGGATCCACGGCGAGGAGCTGCGCAAGGGGCGAGTGCCCGAGAGCCGCTGGCAGAAGATCCTTGCGGCGTGCCAGCGCCTCTCAGACGCTCCCCTGTGGATTGACGACTCGAGCGACACAGGCGTGCTCGAGGTGCGCGCCAAGGCTCGCCGCCTGCACCATCAGGTGCCGGGCGGGCTGGGGCTGATCATCATCGACTACCTCCAGCTGATGCGCCACGAGGGCAGGGTCGAGAACCGCGTCGAGCAGGTGGGGCAAATCTCCCGTGGACTCAAGGGGCTCGCGCGCGAGCTCGAGGTCCCGGTGATCGCACTCTCCCAGCTCAGCCGCGCAGTCGAGCAGCGCGGCGGCGAGAAGAAGCCGATCCTCTCCGATTTACGAGAATCCGGTCAAATAGAGCAAGATGCAGACTTGGTGATGTTCATCTACCGCGAGGAGTACTACCTCAAGGAGGAGTCCGAACGCCCCGGCGAGGCTGACATCATCATCGCCAAGCACCGCAACGGTCCGGTCGGCGATGTCGTCCTGACCTTCCAGAAGGAGTATCCGAAGTTCATGAACTACGCCGGCGATCGGTTCGCCGCGTGAGCCCGATCCGCACAGGGGCCAGGCAATGAGCGCCACCAGGGCATGGGCAAGCACACGCTGCGTGTTCGATCTGTGCGATGGCTCGGGCTTTCTGTTCGAGGAGGAGACCAACACCGCGTTCAACTGCCGCTGCCGCCCGCAGCAGGTCGCGCTCGCCAAGGCGCGGAGCCTGTCTGCCGTCATCCCTAGGCGGTACAGGGACGTCGCCTTCGAGCGGCCCCCGGTGACCGACATGGACCCGACGATCGTCGTCGCCACCCGCCGCTTCGCCCAGACGATCGACGAGAAACTCGACGCCGGAAGGGGCCTCTGGTTAATGGGGCCGGTTGGAACCGGCAAGACGACGCTGGCGATGCTCGTCTCGCAGGCCGCGCTGCGCGCCGGGCGCTCGGTCGCGATCTACTCGCTCCCGCGACTGCTCAACGAGATCCGCGAGACCCATCGCTCCGATCGCTCCCACGTGGACTTGCTCGACCGGCTGACCGCGGTGGATCTCCTGCACATCGATGACGTGGGTGCCGAGCGGACGACCGACTGGGTGCTCGAGGAGCTCTACTCGATCGTCAACGCCCGCTACGAGGACCAGCGGTCGATCGTCATTACCACGAATATCCTCGACCGTGAGGCGCTCTGTGAGCAGATCACGGAGCGCACAGTCTCAAGACTGACCGAGATGTGCGACGAGCTGCCGTTGCTCGGACATGATCGCCGGATGGACCTACGGACCGCCTAGCGCGGGCCGCGTGAGCGAGCTGAGCACTCTGACGCCGTGAGCAACCTCCCCGACCTCCCGCTACGCGGACGCGTCGCGCTGGTGACCGGCGCAGGCAGCCCCACTGGAATCGGCTTCGCCACCGCAAGGGAGCTGATCGCGATGGGCGCCGCAGTCGCAATCGCCTCCACCACCGACCGGATTCATGAGCGGGTCTCGGAGCTCCAGGGCGACCGGGAGACGGTTGTGGGGTTCGTGGCGGACCTCACCGATCGCGGTCAGGTAACGGCCCTCCTGAAGAGCGTCACGGAGAAGCTCGGGGCGATCGATGTACTGGTCAACAACGCCGGGATGGCGCAGCTCGGGGTGGAAGCCGGCGCTGGTGCGGTGCACCTGGTCGACCCGAAAGAGTGGGACCGGCAGCTGGCCAGTTCTCTGACTACGGCGTTCAACGTGACCAGAGAGGTGGTCGGCCCGATGGTCGAGCACGGGTGGGGCCGCATCGTCAACGTCTCGTCGGTCACCGGGCCGATCGTGGCCAACGCGGGTTCGAGCGCGTACGCGGCCGCAAAGGCCGGCCTCGACGGCATCACGAGGACGCTGGCACTCGAGCTCGGCCCGCACGGGATCACCGTGAACAGCGTCGCCCCCGGCTGGATCGCAACCGGATCTGTCTCAGACGCCGAGCGGCGCAGCGGGGAGTTCACCCCTGTCGGGCGTCCTGGGCGCCCGGAGGAGGTCGCTGCAGCTGTCGGTTTTCTGGCCAGTCCGTCGGCGAGCTATGTGACCGGGCACGTGCTGGTCGTCGACGGGGGGAACACCATCCAGGAGGACCACGCCCACGGACGGTGAGGCGGGAGCGTTCGAACTTGTCGAGCGCTCCCTACAGACCATCCTGGCGGACCTTCAGGCGGGGCCTCACCCATGAGTTGAGTGGCCGCGGGCCTCAGTCCGTGTCCTGCTCCGATGCAGCCCGCTCCTCGAGCTTCTCACGCAGGTAGCGCGACTTCTCCGCCCGACGCTGGTGTTGCGCGGCCTCGTCTTCGTCCTGAGCACTAAGCGCGAGGTGTTCCTCGGTCTTCTCGCGCTCGAGCTGAGTCGCGCGAAGCTTCTCCGTCTGCTGCTTGTCCTCCATGAGAACAACCTAGCGGACAGCCTGGTCGAGAAGACGAAATATGGCAGCGCTCTCTCGACCACTCTCTAAGCCGAGACAACGGCGAGACCCGCCCAGAGTCCGCCCGCCCGCTCCGTACACTGGCCCTGATGCCGGGAATCGTGATCGTCGGCGCCCAGTGGGGCGATGAAGGCAAGGGAAAGGTGACCGACCTGCTCGCCGAGCGGGCGGACGCGGTCGTGCGCTTCCAGGGCGGGAACAATGCCGGGCACACGATCGTCCGCAACGGCACAACGTGGAAGCTTCACCTGATTCCCTCCGGGATCCTGCACGACGACACGATCTGCGTGATCGGAAACGGCGTCGTGATAGATCCGAAGGTCCTGACCGAGGAGCTTGAAGCGCTCCGTTTGCGCCACGTCGTGACCACGCCGGAGCGGTTGCGGATCTCCGCCAACGCCCACCTGATCATGCCCTACCACATGATGCTCGATCACGCCGGCGAGGCGAAGCTGGGGAACCTTCAGATCGGGACGACCCGTCGAGGAATCGGCCCTTGCTATGCCGATAAGGCCGCACGGCTCGGGATCCGCATGCAGGACCTCCTCGACGAGAAGATCCTGAAGAAGAAGATCATCGCTGCGCTCGACCCCAAGCGCCTCTCGCTGCGACCGTTCGCCAAGGATCCGCGGCTGGACCTCCAGACGATGACCGAGGAGTACCTCACCTACGGGCATCGACTCGAGCCGTATATCGCCGACACCAGCCGGCTCGTACATGACCAGCTAGACCGCGGAGCGACCGTCTTGTTCGAAGGCGCTCAGGGCGCCCTGCTCGACATCGATCATGGGACCTATCCGTTTGTCACCTCGTCGAACCCGGTCGCTGGGGCAGCCTGCGTCGGAGCCGGCGTGGGACCAAAGGACATCGACGAGGTCTGGGGCGTCACCAAGGCCTATGGGACGCGGGTCGGCGCCGGTCCGTTCCCAACCGAGCTCGAAGGCGCGATCGCCGACGAGATCCGAGAGCGAGGCGGGGAGTACGGAACGACGACGGGCCGAGCGAGGCGGGTTGGGTGGCTCGACCTGGTGGCGCTCCGGTACGCCTCCCGGATCAACTCCCTGACCGCGCTGGCGGTCATGAAGCTCGACGTCCTGTCGGGCTTCGCCCGGCTGCGCGTCTGCACTCGCTACCGTGGGGCGGAGGGCGCCGAGTTCGACTACTTCCCCTACCACCAGAGTGTCCTTCATCACGCGACCGGCGAGTACGAGGAGCTCCCGGGATGGTCAGAAGACCTCAGGGAATGTCGTGAGGAGTCCGACCTGCCGAGCGCCGCCCGCGAGTACCTGCAGTACATCTCTGAAAGCCTGGGTGTCCCGATCGCGCTGATCGGTATCGGACCCGGGCGCGACGAGGTGATCTGGGCGCGGGCCAGCGACTCGGTGCTCATCCCGGCACCGGACGCCCCGGCGCCCGCCGCCCGGTAACCCGTTCAGCGCCAGCGGTCCAGCAGATCCGCGTCGGAAACGCTTCGCACGACTCGTGCTGGAGCTCCTATCACGGCCGCTCCCGCGACAACGTCGCGAGTGACTACAGCACCAGCTGCGACGAATGCCTCGGCCCCGATCGAGACCCCGGGCACCAGCACCGCCCCGCCCCCGACGCGGCACGCCCGGCCAAATACCGGCCCGAGCGCGGGCACGCCCGGGGGATGGCGCCCCATCGTGTTGTCGTTGGTCGTCACCACCCCGGGGCCGATGAACACGTCGTCCTCGACGATCGTTCCAGCTGTCACGTAGACATCGCTCTGGATCAGAACACGCGCGCCGACTACGACGCCGAACTCGATCGACGAGCCACGACCGATCACCGAGCCCGCCCCGATGCTCGCGCGCTCGCGCACATGAGCCTGATCGCCGATGATCGCTCCGGACCCGATCCGGGCCCCGGCGTACACGACAGCACCGGCGCAGATCGTCGCTCCCGATTCAATCTCGAGCGGCCCGGGCTCCTCACGCGGAGCCTGAGACGCCGCACGCAGCCTGGGGCGCTTGCCGAGCACGGCACAGGCCTCGATCACGCACGAGGGGCCCACCCGTGTCCCCGCATGGATCACAGCTCCCGGACCCACAGACGTCCCCGCCCCGATGCTCACGGAACCCTCGATCACCGCGCCTGGCGAGACAGACACGCCGGCCTCGAGCTGGGCTCTTTGCGCGACGTGGGCGCCCTCCGCCACCCCCTCTCGTCGGTCAGGCACCGGCGGCCTCGAGCTCGGTCCGTTCAGCCACCGCCAGCCTCCACCTCGGCCAAACTGGCGGGCGACACTGCCGCGCCTCGGCGTCCGGTGTCGAGCGAGCGCTGCAGCGCTTCCAGTACCCGCACGACGCGCATCCCGCTATGCCCGTCCGAGCGCGGCCGCCCTCCGGTCCGAACGCAATCCACGAAGTGCTCGCACTCGACCCGGAGAGGCTCGAGGTTCGGGATCCGCGGACTGAAGATGTCACCGCTTCGAGTGATGTACTCGCCGTAGCCGCGCGCGTCCTCATCCATTCCCTTGTCGTAGATCGTCAGCTTGCCTTCCAGCGCCATGTCGTCGAAGGTGGCCATCCGCCGCGATCCGACCACCGTGAAGCGGCGCTCTTTATGGGGGTCCAGCCAAGAGAGGTGCAGGTGTGCGCAGAGGCCAGAAGGGAACCGCAGGAAGCAGAACACGACGTCCTGCACGCCCTCGCGGAGATACGCCTCTCCGTGGGCGACGACCTCGACCGGGTCCTCGCCGGCGAGGTGCAGCACGACCGACACGTCGTGGGCTCCAAGGCTCCACAAGGCGTTCTCATCGGCCCGGACCTTCCCCAGGTTCAGCCGGTTCCCGTAGATGTAGTAGATGTGATCGCCGAGCTCGCCCGATTCGGTCAGCTCCTTCAGCTTGTTGACCCCTGGGTGGTACTCGAGTAGGTGGCCGACCATCAAGACCCGGCCGCTTCCCTCCCCGGCCGTTACCGCGCGCTGCGCGTCGGCCAGCGACTGAGCGAGCGGCTTCTCGACGAAACAGTGCTTTCCGGCCTCGAGCACGCGGACGGCAGAAGGGGCGTGCGTGCTCACAGGGGTGGCGAGGGCAATCGCGTCGAGTGCCGGGTCCGCGAGCAGATCCTCCAGTTCGCCCGTCAGGCGCGCCTGGGGAAACCGCGTCCCCGCACGTTCGAGCGCGGCGCGGTCCGGGTCGCACATCCAGGTGAGCTCGCAACCCTCGATTGCGGCGAAGTTGCGCGCCAGGTTCGGCCCCCAGTAGCCGAGCCCCGCGACGCCGATTCGTACGCGCTGCGCGCTCACGCTCTGTCTCTTCTCATCCGAGGCGCAGTGTAAGAGCGCTTACGACCCGCTCCCCCGCTCGACCGTCCCCGTACAGGGGCGGACGGTTGTGCGGCGGAACACGCTCGAGTGCTTCGAGCGCCGCTGAAGCGTCGAGGTCGACCAGCACATTCCACCCCGCGTCAACCGTCTCGGTCCACTCGGTGCTCGACCTCAAAGTGACGCACGGAACTCCCGCAAGGTAAGCCTCCTTCTGGAGGCCACCGGAATCCGTCGCCACCCTCCGGGCGTTGCACAGCAGCGCGGTCAGCTCGAAGTACCCCAGCGGCGCCGTCACCACCAGGCCAGGCTGCTCCGACAGGCGCTCGAGCAGTCCCGCCCGCGCGAGGCGCTCGCGCGTCCGCGGATGTAGCGGCAGGATCGCCGGCATCGGGATCGCGAGCAACAGCTCCACGAGCATCTCGAGCCGCGTCGGGTCATCGACAGTGCCGGCGCGATGAACTGTCACCAGGACGTAGTCCCCGGGCGCCAATCCGTGAGCCCCGACCAGGTCGACACGCTCACGAGCTCGCGGCTGAGCGGCCAGAGCCACATCCACCATCACATCCCCGACCAGCTCGGCTCGGTCTCCGAGACCCTCGCGGCGAGCATTCCCGATCGCCGCCTCCGAAGAACACAGCAGCAGCTCGCTGAGGTGGTCGGCAACCACGCGGTTTCGCTCCTCGGGCATCGAGCGGTCGAACGAGCGCATCCCCGCTTCAACGTGCGCGACCGGAACGCCCGCCTGCACGCCCGCGAGCGCACCGGCAAGGGTCGAGTTGGTATCGCCATAGACGAGCACCGCGTCCGGAGCCACGCACTCGATGACCGGCTCCAGCGCACTGAGCATCCTCCCCGTCTGCGAGCTGTTCGAGCCGCCGCCGATACCGAGCTCGCGGTCGGGCGCGGGGAGCCCAAGCTCCCGGAAGAAGATGCCCGAGAGCTCGTCGTCGTAGTGCTGACCCGTGTGCACCAGGACCTCGGAATTCCCCCGGCGCAGCGGCCCCGAGACGGCGGACGCCTTGACGAATTGCGGCCGGTTGCCGATGACGGTCAGGACCTTCATCCGGCCCGGCCGCGGTCAGCTTTCAAGAGGCGTCGAGCTTCGTCCTGATGTGGGCGGCGACCTCGTCCTTCAGGCGTTCAGTCACCGGTCCGGGCGCGTCGAACGTGCGCTCGTCGAGCGCCGCCACGGGATGAACTTCGCGCGTCGTGCCGGCGATGAACGCCTCGTCGGCTTCGAGCAGCTCGGAGAGGGTGCATTCCTGCTCGACCCCTCCGGCGAGCTCGATCACGATCTTGCGGGTGATCGAGGCGAGGATGTGCTCCTCTAGCGGCGGCGTCAGGACGCGTCCGTCCTTCACCCAGAAAAGCGAGCTGCGAGGGGCCTCGAGCACATGACCGTGCGGCGTCACGAACAGCGCCTCGTCGTAACCGCGTTCCTGGGCGAGCCGGGTCGCGAGCATGTTCGCGGCGTATGAGAGCGACTTGATGCCGTCGAGGACGCGAGTCGGGCTATAGGTGATCGAGGCGAGCCTAAGCACATCCGGCATCGCGGCGATCGGCTCTGTCAGCAGCAGCCGCCGACCTCCTCGCGTGATGACAATGCGGAGCTGCTCATGGCCGTGTCCGTCGGAGGCCTGCGCCAGCAGGCGATACGTCTCGGCGCGAACCGCCTCGAGGTCCACCGGCAATCGCAGGTTCGCAGCCGAACGCTCCATCCGCGCCAGGTGCTCATCGAGCGCGAATGGCCTCCCTTCATACACGCGGATCACTTCGAACACGCCGTCGCCCCGTAGCAGCCCCTCGTCCGTTGCGGGGATCGTCGCTTCGCCGACGGGCATGATCTCGCCGTCGACGGACGCCAAGAAATCTGACACCGAGCTCACGCGCGGGAGCCTACAAGGCCCCGCTCACGTGCCCGCATGCGACAGTGCAGCGTCTCGCACCTCGGGCCGCGTCCATACCTCGGCGAGTCGCACGACCGTCGCCGCCGCTGCCGCCATGTCGTTCACCGAGGCCCACTCGCGCACCGAGTGGTAGTCGTGACCGCCGGTGAAGATGTTGGCTGTCGGGAGGCCCATCTCGCTCAGCCGCGATCCGTCGGTTCCTCCCCGGATCGGGCTTCGCAGCGGCTCGATGCCCTCAGCTCGAATCGCCGCCTCGGCCGCGGCAGTCACGTATGGGACCCGGTCGAGGTAGCGGCGCATGTTGCTGTACTGGCGATGAACGTCAATCTCCAGGCGGGCGCGCGGCGACATGTCGACGATGTCCTCCGCGGTCCGCCGCAGCAGCTCCAGATGCGATTCGAGCAGCTCATCGTCGAAGTCACGGATGATCGCCCGGAAGCTCGCGCGCGTTGCGGTTCCCATGAACTCGTAGGGATGGATGAAGCCCTCCCGGTCCTTCGTCGTCTCGGGCGTCAGGTTGGCGGGGAGCGACGAGACGATTCGCGCAGCGATTCGCAGCGCGTTGACCATCTTGCCTGTCGCCTGGCCCGGATGGACCTCTACTCCATGGACGGTTACGATCGCTTCGAGCGCGCTGAAGGTCTCGTCCTGAAGCTCGCCGAGCTCAGAGCCGTCGAGCGTATAGGCGCAGAGCGCACCGAAACGCTCGATGTCGAACAGCGTGGCCCCTTCTCCGATCTCCTCGTCGGGGGTAAAGCAGATCCGCAGCATGGGCCTGGGCAGCTCCGGGTGCCCCGCGAGGTATGCGACAGCCGCCATGATCTCGGCCACCCCAGCCTTATCGTCGGCGCCGAGCAGCGTGTCGCCGCTGCTCGTGACCAGGTCGTGCCCCTCCTTGGCCGCAAGCTCCGGGATCGAAGCAGGATCGAGACGGGTGCCTTCACGCGGCAGCTCTATCACCCCTCCCGCGTAGTCCCGATGTACCAGCGGCTCGACGTCGTCCCCCGGAGCGTCGGGGCTCGTGTCGATATGGGCGATCAGGCCGATTGCCACCTCGTCCGCCCCGGCACTGCCCGGAAGCGTCGCTGTCACGTACCCGTTCGCGTCGAGCTCCGTGTCGGCAAGACCTGCGCTGCCTAACTCGTCCGCGAGCGCTCGACCCAGCTCGAGTTGCCCCGGCGTACTCGGTGAAGACACTCGATCCCGTCGCGACTGGGTGCCGACCCGGACATAGCGCATGAAGCGCTCGAGCACGTCCGGGGCGAGCTCTTCTGCGAGTGGCGAGGTGTAGGCGGCGGCGGACACTCGAATCAGTATGCCTAGCAGTCCGTGATGAGGGGTATTTCCTGAACATGGCGATACCAAGCTTGGATTGGAGCACCGCGGAGGTGCACGACGGGGAGCTCATCGTGAAGATCGCAGGCGACCCACCGGACGGCTGGAAGGATTCGTTCAACGCGACCGCGGCTCTACTCGGCGGCCGCGATCTCGGAAGCGTCGAGCTGGAGAGGCGCAGCGTGCGCGTTGACGGCGTGACGTCCGGCAACGAGGAGCGAATCAGGCATCTGCTGGAGAGCACCGTTCAGCAGGCCAACGCAGCGCACCAGGAGGCTCTCGACGACGAGGAGCGCGCGCAATCGGGCGGAGAGAGCGACGACGGATCGGCAGATGCCGACATGGCCGATCGCTTTCGCTCTTTCGCGTCGGAGGCGAACCCGAATGAGGCGAACCCGAGTGAGGCGGACTCGAACTAGTGGCGGTCGCCGAGCGACATGCGGCGCGGCGGCGCTCCCGCCCGCGGGCGAAGCCTCGACCCGCTTCGAGCCCGGCACGGAGTGCTCGGCTTCGGCGCTCTGACTGCTCGTCCCCCGGATTGCGCCGCGTCAAGCGGGGACGCGGCTTCGTGTACATCGATGAGCATGGCGAGCGGATCGAGAACCCCGACATCATCGAGCGTCTTAAGACGCTTGCCATCCCGCCCGCATGGTCCGAGGTATGGATCTGTGCCGATCCGCTCGGCCACCTCCAGGCCACCGGCATCGACGCGGCCGGCCGCAAGCAGTACATCTATCACCCCCGCTGGCGCGAGCGCCGCGATCGGGAGAAGTTCGAGAAGATGGTCCGCTTCGGCCGGATGCTGCCGACGCTACGCAAGCGTCTCGCCCGGGATCTCGACGGCGAAGATCTGAGCCGGGACCGTGTGCTCGCATGCGCCGTTCGCCTGCTGGACGTCGGCATGTTCAGAGTGGGAAGTGAGCAGTACGCCGATGAGGAGAGCGGTATCGGGCTCGCCACCATCACAATGCAGCACGTATCGGTGCGGGACGATTCGATCGCTTTCGACTATCCGGCGAAGGGAGGGATCCGACGCGTGCAAGCGATCACGGATCCTCGGTCCAGGGACGTGGTCTGTGCGCTGAAGCGAAGGCGAGGAGGCGGGGCAAAGCTCCTGGCCTACAAGGACGGACGCCGTTGGCACAACGTGCGCTCGCACGAGATCAACGATTACCTGAAGGAACACTTGGAGGAGGACTTCAGCGCCAAGGACTTCCGGACGTGGAACGGCACAGTGCTTGCAGCGGTATCGCTCGCGACCGACGGGCTGGGCGCCACGACCAAGACCGCACGCAAGCGAGCGATCGACCGCGCCGTGCGGGGCGTCTCTGAGCTACTTGGCAACACCCCGGCTGTTGCCCGTCGCGCCTACATCGACCCGCGCGTGTTCGACCGCTATCAGTCGGGTTGGACGATCGCGCCGGCGCTCGAGAAGATCCCGGATCTGGATCCGGCGAACGATCGCGTCAGGGCATGCATCGAGGCAGCGGTGCTGGACCTCCTGACCGATAACCGAGCATCAGACGCGCTGGAGCGCCAGAAACCCAGTCACAAGTAGCGACGGTCTGCCCTACGGGCAGCCGTGGCGAGCGTCGCGTATGCAAGCGTGGTTTCAACACGCACGTCGCGGCTCAGCGGTCGTCGTCAGACCGCTCGCTCGAGTACTCCGTGTCGGCTTCGCCCGAGGGGGCTTCGCGGGGGTCATCCGGCGTGGTGGGCGCATCCTCGATCGCTTGGCGGGCGGCGTGCTGGTCGCCGTGGCTCGCGTGCTCGATCAGCAGGGCCTCGGCCTACTCGAAGCCTTCCGCTTCGCCTCCTCCGGCCTCCTTCACCGGGCGCAGAGACTCGTCGTCTTCAGCCGGTGCGCGGCCGCCGATCGCCCCAGCTTCGGCCGCCGCCGCGTCCTCCTGCTGGCGCTCCAGTTCCGAGCTCGACACCCGTCTCAGCTACCCCCTCGCGACGGGGCCAAACCGACCGTCACCTGACACTGGCACTCGACCGGCAGGGGGGCGGGGATCGCGGTACGCTCGCGTTTGAATGCCAAGCCATTTCAACTTCGAGACCCGCGCCGAAGCAGACGCAATGATCCTGACCTTGGCGGGGGAGCTTGACCTCGCCGCCAGCCCCTCACTTGAGGAAGGGCTGAACCGGGCGCTCGGCTCGGACGCGTCGCTCGTGCTGGTCGACCTCAGGGAGCTCGACTTCATGGACTCGACCGGCCTCAGCGTGCTCGTGCGGGCGCACAAGACGGCCGAGCAGAGCGGTCGGCGATTTGCCCTGGTTAACGGATCGCACCAGGTGCAGCGCCTCCTATCGCTCACTGGCATCGCGGGACGGATGACCCTCGTCGAGAGCCCCGACGAGGTTCTCAGAGAACCCTGACGCGGGCTGGGTGCGCTCCTGGCCGCTGGTGCTACTCGGCTGTTGCCGCGCGTGGTGGCGGCTCGTCGATCACGACCCGAAGCATCTCGCTCCCGTTCGCACTCACGATCTCGAGCTCGTCAGCGAGTAGGCCCAGTGTTGACTCGGCGGCACTGATCGGCGCGTGATGTGACAGGACCGCGCTCGCGCCCCTGCGGAATGGCCCGATTGTCATCTCGAGGTGCCTGGTCTGGATCGAGAGCCCGAACGCGATCCGCGCGCCAGTCGCCGCGTTGACTGCGTGCCTGGCGATCACATCCGTCGCCAGGTAGACATCGGAGAAACGATCGAGCGAGAAGCGGGCTCTTGCCGCCAGTGCCCGGGCCAGCCGTCCGAGGACGCCCTCGAGCAGGCACAGGGGCGATATCGAGGCCACGGCGTCGCCTGAGATACGGCTGATCCACTCATCGTCAGGGGCCGCGGCGGCCGGACGTGGCACCAGAGCTTGGCCCGCGGCCGGCACCGCGAACTGCATCCGCACCTCTGTCCCGCCATCGTCACACCGCCTGAAGGTTGCGTCGCGGGTGAGCGCCTCGATGATCGGCAAGCCCACGCCTCGCTCTTGGTCGTCGTCGACGAGGTCATCGGAAATCCCAAGTCCATAGTCGCGGACCACGACCTCCAGCGAGCTCGGCTCGAGGTACGTGCATACAGACAAAGGCCCCGGCAACCCGCGGTAGGCGTGTGTGACGACGTTATTGCAGGCCTCTGTAGCGGCCGTCTTGACGTCGTCGAGGAGCCTCGAATCGAGCGCCACCTCCTCACCAACGGCGCTCAGCGCGCCGCGAACGAGCGAAGGACACTCAGGCGTGCTCGCTAGCTCGAGGCGAACCGCTGGAAACTCCTCGATCGCGCCCACAGCGGTGCAGGCCCTGCCGGGGTCGCCCTCAGCGCTCGAACAGCTCGTCGTCGTCAGTCAGCTCGCGCAAGCGAGCCAACGCCCGGCGCAGTATCCGCGAGACCTGCATCTGCGAGACACCGATCTGCTCAGCGATCTGGGTCTGGGTCATGTCCTCGACAAAACGCAGGACGAGTACCCGTCGCTCGCGTCCGGACAGCTCGCGGGCGGCCGCGGAGATCGTCGCGCTTGCTTCGACCAGCTCGAACCGCTCGTCCTCCTTGCCGAACGCGTCGGCAAGCGAGCCTGACTCTTCTTCCCCATCGTCGCGCGGAGCATCGAGCGACGTCGAGTGGTGGGCGCTCGCGGTCTCGAGGGCGTCGAGCACATCGTCCATGCTCATCTCGAGGAACTGTGCGAGCTCCTGGACACTTGGCGGGCGGCCGGTCTTCGTGGTCAGCTGCTGCTGCGCCTCCTCGACCTTCAGCGCCTGCTCCTGGGCGCCGCGGGGGACGTGGACGGACCAGCCCAGGTCGCGGAAGTAGCGCTTCAGCTCGCCGAGGATCGTCGGAACCGCGAATGAGGAGAACGCGGTTCCCCGCTGCGTGTCGAATCGGTCAACCGCTTTCACCAAGCCGAGGCTTGCCACCTGCATCAGATCTTCGAATGGCTCTCGGGGCCCCGCGTACCGGCGGGCAAGCTTGCGCGCCAGTGGCAGGAACCGGTCGACCAGCTCCTCACGCGCCCGCTGATCGCCATGCTTCTGCCAACGGACGAACAGCTCGTTGGAGTCGGTGCGAGGCATGGCCAGACGCTCCATGGAGGTCCTAATACCCCATGGCGCGCAAATCAAGCCTAGTGCGTGATCAACGTTCTCGTGCGGACGTGCGGTCAGCGCGGCGGTCAAAACC